>NZ_LXSD01000095.1:0-3399 GCF_017168095.1 Lysobacter enzymogenes | reverse complement strand
GCGGCCTGCGCGGCGGCGGCGCCGGCTGGCTGCTGTGGCTGGCCTGGGCGCTGCTGTGCGTGGCCGCGGCGCGGCCGCAGCAACTCGGCGAGCCGATCCGGCCGCCGCAGGTCGGTCGCGGCATGATGCTGGCGCTGGACCTGTCGGGCAGCATGAGCGAACAGGACATGACCCTGGGCCGCCGCACCGTCGACCGCCTGACCGCGGCCAAGGCGGTGCTGGCCGACTTCCTCGACCGCCGCGTCGGCGACCGCGTCGGCCTGGTGGTGTTCGGCAGCCGCGCCTACGTGCTGGCGCCGCTGACCCTGGACCGCGACACCGTGCGCGAACAGCTCGGCAACAGCGAAGTCGGCCTGGCCGGGCAGGAGACCGCGATCGGCGAAGCCATCGGCCTGTCGGTGCGGCGCCTGCGCCAGTTGCCCGAGCACGAACGCGTGCTGATCCTGCTTACCGACGGCGTCAACAACGCGCCGCCCGACCCGATGCGCGGCGCCCAGATCGCCCACGACGAAGGCGTGCGCATCCACACCATCGCCTTCGGCGGCGACGGCGGCCTGACCCTGTTCGGGGTGCGTCTGCCCACGCCGGGCGGCGCGGCCGAAGTCGATGAGCCGACCCTGCGCCGGATCGCCGAACAAACCGGCGGGCGCTTCTTCCGCGCCCGCGACACCAGCGAGCTGGCCGGCATCTACGCCGAGATCGACCGGCTCGAACCAGTCGCGCGCGAAGGCAAGGCGGTGCGTCCGCGCATCGAGCGCTATCCGGTGCCGCTGGCCGGCGCGCTGGCGCTGGCCTTGCTGGCGTTCCTGTGGCCGCGGCGGAGGCCGGCATGAATCCGTCGTCCTGGTTCGAGCATCTCGCGCCGCTGATCTTCCTGCGCCCGCACTGGCTGTGGGCGCTGCTGGCCCTGCCGCCGCTGGGCGCGTGGTGGTGGCGCGGCCGCCGCCGGCGCAACGTCTGGCAGGGCGCGGTCGACGCGCACCTGCTGCCGCACCTGCTCGATGCCGCGCCGGGCCGGCGCTCGCAACTGGCGGTCGGCGCGGGGGCGTTCGGATATGCGCTGGCGGTGCTGGCGCTGGCCGGGCCCAGTTGGTCGCAGGGCGAACAGCCGCTGTGGCAGAGCAACATGCCGATGGTGGTGGCGCTGGACCTGTCCAGCCGCAGCCTCGCCGGCGACCTGCCGCCGAGCCGCCTGGCCCAGGCCAAGGCCAAGCTGGCCGAACTGCTGCGCCGCCGCGCCGGCAGCGGCCAGACCGCGCTGGTGGTCTACGCCGACGACGCCTTCACCGTCGCCCCGCTGACCGACGACCCCGACAACGTGCGGGTGTTCCTCGACGCGCTGGCGCCGGACATCATGCCCGGCGACGGCCAGAACGCCGACCGCGCGATCGCCTGGTCGGCGCGGCTGCTGCGCCAGGGCGGCTTCAACCGCGGCCGCATCGTGCTGATCACCGACCGCAGCGACAGCGCGGTCGACCGCGCCGCGGCCAAGGCCGCCGGCGACGGCTATGCGGTTTCGGTGCTGGGCCTGGGCAGCGCCGCCGGCGCCGCGTTCCAGCGGCCCGACGGGCGCATCGTCAAGGTCCGGCTCGACGCGCCGTCGCTGCAGGAGCTTGCCCGCGCCGGCGACGGCCGCTACGCGCCGCTGAGCGCCGACGACGCCGACCTGCGCGCGCTCGACATCGCCAGCGGCGGCCGCGGCGAAACCGGCGCCGGCGCCGGCCTGGGCGAGAAACGGCTGGCGCGCGAAGACGACGGTTATTGGTTGCTGCCGGTGTTGTTGGTGCTGGGATTGCTGGCGTTCCGCCGCCGCAGCGGCGCCGGCGCGCTGGCGCTGCTGCTGTGCCTGGGCCTGCCGCTGGCGCCCGCGCCGGCGCGCGCGCAGTCGCTGTGGCAGCGCGCCGACCAGAGCGCGCACGCGCGCGTGGTCGAAGGCAACGACGCCTACCACGCCGGCCAGTTCGAACGCGCCGCCGAGCTCTACCAGCGCGGCCAGGGCGCCGATGCGCAGTACAACCTGGGCAACGCGCTCGCGCGCCAGGGCCGCTACCCCGAGGCGATCGCCGCCTACGACCGCGCGCTCAAGCTCGCGCCGGGCATGGCCGATGCGATCGCCAACAAGCAGGCGGTGGAAGCGGCGATGAAGCGGCCGCCGCAGAAGAACCAGGACGGGCAGGGCCAGCAGAAGCCTTCGCCCGGATCGCAGCAGCAGAAAAACCAGCCGCAGCCGCAGGATCCGCAGCGCAAGCCCGACGGCAAGCCCGAGGACCGGCCGCAGGACCGGCCGCAGAAGCCCGATCCCGACGGCCGGCAAAGCCCGCAGCCCAAGCCCGCCGACGACCCGGAAACCCAGCGCCGCGCCGACCAGGAACAGCGCGAGCGCATGCAGCGCGAACTCGAGCGCCAGCGCGGACAGCCGCCGAAGCCGCCGCCGCCCAAGGGCGAGCGCGAACCGGCGCGCACGCCGGCCCAGCGCGAGCGCCAGCAAGCCAACGACGCCTGGCTCAAGCGGGTGCCGGACGACCCCGGCAGCCTGCTGCGCGAGCGGTTCAAGAACGAATACTTGCGCCGGCAGATGTCGGCGTTGAACGGAGAGTGAGGCCGATGTCGCGCAACCTGCCCAATCCCGCCGCGCGCCTGCGCCTGGCCTGTGTGCTGCTGGCCGGCCTGCTGCTGGCCGGTTTCGGCGCCGGCGCCGCGGCGCAGACGCGCGCCTGGCTGGACCGCAGCAGCATCCGCGCCGGCGAGACCGCGACCTTGAACGTGGAGACCACCGCCAGCGTCGGCGGCCAGCCCGACTACTCGCCGCTGGCGGCGGACTTCGAACTGCTCGACCGCGGCGTCGACACCCGCATCGAGCCCGGCGCCAACGGCATGGTCGCGCGCAGCCGCTACACCGCGGTGCTGCGGCCGCTGCGCAGCGGCCGGCTGACGATCCCGGCGCTGAGCGTGGCCGGCGCGCGCACCGCGCCGCTGGAGCTCACCGTCGAAGCCGCGCCGGCGCCGGCGCCGGACCAGGCGATCGGCACCGCCGAGCTGTACATGGAATCGGTGCCCGACGACAGCAGCCCCTACGTGCAGCAGGCGGTGGGCTGGGTGGTGCGGCTGTACGCGGCGATGCCGGTGCTCAGCGGCAAGCTCGACCAGCCCGCGCCGGACGGCGCCTCGCTGACCAAGGTCGGCGAAGACATCCAGTACCAGCGCACCTACAACGGCACGGTCTACACCGTCTACGAACGCCGCTACCTGCTGGTGCCCGAGCGCAGCGGCAGCCTGGTGATGCCGGGCGCGGTGTTCGAGGGCCGGGTCGGCACGACCATGATCGAACAGCTGATGGGCAGCGGCGGCGACCCGCGCCGCGCCGCCAGCCGCTCGCGCCCGCTGCAGGTGCGCGCCGCG
>NZ_LXSD01000094.1:0-18521 GCF_017168095.1 Lysobacter enzymogenes | reverse complement strand
TGCCGCCGCCGGCGACGCGGCCGCCGCCGCCCCGGCGCGGGCGGCCTCGCCGCCGATCTCGGTGACGATCCGCGTCGACAAGGGCGAGCCGGTCAAGGTGCGGCGCTCGGACATCGCCGTGGTCGGCGCCGGCAGCGACGACCGCTACCTCAAGCAGGACCTGGCCGCGTTCCGGCCCGGGCCGGACCAGGTGTTCGACCACGCGGCTTACGAGGCCAGCAAGACCAAGATCAGCCGGAGATTGGCGGAACGAGGCTATTTCGACGCGGATTTCTCTTCGCGGCGGGTGGAGGTGACGCGCGCGCAACATGCGGCCGACATCGACTTGGTCTGGACCAGCGGCCAGCGCTACGACATGGGCCCGATCACGTTCGAGCAGACGCCCAAGCGCATCATCCGCGACAGCCTGCTGCAGAAGCTGGTGTACTGGGAGCAGGGCAGCTACTACCACCAGGGCAAGCTCGACCGCTTCCGCGAATCGCTGGCGCGGCTGGACTACTTCTCCAGCATCGACATCGAACCGCTACCGGACCAGGCGGTGGACGGGCAGGTGCCGGTCAAGGTCAACCTGACCCCGGCCAAGCGCAGCATCTATACCGCCGGCGTCAGCTACGGCACCGACAGCGGCGCCGGCGTGCGCCTGGGCGTGGAGCGGCGCTACGTCAACGACCGCGGCCACAAGGCGCTGGCCCAGGTCGACTTCGCCCAGCGGCGCAAGACCGCGACCTTGCAGTACCGCATCCCCGCCTTCGCCTGGCTCGACGGCTGGTACACCTTCAGCCTGCAGGGCAGCGACGAGCAGACCGACTACATCGATTCGCGCCGGATCGAGCTGGTCGCCAGCCGCAGCGGCAAGATCAACCAGCACTGGACCGCGACCGCCTCGCTGCACGGGCTGCGCGAGCGCTGGGCGTATTACGACGAAAACGACAACGACCCGGACACGCCGAAGGTCTACCGCACCGCGACGTTCCTGTATCCGTCGCTGCGCGCCGAATACGTCGACGTCGACGACAAGCTCTATCCGCGCAGCGGCATCAGCGCCACCGGCATGCTGCGCGGGGGTCTGCAAAGCCTGGGCTCGGACGCCAACTTCATCCAGGCCCACGTCACCGGCCGCTGGTTCAAGGGCCTGGGCGAGCGCAGCCGCTTGATCGCGCGCGGCGAAGTCGGCCACACCTTCACCAATTCGCTGACCGACATGCCGCCGTCGCTGCGCTTCTACGCCGGCGGCGACCGCAGCATCCGCGGTTACGAATGGCGCGAGGTCGGCCCGCGCATCCCGCCGGCCGAAGGCCGCAAGGCCTACGCGCTGGGGGCCAAGAACGTGGTCACCAGCAGCGTCGAGTACGAGCAGTACTTCAACGACAGCTGGGGCGGCGCGGTGTTCGTCGACAGCGGCAGCGCGTTCGACGCGCCGGGCGATCTGAAGATGCGCACCGGCGTCGGCGTCGGCGTGCGCTGGCGCTCGCCGGTGGGGCCGCTGCGCGTGGACATCGCGCGCGGGCTCGACGATCCGGATTCGGGTTTCCAGATCTATCTCAACATCGGCGCCGACCTGTAAGGCGCGCCCAGGACTCCTACGCCGCAAATGAGCGACACGCCCCCGCCGCCGCCGACCCCCACCGCGCAGGAGTTGCTGCTCGAACGCCGCCGCCGGCGCCGCGCCGCCGCCAGGCGCTGGGCCTGGCGCAGCAGCATCGCCGCGGCGGTGCTGACCTTGCTGATCGCGTTCGCGGCGTATTGGCTGATCTCCACCATCGCCGGCCGCGACGTGCTGCTGGCGCAGATCGTCGCGCGCCTGCCGGCCGATTCCAGCTTCACCTGGACGTCCGCCGAAGGCCCGCTGTCGGGCCCGCTGACCCTGCGCGGGGTGCGCTTCGCCTACAAGAAGACGGTGTTCACCGCCGAGCGCATCTATCTGGAACCGGCGCTGCGCCCGCTGCTCGGCCGCAAGCTGCGCCTGGATGCGATCCAGGTCGAGGGCGCCACGCTCGATATCGAGAAGAGCGATGAGCCGTTCGAACTGCCGCGCTGGCCCGATGTGCTGCCGCAGATCGAGCCGCCGCTGGCGCTGCAGGCCGACGATGTGCGCATCGACGGCTTCAAGATCGCCCAGGCCGGCGAACATCTGATCGACATCCGCCAACTGCGCGCCGGGCTCGACGCGCAGTCGGGCAAGCTGCACGTGGAAAAGCTCGTCGCCGACACCGACCGCGGCCGCTTCACCGCGCACGGCGATTACCAGCCGAGCCAGGATTTCAAATCCGACCTCACCGTCACCGCGGTGCTGCCGAGCGCGCCCGGGCGCACGCCGCCGCGGCTGGGCCTGATCGCGCGCGGCGACCTGTCGCGCATGGACGTGGCCCTGGCCGGCGCCGCGCCGGGGCCGGTGCGGATGACGCTGACCCTGCGCGGCAAGCAACAGGCGCCGGACTGGCGCCTGCACGCCAAGGCCGACGCGCTCGACATCGGCTTGCTGACCTCGCCGCAGGCCAAGCCCAGCGACACGCCGATGGCGCTGCGTTTCGACGCGCAAGGCAGCGGCGGCGTCGCCGCGCTGGAAGGCGAGTTCCGCCAGGGCGATCTGGCGGTGACGGTGCTGCCGTCGAAGCTGTCGCTGAAGGAACAAGTGCTGGACGTGCAGCCGCTGGCGCTGCGCCTGTTCGACGGCACCGCCACCTTGCGCGGCCACGCCGATTTCACCGACGCCGACAACGGCCAGTTCAAGTTCTCGATCAACGCGCGCGGCCTGAGCTGGGGCGGCCAGGCGCCGCCGACCACGCTCAAGTCGGTGGCCAAACCCGCGCAGGCGGCGCAGACGCCGGCCACGCCGGCGGTGACGCTGGAAACCGCGGACCTCGGCTTCGCCGGCACGGTCAAGCAATGGGCGGCGATCGGCACGGCCAAGCTGGTGCGCGACAAGCAGGCGGCGACGGTCGAATTCGACGGCCGCGGCAACGACCAGCGCATGACCCTGCAGTCGCTCAAGGCCAAGATGCCGACCGGCCTGCTCGACGCCACCGGCGAAGTCGCCTGGGCGCCGAAGCTGGCCTGGGATCTCAAGGCGGCGCTGTCGGGCTTCGATCCGGGGTACTTCGCGCCGCAGTTCAAGGGCGCCATCGACGGCAAGCTGGCCAGCACCGGCAGCACCCGCGACGACGGCGGCCTGGAGATCCAGGCCAGCGCCGAACAGCTCGGCGGGCGCCTGCGCGAGCGCGCGCTCGGCGGCCGCGGCCGCTTCGCCATGCACGGCGCCGCCACCGGCAAGAGCGGCGATGCGTTCGAAGGCGAGGTCGCACTGAGCCTGGGCGGCAGCAAGCTCGAGGCCAAGGGCAAGTACGCGCAGGACATCGTCGTCGACGCGAAGTTCTCTCCGCTGCAATTGAACGACCTGCTGCCCAGCGCCGCCGGCAGCCTCAACGGCACGCTCAAGCTCACCGGCGCGGCCGATGCGCCGAACCTGGACGCCGACCTCACCGGCAGCGGCATCCAGTACGGCGATTACCGCGCCGCCAGCTTCAGCGCCAAGGGCAAGCTGCCGTGGCGCGGCCGCGGCGGGCAACTGGCGGTGCGCGCCAGCGAGCTCAACGCCGGCATCGTTTTGTCGTCGCTGAGCCTGGACGCGCAAGGCGCGGTGGAAGCGTTGCAATTGCAGGCGCAGGCGCGCAGCGAGGTGGCCAACCTGGATCTGTCCGGCCACGCCGACAAGCGCGGCAATGTCTGGTCGGGCGCGCTGGCGTCGCTGCAGCTGGCGCCGAGCAAGGGTGCGAGCTGGCGTCTGCAGCAGGCCACGGCGTTCCGCTGGGACGGCAACCGCGGCGGCTTCAACGACGCCTGCCTGGTCTCCAGCAGCGGCGGTTCGCTGTGCGCGACGGCCGACTGGCCGCGCCGCGGCGTCGAGCTCAAGGGCCACGGCTTGCCGTTGCTGCTGGCGCAACCGTACCTGCCCGAGCGCAGCGACAAGCGGCCGTGGATCCTGCGCGGCGAGATCGCGCTCGACGGCGAACTGCGCCCGGCCGGCAACGGCTGGCGCGGCAGCTTCAACCTCGCCTCGGCCGGCGGCGGTTTGAAATTCAGCGAACGTGCGCGGCGCGAGCTGGTGCGCTACAACGCGCTCTCGCTCAAGGCCAGCTTCGACACCCAGAAACTCAACGCCGAACTGCGCTCGGGCTTCAACGACGACGGCCGCATCGAGGCCACGCTCAACACCGGCTGGGACGCCTACGCGCCGCTGTCGGGCAACATCGCGGTGGACACCGACGAGCTGACCTGGATCGAGCTGTTCTCGCCCGACATCGTCGAGCCCAAGGGCAAGCTGGAAGGCCGCATCGGCCTGGCCGGCACGCGCAGCAAGCCGTTGCTGAGCGGGCAGGCGCGGCTGTCGCAGTTCACCACCGAGGTGCCGTCGCTGGGCATCGTGCTGCAGCAGGGCGACGTGCGCCTGGACGCGCAGCCCGACGGCAGCGCGCGCATCGCCGGCAGCGTGCGCTCCGGCGAGGGCACGCTCAACGTCGACGGCACGCTGGGCTGGCAGGGCGACGACACGCCGCTGGTGCTCAACATCCGCGGCACCAACGTGCTGGCGTCCGACACGCGCGACCTGCGCGCGGTCGCCAATCCCGAACTCACCGTGCGCTACGCAGCCAGGCAGCCGCTCAACGTCAGCGGCAAGGTCGCGATTCCGTCGGCGCGCATCGATCTGGAGCGCCTGGACCAGGGCGTGTCGGTGTCCGAGGACGTGGTCGTGCTCGATCCGGCGAATCCGGAAGACACCGGTTCATCGCCGCTCGAACTCGATCTCACCCTGGCCGTCGGCGACGACGTCAAGCTCAAGGGCTTCGGCCTGGACGGCAAGCTCGGCGGACAGATGCGGGTGCGCTCGCGGCCCGGCCGTGAAATGACCGCGAGCGGCGCGCTGAGCGTGGAAGGACGTTACGAGGCGTACGGACAGAAGCTGCAGATCAGCCGCGGCAACCTGGCCTGGAACAACGGCCCGGTGTCCGACCCGATCCTGGACGTGCGTGCCGAGCGCGAAGTCGGCGCGGTCAAGGCCGGCGTCGACATCAGCGGCCGGGTCAGCGCGCCGCAGGTCAACGTGTGGACCGATCCGGCCAGCTCGCAGTCCGAAGCGCTGGCCTATCTCGCCCTGGGCCGTCCGCTGTCGTCGGTGACCGGCGACGAAAGCAAGCAGCTCAACGCCGCCAGCGCCGCGCTGTCGGCCGGCGGCGGCCTGCTGGCCTCGCAGCTCGGCGCCAAGATCGGCCTCGACGACGCCGGCGTGATGGAAAGCCGCGCGCTGGGCGGTTCGGTGCTGGGCGTGGGCAAGTACCTCTCGCCGCGGTTGTACGTCGGCTACGGCGTGTCGCTGCTCGGCACCGGCCAGGTGCTGACGCTGAAGTACCTGCTGCGCAAGGGCTTCGACATCGAGATCGAGTCGAGCACGCTGGAGAATCGCGCGTCGGTGAATTGGCGCAAGGAAAAATAAGGCGCGCAAACGGCGTCGATGGAGAGCCCGGCATGAACCTGCTCGAACACACCCGCCTGATGGCCGACTATAACCGCTGGATGAACCAGCGCGTCTACGCCGCCGCGGCGCGGTTGCCGGCCGAAGCGGTGGCGCAGGATCGCGGCGCGTTCTTCGGCTCGATTTTGGGCACGCTCAATCATTTGCTAGTGGCCGACCGGATCTGGCTGCGCCGCTTCGCCGAGCATCCCGCGCGCTACGCCGCCTTGGAACCGCTGCGCGGACAACCCGCGCCGACCGATCTGCGCGCGATCGAGCACGACACGCTGCCGGCGTTGGGCGACGCGCGCGAACGGCTCGACGCGCTCATCGTCGATTGGGCCAGCGAGGTAAGCGAA
Organism: Lysobacter enzymogenes; assembly: GCF_017168095.1. Classification (GTDB taxonomy): domain Bacteria; phylum Pseudomonadota; class Gammaproteobacteria; order Xanthomonadales; family Xanthomonadaceae; genus Lysobacter; species Lysobacter enzymogenes_D. The sequence continues at coordinate 12,656 of NZ_LXSD01000094.1, read as the reverse complement.
GCCGACCTCGACCATGTGCTGGACTACGCCAACACCAAGGGCGCGCGGTGGCGGCAGCCGTTCGGCCTGCTGCTGCTGCATTTCTTCAACCACCAGACCCATCACCGCGGGCAGGTCACCACGCTGTTGACCCAGGCGGGCGAGGATGTGGGCGGGACCGATCTGTTGGAGTTGATCCTGGCGCGACACGCAGATGCCGCGGGGCGCTGAGCGCCATCGTCGTTTTTGCTGAACGAAAATATCCGATTCGGCACAGCGATTTTTGTTGTTTGAAACAAGATCGATTCGTACTCTGCCGCGTCGCCGGCTCGGGGGGAGCTGGCCTGCAGTAGATCGGAGGCAAGGATGCTGGAACGCGACAATGACGTCGCTACGCCGGGCGACCGGCACGCCGCGGTCGACGCGCCTTCGTTCAGCCCGCGCATCGGTCTGCCCATGGGCCGGTTCGACACCATCGCCTCGGCGCTGACCGGCGCGCCGCTGACTTATTTCACCCCCGATTCCGCCGTCGAGCTGATCGCCCGTTGCGCGCCGACGGTCTCGCCGCGCGCGCCAGCGTCTGTCTTCGCCGTCGCCGACCGCAGCCAGGCCCTGGTGTTCGCGCGCGCCGCCAGCCGCGCTGCCAGTAGCGGCGTGCCCGATACCGAGCAGGCCCGTCGCCTGTGCCGGCAATGGCTGCGGCCGCAGGCCTGGCGGAGCGAGGGTGAACTGGTCGCCCTCGCCGGATCGATCGCGCCGAGCGTGCGCGGTCCACGCAATACGATCGCATTCGCTGGCGCGCCCACGGCCAGCGTGGCCACGCACATCTTCGCTCCGGCCTCGGCGGTGCCCGAGGGCTTGCGCAGCCTCGCTGAGGCCATGCACGCGCCCCATATCGACGCCGCCGCGAGCGTTGCGCTGATCGCCTTCTATGCCATCCACCTGCACCCTTTCGCCGACGGCAACGGACGCTGGGCGCGGTTGCTGGCGCTGTCGGCGGGCATGCGCGCCGACCCGCACGCGGCGTGGTACGCGGCGGTGTTGCTGAGCGTCGAGAACCGCATCTTGTGCGACCGGGTGTGGCCGCAGGCGCGCCGCGCCGGCGCGGCCACCTATCTGCGCGGCGCGTATGAATTCGAGCGCCGCCTAGGCGCGGCGCTGGACGGCGATGCGGCGCTGGGTGCCGCGTTGAGCGGCATCAACGCCGTGTTGCGCGGCGCCGCGCGTGGTTCGCGCACGCTGTATGAAGAACTGCTGGTCGATCTTTACGCCGCCGGCGAACTGTCGCTGGCGCAGGTTCGCGTGCGCTGCGCATTGTCGGCGCGGCTCGCCGGAGACCTGCCCGAGCGCCTGCGCGCCGGCGCCGCCGGACTGGCTCGCGTGGACGCCGACCGGCTCGATATCCGCCCCTTGATCGAGCGCGCCGAGTGCGCGATCGAGGCGGCTTGCCAAGAACTCTGGGACACGTAATCCGATGATGGAAACGACGATGAAGCACGATTTGGGTTGCGAGTTGAGCGAGCGCGGCAGAAGCGATCTGCGGTATGCGATCGCCGCGGTATTGTTCGCCTTGGCGGCAGCGGGCGCGGCGCCGGCGGAAGCGAGCGAGCCCCACGACCAACCACGGGTGGAGGTGACCACCATCCGTCCGAACCGTTTTCCAGTGGGAAATTTTGGAAATTTCGGCGGCTGGGACGGCTGGCGCAGCGGCGGCTCGGGCTGGGGAAGCTTCGACACCACGGGCCCGTCCGATACCGGTCAGCACTATGAAGCCGCCGCACCGAAGCCGGGCAGGCCGGGCGAGGATCCGCGCCACAAGTGCGAGTACGGGCGCGGCAATCCGATCTATCTGTCCAACGCCAACAAGATCGAAGAAGACACCGATTTCGCCGACAACGATGTAGAGATGCCGTTGTTCTTCCAGCGCACCTACAACCGCAACGGCGGCGCGATGTGGGGCGGCGTGCTCGGCTCGCGCTGGACAACAAGCTTCGATTACCAGCTCGAGCGCATAGCCGGGGCAATCCATCGTCCCGACGGCACCGTGCTCTATTTCGATAACGAGAGCACCGCCGACGGCAAGATGATGGAACTCAAGCCCGATCCGGTGCGCTACCTGGACTACTACGATATTCCTGGCGGAACCTACGGGTTGCGCATGCATCGCGGCGACGGCGTGGTCGAGACCTACGAGCCCACCACGATCGAAGGCATCTTCCGCATCGCTTCGATCAAGAACGCGCGCGGCGTCGGCTGGACTTTTTCCTACGGTGGCAGCGGCGGCGAGCAGACTCAGCCGTCCGCGGTAACCCATACCTCGGGCAAGAGCGTTCGGCTCGAATATGCCGGCGGCAAGTTGCGCAAGGTCTGGGACACCGCCGGCAACCTCTACCAGTATGGTGGCGACGCCTACGCCGGTTCGCACTACGTGACCTACCCCGACGGCATGACCCTGACTTACCACTACAGTCAGGAAGACGGCGTGCCTGCGATGCAGGCCGAATCGGAGTTGACCGGAAAATCCTACGACGGCGTGCGCTATTCGCGCTTTCGCTGGGCCGACGCTGCGACCGGCCAGGGCAGCTACCGCGTGCCGGTGTCCAGCGAACACGCCGGCGGCGTCGAGAAGTATCAGTTCCAGTACGTCCTGCAGAACACCACAGGCAGCGTCACTTCGGTCGTAGAGACCAATCCGCTCGGAAAGACGGCGACCTATCAGTTCGACGAAGGCAAGCTGCTTTCGACTACCGGACATCCTTCGCCCAGTTGCATCGGCACCGTCAGCTCGATCAGCTACGACGCCAACGGCAATCGCGACAAGGTCACCGATGCGCGGGGCATCGTCACCGATTTCGACTACAGCGCCGGCGGACGCCTGCAGCGCAAGACCGAAGCGGTCGGTACTGCGCAGCAGCGCTCCACCGAGTATCGCTGGGATCCGGCGCGCACCTGGATGCTGGAGTCGAAGACCGCAGGGCAGGCGCAGATCAACTACACCTATAACGGCGACGAGCGCTTGGCCGAAGTCGTGCAGCGCAACCTGTCGGCCAACGGCGTAGCCGGACAGGAACGCAGGACGACTTACGCCTACACCTATCACCCCAACGGCAAAGTGGCGACGATCACCGTCGACGGCCCGTTGTCGGGCCCGGGCGATGCGATCACCTCGACCTATTCGGCCGCAGGCGAACTGTTGAGCGTGGCCAATAGCTTGGGCCACGCCGTCGTTTATTCCAGTTATAACGGCCTCGGCCTTCCGGGCCGGGTCACGGGCGTCAACGGCGATATCACCGAGTACGACTACGACGTGCGCGGCCGCGTCACCGCCGAACGCCGCGTCACTGCCGCGGGCACCGCCGAAACCCGTTATCGCTATGCCCACGGCTTGCTCGCCGCCGCCACCTCACCCGATGGCGTGGAGACGCGTTATCTCTACGATGCCGCGCGACGCTTGACCGACGAGTACCGCAGCGAGGGCGACGGCTGGTACTCGCGCCGCCGTTACGTGCTCAATAATGCCTCGCAGCCGACCAGCGTCGAGGTGTCGCGGGCGAACTATCCGCCGGACACGGCCTTGTACGGCAACGTCGACGGCATCCTGCGCGAAGGCAACCAGTACATCCTGTCCGGCTGGGCATGCGCCACCGGCATGAACGACTCGGTCGACGTGCAGATGTTCGCCGGCAACGCCGCAGTAGCGACGGTGCGGGCGGACGCGACCAGCGAACCGGCGATCGCCGGGCACTGCGGCACTCAGCGCGACCGCTACCGATTCCGCATCCCGTTGAGCCTGGAACTGCGCCAACAGTACGGCGGCCAAGCCTTGAGCGTGTGGGCGATCTCTCCGACGGGTACGGCGACGGCCAACGTGCGCTTGAATGGTTCCGGCGTGCATGCGGTTCCCGCGGCAGCGGTGATCGGCGACATCAACGCCATCACCAACGACGGGCAGTGGAATTACTTCGTAGAAGGCTGGGCCTGCTCGGTCGGCGTCAGCGCGCCGATCGAAGTGAGCCTGTTCGCCGGCGCGCCTTACGGTGGCGGTGGCAGCGTCGTCGGCGGCCGCTCCCGGGCAGATATCGCTGGCGACGCGGGTGTCCAGCAGGCTTGCGAGAGCGGCGTCAACGCGCACCGCTTCCGCATTCCCTTGCCGGTATCCGTGCGTCGGCAATTCGGCGGTCAACGGATTTACGTCCACGGTATCTCGCCGGTCGGCCGCGGCGATCCGACGCTTAATTCGTCCGGTAATTTCACCATTCCGGCTGCGATCGATAACGCCGAGCTGGTTTCCTATCAAGCCCCGGCGCACATGATCTCGGGCGATGTCAGGGCCATCACCGTGCAGATGCGCAACACCGGCAACCTGATCTGGGGCACGGCCGAAACCGGGAACTACTACCTGGGCAAGGACTCGGTGCTGTACGCCCAGCCCGAGCGCATCGCCATCGCCGGCCCGGTCGCGCCTGGCCAGATTGCGACTTTCAGCTACAACTTCCGCGCTGGCCGCACGCCGACCAGTCAAAGCATCCGGGTGCCATTCGGCGGGCGCATGATCGGCGACGGCTCCGGTTGGTTCGGACCCGCTGCCGAGATCCGCTACATCACCGTGGAAGATCCGACCAAGCATTGCACCGGCACCATTTGCGAGAACCCGCGATGAGCCGACACGAGCGAGCGATGCGGATTCCCGGCGCCGCCGTCGGCGGCCTTTCACTTCACGCTACACAAGGAAACAGGGTGATGCGGTTGCGGCCTTTGCTGCTGTGCATGCTGGCGGTCTGGGCGGCGCCCGCGCTGGCGGAAAACCAAGTGGTGTCGCGGGTCAATATGGAGTACGACGAACTCGGTCGCTTGATCCGCACCGCCAATGCGGCCGGGCAGACCGTGGCGACTTACGGCTACGACGAGAACGGCAACCTGCGCAGCCAGGGCGACGCGCAGGGGCGCGTCACTCAGTTCGCCTACGACGCGCTCAACCGCCTGGAGCTGGCTACCGACGCCAAGAGCGGCAAGACCCGCTACAAATACGACGCCGCCAACCAGGTGATCGAGGTCAGCGATCCGCGCCAACTCGTCACCTCCTATGTCTACGACGGCTTCGGCCAGTTGTGGTCGCAGGTCAGCCCGGACACCGGAACGACGAGCTACCAGTACGACGCCGGCGGCTTGCGGGTGAAGATGATCCGCAACGACGGTTCGTTCCTCAACTACGGCTACGACGCGCTCGGCCGGATGACCTCGGCCGGCGATGGCGGACCGGCGCGCGTGTACGGTTACGACTGGTGCAACGAGGGCAAGGGCCGCCTGTGCAATGCCGATGGGCCCGGCAGCATCGTCCACTTCGGTTACAACCGAGAGGGCGAAGTGATCGTGAAGCGTCAGCTGTGGAATGGCGCGGACGATTGGATCCATTTCCAGCGCGATGCGTCCGGGCGTCTGACCAAGCTGACCTATCCCAACAATCTGCAGGTCTACTACGAGTACGCTGCGGACCGCTTGCGCGCGGTGCGCGCCAATTTCCCGGGCGAGCAGATCGCTACGGTAGCGACCGGCATCTATTACCAGCCCTTCGGCGCGATTGCCGGCTGGACGTACGGCAACGGCCTGGCGCGACGCTACAACTACGATCAGGATGGCCAGGTGTTCGGCATCAGTGCTGGCGACGCGCAGCAGGTGGTGCAGAGCCTGACGTTCGCCCGCGATCCCAGCGGGAGGATCAACGCCGTCACCAACGGCGTCGATGCCGGCATGAACCAGACCTTCGGTTACGACGAACTCGGCCGCCTGACCAGCGTGCGCGGCCAGCAGGCCGACGAAGATCTGATCTACGACGCCAGCGGCAACCGCAGTCAGCACGAATGGTGGGTGCGCGAAGTCGGCTACAAGGCCGTGGTGCCGTACGCCGTCGATCCGCTGAGCAACCGCGTGGCGGGCGAACACATCGCCTATCAGCACGACGGCCGCGGAAACCGGTCGTCGCAGACGTGGAGCGCAGGGAGCGTGGTGTACCGCTACGACGCCTTCAACGTTCTCAGCGAAGCGACCCGCGACTTGGCCCAGCAGTACATGAGTCCGAGTACCGGCACTCGCGCGTACCCGGCGGGGACGACGCGCTACGCCACCAACGCGCTGGGCCAGCGCATCGCCAAGAGCGGAGCCGGTGGAGATGTGCGTTTCGCTTACGACACGGGCGTCCAGATGCTGGAGGAGATCCGGGCCGAGGGCGCCAGGCAGTACATCTGGCTGGCAGGGGAACTGATCGGCACTGTGCTGCCCAACAAAGTGCTGAACTTCGTCCATGGCGATCAGTTGGGGCGCCCGGAAGTGGTCACCGACTGGAGCCGGAGCCAGGTCTGGCGCAGTTCGAACTACGCATTCGAGCGCACGGTCGTCGCCGATTCGATAGGCGGCTTGAACATCGGGTTCCCCGGGCAGTACTTCGATGCGGAAACCGGTCTTTGGAACAACGGCTATCGCTATTACGACGGCCGCACCGGGCGCTACACTCAGCCTGATCCGATCGGTCTGGCCGGCGGCCTGAACGGATATGCCTATGCCAACGCGAATCCGGTGACCGGATTCGATCCCGACGGGCTGCTGGTTCTCGTCGACTCGCAGTTCCCGGCGCTCGGACGTGCTTACGCCAATCTTCGCAACTCGCCTCAGGGCGCGGCCATGTGCAAGATTCTGGAGGAGTCCGAGAATCTTTATGTCATTACGGGCACGACGCCGAACAACGATCAATTCGATCCCAATTCCCTGAAGATCCTCATCAATCCCGACGGCCAGCATCGTGTTCTGACGCAGTTCGGCTTCCGGCCGACGCCCCTGGAGGTCGTCATCGGCCACGAGATCGGGCACGCGCTCGGCACTCGCGACGACGGCCCCGGCCAGATGAACAACGTGCATCAGTATGAGAACCCGCTGCGCGAAGATTTCAATGAACCCGCGCGCATCGCCTATCCTGTCCCGCCCCAGTACCACGATTGAGCCGGCATCGGCCGGCGGAGTCGAAACATGCGCAACTATTGTCTGCTGATCGCCTGTCTGCTCTCTCTGACGGCCGAAGCGAGCGAAGCCAGGTCGTACACGGTCAGCTATGTCCCATTCGACGCACAGACCTTCAAGCCGATCACGCGCGAAGATCTGGCCTGTTCGCCGGGTCGCTGGAGTGTGGCGGTCGATGGCGATTTCGCCGAAGCCTTCCGTTCCTCGCTGCCCGGCGCCCAGACCTTCGACGATCTTCGCCTGCGCATGCGGGCCGAGTCGGGCAGCGAAGTCTGGTACGTCGACGCTAACGGCACGGCCACCGACGGCAAGGTCTACGTGTCTTTGGATAAGGCGAAGATCGAAAAATTCCTGACCACCGATCCGAACGGCATGCCGAACCCGTTGGCGAAACCGGCGGCGAAGCCGGAGGGCTGCCGCTAAGCAGGCCGTGCCGAACGCAAGCGGCGTGCGGCGACGGATCGCGCCGCGCGCCGCAGCGAGCGCGTTGTTTCACCCCGCGCACCCTTCCCGAATCGCCTGCACCTCCCGCAACACCTCGCTCCCATCCGGCCGCGCTTCGCCGATGCTGCGCAGCAGGCCGTCCAGGCGCGCGCGCGCCTGGCCGCGCTGCGGGCCGGCGCAGCGCAGTTGCGCGGCGTAGGCCTGGGCGCGCCAGCCGAGTTTGCGCAGGGCTTCGTCGTTGATCGGCAGTTCCGCCAGCGAGTCCAGGTGCGACAGCGCGGCGGCGTCGCCGCCGGCGGCTTGCAGGCGCGAGAGCGAGAGTTCGGCCGCGCGCGTGCGCGGGTCGCGTTCGCCGTAGGCCTTGCGGGTCAGCGCGAGCGCGCGCTGCAGGCGTTGCGCGGCGCTGTCGCGCGCGCCCAGGGCGAACTCGGTGTCGCCGAGCAGGCGCTCGGTTTCGCCGACCGGGCCGGATTCGGCGCCGTCCTGGCGGATGCGCAGGCGCCGCGCCTGCTCCAGCAGTTCGCGCGCCTGCGCGCCGCGGCCGGCTTCGCGCAGCACCAGCGACCGGTCGCTCATCAGCGCGGCCAGCGAGGTCGGGCGGCGGTCGCGGCGGGCGATCTGCAATGCGCGTTCGAATTCGCTCAGCGAGCGATCCAGATCGCCGCGTTCCCAGGCGACCACGCCGAGCGCGTGGTGCACCTCGGTCAGTTCCGCATCGTCCGGGCCGTGGCGCTGGGCGAGCAGGCCGCCGATCAGTTGCAGTTCCTTCTGCGCCAGCGCGTACTGGCCCTGGTCGATGTGCAGCGCGACCAGTTGCCGGCGCACGTCGAGGGTGGCCGGGTGCTGGGCGCCGTTGACCTCCAGCGCGATCGCCAGCGCGTCGCTGGCGTCGCGCTCGGCGTCGCCGAGCTGGCCCAGGCCGCGCCGCAGCTGGGCCAGGTTGCGGCCGATCTCGACCTGCAGCGGATGGCGGTCGCCGACGCTCTGCTGCAGCTTGCGCCGCGCCTGTTCGAAGCCGAGCAGCGCCTCGCGGCTCTGGCCGGCGTCGGCTTGCAGGCCGGCGAGGTCCATGAGGTTTTCCACTTCGCCCACGTCGGTGTTCTCGCGCATCTCGCGGCGCACCGCCAGCGAGCGTTCGAACAGCTGGCGCGCGCCCTGGCGCTCGCCGTTGGCGCGGCGGCAGCGGCCGAGTTCGGAATAGAACTCGCTGGTCTGCAGCGGCAACTGCGCCTGTTCGCGCCGGGCCAGGTCGAGCGCGGGCTGCATCAGCGCGGCGCAATCGCGCGGCTGGTTCAGCAGCCGCAGCACCTTGCCGCGCTGGTTCAGCGATTCCAGGCGCAGGCTGTCGGGGATGTCGTCGGTGGAGGCGATCACCTGGGCCTGGCGTTCGAGCAGGCTGCGCGCTTCGTTGTAATCGCCCAGGCCGGTGCGCATGCGCGCGATCACGCCGAACAGTTCGGCGCGCGCGCGCGGCTGCCGCGCCAGTTCGCGATTGCCGCGCGCCACCGAGGCGTCGAGCAGGCCGCGCAGGTCCAGCGCTTCGCCTTCGGGCGTGCCGCGCGCGCTTTCGAACAGGCCGACCATGAAGTCCTGCATCGCCTGCGCGCGCGCCGCCTCGGCCACCGCTTCGCGCGCCTGCCAGGCGACTACGCCGAGCGAGGCGCTCAGCACCACCGCCACCAGGCCGGCGGTGGCCAGCGCCCAGCGATGGCGCGCCATGTATTTGTTGACCCGGTAGCGCACGCTCTGCGCGCGCGCCAGCACCGGGCGCCCGGCTTCGAAGCGCTGCAGGTCCAGCGACAGCGCCTCCACCGAGGGATAGCGCTGCTCCGGCCGCTTGGCCAGGGTCTTGAGCACGATGTTGTCGAGGTCGCCGGCGAGCTGCTTGCCGAGCCGGCGCAGCGAGCCGGGATCGAGTTCGGGATCGTTGGCGTCGGCGTAGCGCAGCACCGCCTGCGAAGGCTTGAGCGGATCGGCGGCGAGGATCGCCTCTTCCCATTCCGCGTCGGTCTGGCGCTTGAGCTTGTAGGGCTTGGAATCGGTGAGCAGTTCGTACAGCACCACGCCGAGCGAATACACGTCGGTCATGGTGGTGACCGGTTCGCCGCGCACCTGTTCGGGCGCGGCGTAGTGCAGGGTGAAGGCGCGTGCGCCGGTGCGGGTCTGGTCGGGCAGCGGCACGTCGTTGCTGTCGAGCAGCTTGGCGATGCCGAAATCGAGCAGGCGCACGTCGCCGGCCGGCGTCACCAGGATGTTGGACGGCTTGAGGTCGCGGTGGACGATCAGGTTGGCGTGGGCGTGGCTGACCGCGTCGCAGATCTGCTGGAACATGCGCAGGCGCTTGTCTAGCGGCGTGCGCTGGTTGCGGCAGTAGTCGGTGATCGGCTCGCCTTCGACGTATTCCAGCGCCAGGTACGGCAGGCCGTCGCGGGTCACGCCGGCGTCGAGCAGGCGGGCGATGTAGGGATGGGCCAGGCGCGCGAGGATCTGCCGTTCGCGGGTGAAGCGGGTGCGCAGGTTGGTGTCGGTCAGGCCCGGGCGCAGCAGCTTCAGCGCGACCCGGCGCTGATAGAGCCCATCGGCGCGCGAGGCCAGCCACACCTGGCCCATGCCGCCTTCGCCGAGCAGACTCTCCAGCCGGTAGGTGCCCACTTCCACGCCGGGGCGCATGCCGGACTGCTGCGGCGTCACCAAGGGCTCGGACAGGAAGTCTTCGTGGCCGTCTTCCAGGCCAATAAGCTCAGTCAACTCCGCCGCCAGCGACGGATCGTCCGCGCCTAATTCGCGAAGACGTTCGGCGCGCGCATCCGGTTCCAGCTCGAGCAGCGCGTCGAGCAGCGGCGAAAGTCGCAGCCAGCGTTCGGCGTCCATCGAGTCAGCCGCGCACTCGCGCGCGCGCGGCGGCGAACAAGGGCAGCGGAGCGACGGCGATGACGATCATGGCGTTGCGCATTCCCTGCGTGCGCGCGCCGCGCGGGGCGCAGGCGCGCTCAGCGGCTGGGTTCGTCCTGCAGCGAGGCCAGCAGGAACAGCCGCGCCTTCTGCCAGTCGCGGCGGATGCTGCGCTCGGAACGCTGCAGGAGCGCGGCGATTTCCAGTTCCGACAGGCCGGCGAAGTAGCGCAGTTCCACCACCTGGGCCAGGCGCTGGTCGACCGCGGCGAGCTTGGTCAGGGCCGAATCCAGGCCGAGGGTGTCCTCGTCCAGGCGCAGGCCGCCTTCGACGTCGTCGGGCAGTTCGGTCACCCGGTGCAGGTCGCCGCCGCGTTTTTGCGCCAGGCGCTGGCGCGCGTAGTCGACCACCACGCTGCGCATGGCGGAGGCGGCGTAGGCGAAGAAATGCGCGCGATCGTCGAACTGCGCTTCGCGCCGGCCGACCAGTTTCAGGTAGGCCTCGTGCACCAGCGCGGTGGCGTCCAGGGTCTGGCCGTGCTGGCCGGCGAGCTGGCGCCGCGCCATCGTGTGCAGTTCCTGATACAGCGTGGCGAGCACGCGGTCGAGGGCGCCGCGATCGCCTTCGCGGGCGGCGTCCAACAGGATCGTGATGTCAGCGCTTTCGGCCATGTCGCCCCCGGTTCGGACCAGACTATAGCGCGTTCAGCTTGGCTTGGAAGCGACGCAGGTGGCAGCAAACCTGCGTCGGAATGCAGCAACGGACTGCTTTCCGAGGCAGCTTCGGTGCACACGAAACTTCCCGCCGCGCTAACGCGCGAGGCGCCGTCGCGATGACACGGCGGCGCCCCGCTGCGATGAACGGCAAGGACGCGGATATCCGGACAGGGCGCGCGGACGGCGCGACCGCGCCAAAGCCGCATTCAGCGTTGGCAGTGGCCGCACCAGACCGTGGTGCGCTGGCCGATGCTGGCCTGCTTGAGCGGCCGTCCGCAGCGCGGGCAGGGCTCGCCGCCGCGGCCGTAGGCGGCCAGTTCCTGCTCGAAATAGCCCGGCGCGCCGTCGGGACTGATGAAGTCGCGCAGGGTGGTGCCGCCGCGCTGGATCGCATAGCCCAGGATCGCCTTGATCGCGCCGGCCAGCTCGGCGTAGCGCTCGCGCGAGACCTTGCCGGCCGCGCGCAGCGGCGACACGCCGGCGGCGAACAGCGCTTCGGCGGCGTAGATGTTGCCGACGCCGACGACGACTTTCTGATCCATCAAAAACGTTTTCACCGGCGCCTTGCGGCCGCGGCTGAGCTGGAACAGGTAGTCGCCGTCGAAGTCGTCCGACAGCGGTTCCGGGCCGAGCCCGCGCAGCAGGTCGTGGGTTTCGCCGGGCGCTTGCCACAGCAGGCAGCCGAACCGGCGCGGGTCGTTGAAGCGCAGCACGCGGTCGTCGTCGAGCAGCAGGTCGACGTGGTCGTGGTCGCGCACCGGCGTGTCGGCCGGCAGCACGCGCAGGCTGCCGGACATGCCCAGGTGCAGCACGGCGCTGCCGGCGGCGGTGTCGATCAGCAGGTACTTGGCGCGCCGGCGCACGGCGTCGATGCGCTGGCCCGGCAGGGCCTCCTCGATCGCCGCCGGAATCGGCCAGCGCAGGTCCGGCCGGCGCAGGATCGCGGTGACGACATGGCGGCCTTCCAGGTGCGGCGCCAGGCCGCGCCGGGTGGTTTCGACTTCAGGTAATTCAGGCATGCGCCCAGCGTACTATCCCGTTCGGGCCGGCGCTCGCGGCGCCGGCGCGAAACGGTACCCGTCGATACAGATTGGGGAGCGCGTCATGCCGCAGTCCGCCGAAGCCGTCGCCGAAGCCGCCGAGGCCGCCGCGCCCTCGCACGCGGGGCGTGCGGCCGGCGCGAGGCGCCGCGCGCGAAGTCGCGACGACGGCGAACCGCTCGCGACGCCGCCGTCGTCTTCGCCGCTGCGCGCGCAGGCCACCGATGTGGCCACCGAACCGGCGCCGCGGCCGCCCGGCCAGCGCCTGCGCGCCTACGCCAGCGGCGAAATCGACCAGGCGCTGGATGCGCTGGGCTGGGGCGGCAACCGCCTGCACGCCGGCGTGCACCTGGCGCGCAAATGCCTGCGCCGCGCCCGCGCCACCCTGGCGCTGGGCGCGGACGGCCTGGGACCGGGCACGCCATTGATCGACCGCGCCCTGCGCGATCTCAACCGCGACCTGTCGCCGCTGCGCGACGCCCATGCCTTGGTGGAAACCCTCGACCGCGCGCTGCGCGGCGCCGCATTGGCGCCGCAGTCGCGAACCCTGCTGACGCGCGCGCGCCGTGCCGCCGCG
>NZ_LXSD01000093.1:0-12567 GCF_017168095.1 Lysobacter enzymogenes | reverse complement strand
ACCGGCGGCGCGGCGGCCGCGCGGCGCCGGCGGTACCGCGTGCTACCCTGCGGCCGGGTCGCGCCGAGCCGTGCCGGTTTTCTGCGACGCCGATCAAGGACACCCGGCCGCGATCTCGCGCCGGGCCGCCGAAGGAACCAGAGGCCGCCGCATGAATCACCCCACGTTTCGCGCCGAAATCGACAAACTGCGGATCCTGTCGGCGGTAGCGTTCCTGCTCGCGCTCGGCATCGCCTGTGCCTATCTGTTGTTGCGCGGCCCCGACCCGGACAGTGCCCGGGCGATGCTGCGCGATCCGCGCATCTTCTATCCGGCGGTAGGGTTGGGCGGCGTCTTGTTCCTGGGCCTGGCCGCGTTCGGCGCGGCGAAACTGCGTGGCGGCGGCCCGCTGCGGGCCGGCCCGGACGGCCTGGACTTGAACGGTGCCATCCGCATCGCCTGGCGCGACATCGACCGCGTCGAGCCTTACTACGACTTCACCGATCCGGCCTTGCACGGCTACAAGGTCGTGCTCAAGGATCCCGACCGCTTCCTCGCCGCGCACCGCGACCATCGCCTCTACCGGCGCATGCTGTCCGCGCAGCAGACCGCCGGTTCGCCGGTGATCGTCTATACCAACAGCCTGCGCTACGACCCGCAGCGGTTCGACCAAGTGGTCGAGCATTACCTGCGCGAGAGCGCGGCCCGGCTCGCCTAAAGTTCGCATGCGACGCGACGGCCGCCACCAAGGTGAGTCGGCCGTCGCTGCGCCACGCGGCGCAGCGCTCGATTCGCTCGAACCCCGATGCCCGCGTTCGCCGCGACGATGCCGTACCGCCGGCCCGCATGCGAAAACATTTCCCCCGACCCCGATGGAGAGTTACATGCCCACCCACATCCGCCGAATCGCCACGCTCGCCATCGCCTGCGCCGCCGCGATGCCGCTGGCGTCGCTGGCCCAGAACGACACCGCCAAGGCGCTGGCCGATTTCGTCGAATGCAAGCTCAGCGCCGAGCAGGTCGCCCAGTTCAATCAGAAGCTCGATGCCGAGGAGTTCGCCGGCTTCGCCCAGAGCGACGACGGCGGCTCGGCCGCACTGATGCTGTGGAAGTCGGCGCAGCCGGTGTCGGCCTGGGGCGAGAAGTCGGCGTACATCAACTTCCCCAGCCGCAAGGAAATGCATCTGGCCTACAAGGTGCCCGAAGGCCAGGAAGTCAAGGTCGGCGAAGCGCTGGCCGCGCGCATCGGCGGGATGAAGCCGCGCCCGGACCTCGACGCGATGAAGGAAACCTACGGCTGGAAGGGCATGGACTCGCGCAAATCCTTGGGCGCCGACAAGACTGTGCGTGTGCTGGTCGATGTGAGCTATGCGCCGGGTTGGGTCACCGTCGGCTGCGGCTACGGCGACGCGATCCAGTAAACCGCTCGCGCCATAGGATCGATCCACGCCCGCGGGCCGGCGCCTGAGCCGCCGGCCCGCGCGGCAACGCGCGCAGAAGCGCCGCCTGCGCGCGCCGCCCGCCTGTCAACCGCCGGCGTCGCCGCCGCGCCCGGCGACCAGCTTGTCGACGATGGCGTTGTACAAGGACGCGACGAACTCGGCGTCGCCGCCGGTGTCCTCGCTCATGGCGTACTGCCCGCTGGCCAGCATTCCCGCGGCGAGATGCGCCGCGACCTGTTCGGCTTTTTCGCGATTCATATCCATCTCCACTCCATGTCAGTGCGCGGCCTCGCCGCGCCGCGCCGACGGCGCGTGCACCCAGGCTACGCCCGCGCGCGCTTGCGCAGGTTGGCGCAAATGGAATGGTTCGGCCCAGCGGCGGCGTTCGGGCAGGGTAGGCAAGGCGGCCTCGCCAGAGTCGGCAAGGCGGCCAGGACGGGCAACGAGTTGAGGTAAAAAACGCAAACGCACAATTCATTACCTTTAATGTGCGCGCTGCCGCCGGTTGGAGGGCCAGCCTCTGCGATATCAGTCCAAGCGACTATTGCCAGCCACGGTCGCTTGGACAATGATGTCCGCGCGGCCATAGCCAGGAATGCGGCCCGTCTCGCGCCCGACACGGAGTTGTCATATGTCACCTGCGCACTCCAACCGTTCTGCGCTCTGCCGCCTGCGGTACTGGTCTTCCAGCGCCGCGAAGACAGTCGGCCGCGGCTGTCCAGACCGTTTCGTCGTACCCGTTCCGCCGAACCTTTCACGCACGACGCGAGAAGGTTTGCCGTTCGCTTTTTATCTGCCTGTTTGAAGATCGCGCATAGCCATACGCAGCGGTTCGCGCCCGTGTGGGTGTGGGCGGGCTGCGCCCCCGGGCACCCGACTGCCCAACAAGGAGATTGTGATGTCGAGAGGAAAAGGAGTTTCGAACGCCGTTCTGGCCCGACGGCCCGTATTGGCCGCATTGGCCGTCTCGGTCGGCGCTGCGCTCAGCACCGGCGCCTATGCGCAGGAGGCCGGAAAGCTTTGGATCAGCAATTCGATCCCGACCCAGCCCCAGCGCACCGAGGCGGGTATTCAGCAGGAAATCAAGACTTTCCTGTCCAACCTGACCGAGGGCGTAGAGCCCAGGATGCTGGTGACGAGCCATGTCGTCTTCGGCAGCCGTGCGGTCTACAACTACGATTTCGAGCCGTTGCCGCCGGTGATCGATCCCTGGCGCTACACCGACTTCAGCGTCTCCGGCGCGCCCGAAGTGGGGTCGATCGCGGAACTCAAGGCGCAGATCACCCAGCGCTTCAACCAGGAGAGCGCCGGCGAGGGTTGCCCGGCCGCCACAACGATCCAGATCTCCCCTGATTGGGCCGAACAAACCCTGTGGGACGACAACAAGACCTCCAGGCATGATTTCGGCGAGTACACCGGCACGCGGTCCGCCTGGACCGGCAGTCAGTGCGAAGCCGTCAATGTCGGGGGCTCTTTGACCCGCTCGCGCGATGTCGCCTGCCCGTTGTCGGTGCTGTCCTGGAACGAAGATCTGCAGGCGTGCGGCGGCCCGCCGTTTCAGATCACCTACGAAACCGCGCCGCTGCCCAAGAACGAGTGCCCTGTCGGCAACCCGTGCGACCCCACCACCGGCGACAAATCCGAGCCCGCGCCCGATTTCGACCTGGGCTGGATCGCGTTCGGCCGCCACTATCATTCGATGGCTTCGGCCGGGCGCAGCGGCTTCGGCGACGGCTGGACGCATTCGCACAACATCCAACTGGCCGCGGGAACCGATCCGACGGATCCGAACCAGACCCTGCAGATGGGGCTGATCGAGGCGGACGGTTCGCAGATCTCCTTTACCGCGGTCGGCACGGCGTACGAGGCCGACAACGGCAGCGGCGACCGCATCGTCGCCGACGGCGCCGGCTGGCTGTTGTACCGTTCCGATCGCGTGCTGCGATTCGGCGCCGACCGTCGCCTGATCGAGCAGCGCCTGGAAGACGGTACATCGCTGACTTACGCCTACGATGAGTCGCGCCGCTTGTCGACGATCACGCACAGCAGCGGCCGCAGCCTGGTGTTCGAATACGGCCCCGGCGGCGACAACGCGCCGATCGCGGCCATCCGCTCGGCCGGCATCGCCCTCGCCAGCTATACCTACACTGCCGGCGGGCAGGTCGAAACGGTCACTTACCCGGGCGGCGGCATCCGTACCTATCATTACGAGGACTCGCGCTATCCACGCTTCCTGACCGGCGTGACCGGCGAGGACGGCCAGCGTTACAGCACTTTCGCCTACGACGACAAGGCTCGGGTGATTTCCAGCACGCATGCCGGCGGCGCCGATGCAGTGACGCTGGCTTACCCCTCCACCGGCGGGTCGGTCGTGACCGATGCGCTGGGCACTGCCACCACCTATGGCGTGACCGCAACGGGTGCCGGCAACCTGCCGCGCAAGCCCAATGCCTTCACCGATACGCGCGGTACCGTGGCGCGGACCTATCTGGACGAGTCCGTGGACTTCCGCCGGCGCCTGAGCAGCGTGACGGATCGGCGCGGCATCCAGACCCAGCACGCCTACAGCGAGGCCAACGATCCGGTCACCGGGCAACCGGCGCGCACCCGCACGGTCACGCAAGCCGTGGGCTTGCCCGAACAGCGCATCGGGCAGTCACGTACCGACATCGCCAGCAACCGGGTGTTGCTGACGGTCGCGGGAAACCGCGAAACCCGGATCACCCGCAACGCGCGCCTGCAACCGTCCAGCATCGCCGTGCGCGACACCACGACCAACGAGGTGCGCACTACGACCTATGCCTATTGCGAAGCGGTCGACGTCGCTGCGCCCAATAGCGCATGCCCGACGCTGGGCCTGCTGAAGTCCGTCGATGGTCCGCGTAGCGACGTCAGCGATGTCGTCAGCTATCAGTACTACGGCAGCGACGACAGCACTTGCGCCTCCCAGCCCGAACTGTGCACCTTCCGCAAGGGCGACCTGCGCAGGGTTGTCAACGCGCTCGGCCAGACCACCGAAATCCTCGGCTACGATCCCTTGGGCCGGCCGCTGTCGTCGGTGGACGCCAATGGCGTAGTGACCGATCTGGAATACGACGCCCGCGGCTTGCTGACCGCTACCAAGGTTCGCGGCGCCAACAGCGGCGTCGAGACCGACGACCAGATCACCCGCATCGAGTACTGGCCGACCCAACTGGTGCGCAAGGTGACGCTGCCGGGCGGTGTCTATACCCAGTACGCCTACGACGCGGCCCATCGCCTCACCGGCATCACCGACAACGCCGGCAACAAACTGACCTACATCCTGGACAATGACGGCAACCGCAAGCAGGAGGACATCAAGGCCGGCGGTACGACCTTGCGCAAGACCTTGTCGCGGGTCTACAACGCGTTGAGCCAGCTGGAGTTCCTCAAGGACTCCGCGCAGAACGCCACCGGCTACCGCTACGACGCCAACGGCAACCCGGACCGCGTCACCGACGCGCTGGGCCGCAAGACCGACAATTTCTACGACCCGCTCAACCGCTTGAACCGCACCCTGCAGGACATCGACGGCCTCGCCGTCGAGACCAAGCTGCAGTACAACGCGCTCGACCAGGTCACCCAGGTCACCGATCCCAAGGGGCTGAACACGGTCTACGCGTACAACGGCTTCGGCGACCGCACCAAGCTGACCAGCCCGGACACCGGCGTCACCGACTACACCTATAACGCCGCCGGTTTGCTGGCGACCAAGAAGGACGCCAACGACGCCGTCGCCCATCGCTACACCTACGACGCCTTGAACCGTCCGAAGGCGGTCTTCTACACCGCCAGCGGTCCGGCCGATGTCGAGTACGACTACGACACCGCGCCGAGCGTCTGCGCCACCGGCGAAACCTTCGCCAAGGGCCGCCTCGCGGCGATGCGCACCGAAGGCACCGAGCTCAAGTACTGCTACGACCGCTTCGGCCGGGTGGTGCGCAAGGTGCAGACGGTCGACAGCAAGAGTTTCGTCCTGCGTTATGCCTACAACATGGCCGGCCAGCTCTACACGACCACGTATCCCGACGGCACCACGGTCGATTACGTGCGCAACGCTCAGGGCAGGATCAAGGAAGTCGGCGTGCGTCCTTACGGCGGCACCCGCACGGTGCTGCTCAACAACGCCGCTTACGAGCCGTTCGGCCCGGTGACCGGTTGGACTTACGGCAACGGCCGCACCTTGAGCCGCACTTACGACCTCGACTACCGGCCCAAGACCGTCTTCGATCCCGCCAGCGGCGGCTTGTCGTTGGGCTACGGCTACAACACCGTCGGCGAACTGGTGGAACTCAAGGACGGCTTGCTCAGCGCGACCCAGGCCAAGTACGACTACGACAGCCTCGGCCGCCTGACCGTGACCCGCGACGGCGCCAGTTCGACCCCGCTGGACACCTACGGCTACGACAAGACCGGCAACCGCACGAGCCTGTTGCACGGCGGCATCACCGACACCTATGTCTATCCCGCCAACAGCCATCGCCTGAGCAGCGTCGCCGGCGTCGCGCGCGGTTACGACGCGGTCGGCAACACCACCAGCATCGGCGGCGCGGCCAAGGAGTTCGTTTACAACGCCAACGACCGAATGCAGCAGGTCAAGCAGGGCGGCGTGGTGACTATGGGCTACCGCTACAACGCCAAGGGCGAACGCGTCGCGGCGACGAACGGCGGGGTGGGGGCGGTCAGCGTCTATACGCTATACGACGAAGCCGGGCATTGGATCGGCGATTACGACGGTGCCGGGGCGGCGGTGCAGCAGGCGGTGTGGTTCGACGATGCGCCGGTTGGGCTGGTGGTCGGTAATGGTGTGGCGCAGTCGTTGAAGTATGTGCAGCCGGATCATTTGGGGGCGCCGCGGACGGTGATCGATCCGGTTCGAAACCTCGCAGTTTGGACATGGGATGCGAAGAGCGAAGCGTTCGGGAATAGTCCGCCGAATCAAGATCCCGACCTGGACGGTACTACGCTCGTGTTCAATATGCGGTTCTCGGGGCAGCGGCTCGATCCGATTAGTGGATTGATTTACAACTATTTTCGCGACTACGATCCAGCTACGGGGCGCTACGTCCAGAGTGACCCTATTGGTATGCAGGGTGGTTTAAGTACTTTCGCATATACAGAAAGCACTCCATTGAGCAGCATTGACCCGTTCGGGCTGGCAACTGCTGTCGTTCAAAGCCCAACTTACCCGACGCGCGGTTTCATTCGTCCGACGGCAGCAGAATTGAGCTTGGCATTGAGGGCTCTACTCGCGGGCGGCGCCACTGCTTCTGCCTATGCCACTGGTGGTGCTTTACTCCTGTATTCCCCTTCTTTGGGGGTTGCATCATGCGAGACAATGGGGGCGGGTGCTTGTGCCCGTATGTATAACGAAAAGCTTGATCAAGAAAGTGGTAAAAAGAGTCAAGAAGGGGGCGAGGAATGTCCGGTGCCGCCGCCGCGTGATCCCTGCGCCGGTCTTCAGTGGCAAGTGGATGATCATCGGCGGAAATTGTTCGAATATATGTCGAACCCCCTTGCGAATGACAATAAAGGTGTCTTGGGAGCGGCTCCGCCAGAAATTCAAGAGAAGATATATCAAGGGCGTGTGATGCTTCTTGCGGGACATTTGGCTCAATTTGAACTGCAATTGGCGCAATGTCGCAAGGGTAATGGAGGATGAGAAGTGAGTGCTGTTAATATAGCTGATTTGAAAAAATCTGTTGATCAAATATTCGAGCACATATTGATCTCTGGGATAAGTAAGGTCGAACTCAAAGAGCAGTATTACTGGATGGTTGATCCGAAAAAAAAGTACGACATGAGCGTTGAGCCAACTGGTTTGGTTGTTGGCGATCTGGCTTGTGATTTGGGGGTGGTGAAGGACATCGGCTCTTGTGCTTCAGAAGCCCTCGCTTATCAGTTGACGCTGATAGCACCGCTACTTGTGTACGTGAGTGAGGAGGCTGCCCGCGAACTATCTTCTCAGGGGGGATGATTAAGATCTATGTCGTGGGGGCAAAATTAGATTCACTTTCGTTGTTCCGCTGAAATTGACGCTGAGTTGTTCTAGGAAAAGCTCCGGCGACGGAGCTTTTCTTATTTCCGAAAATGTGAATCTTGACTGGGTGACTAGGTGGCAATGAGGCTGCGTTCTATCTGTTTCGCCCATAGTCGAAAGACACGCGCAAGTGCACGGCGGCGGGATTGCTCTAATCTTTGAATGCTTGGCGTCGGCGGCGTGCCGGGATCGATGGTGTCGGCGATGCCCACCAGTTCATCGTGGAACTTCTGCAGTTCGAGGTAGGCATCCAGAGGCAGCACAACGCTGTCCGCGCGGGTGGCGGACGGGAATTTGCGTGGCATAACGGCACTCCATTCCATGGGTCATGCGACCGCCTGCGCGGATTCGCAGGCGGGAAGTCGGGAGGCTAGAAACCGCGCGTAAGCGGCGGGCGTATTCCCCTTGCGGGTGTTGTATTAGCCGCCCTCCCGACGCATGACGCATACGCCGAGCGCACCTGCAGAAATAGCAGGCGCAAAAAAACCACCAAGTCTTTCGGGGGTGGTTGCCGTTACGCGAGGAGTTTCTAGGCTCCGCGTGCAGGTTGCTTCCGTGCCGGCGTTGTTGTCAATAGCTCGCCGCGAATTACTTTCGATGTGCTGTATTTCTTGCGCAAAAAAGAAACGCCCCGCAATGCGGGGCGTTTCTTTCGAGAGCGTCGATGTGCTCGGTGGAGCGCCTAGTGTCGCGGAAAGACGTTCGCAACCGAAGCCGTCAGAGCAAGATCAAAATGGATTCCGGCTTCGCCGGAATGACGGCTGGGGAGAGGCGCGGTGTGGCGGCGGTCCTTACTCGACCGCCAACCCTTCCACCTTCTGCCACCCCCGCGGCAACAACCCGCCGCGAGTCGCCCGCGCGCCCAGATACGCATCCAGATCCTTGAACGACAAACTCATCGTCCGCGCCCCCGACTTCACGCTCAGCGTCTGCCCGGGCGCCACCACCGCCACCGCGACCACGCGCTCGGTGCCGAGCTTGGCCTTCGGAATGTCGATGATCTTGTTGCCCTTGCCCTTGTCGAGCTCCGGCAGCTCGGCCACCGGGAACGCGAGCAGGTGGCCGACGTTGGTCACCGCGACCACGCGGTCCTGATCGACGTCGCCGATCTGCGCCGGTTGCAGGACCTTGGCGTTCGGGGTCAGCGACAGCATCGCCTTGCCGGCCTTGTTGCGGCCGGTGAGGTTCTCGAAGCGGGTGACAAAGCCGTAGCCGTGCGAGCTGGAGAGCACGAAGCGATGATCGTTGTCGCCCGCCGCCAGCGCCTGGAACGAAGCGCCCGCGGCAGGCGAGAAGCGTCCGGTCAACGGCTCGCCGTTGCCGCGCGCCGAGGGCAGGCCGTGGATCAGGGTCGAATACGCGCGGCCGGTCGAATCCAGGAACGCGACCTGCTGGGTGCTGCGCCCGCGCACGGCCGCGAGCAGGCCGTCGCCGTCGCGATAGCTCAGGGTGGACGCGTCGATGTCGTGGCCCTTGGCCGCGCGCACCCAGCCCTTTTCGCTGACCACCACGGTCATCGGTTCGCTGGCGACCAGTTCGGTTTCCGACAGCGCCTGCGCGGCGTTGCGCGCGACCAGCGGCGAGCGGCGGGCGTCGCCGAACTTCTTGGCGTCGGCCAGCAGTTCGTCCTTGATCAGCTTCTTGAGCTTGGCCTTGCTGGCGAGGGTGGCGATCAGCTGCTCGCGCTCCTTCTCCAGTTCGGCCTGCTCGCCGCGGATCTTCATCTCTTCCAGCCGCGCCAGCTGGCGCAGGCGGGTTTCCAGGATGTAGTCGGTCTGCTCTTCGCTGAGGTCGAAGCGCTTCATCAGCACCGGCCGCGGTTCGTCCTCGCTGCGGATGATGCGGATGACTTCGTCGAGGTTGAGGAACGCGACCAGCAAGCCCTGCAACAGGTGCAGGCGGCGCTCGACCTTCTCCAGCCGATGATTCAGGCGGCGGGTGACGGTGTCGGCGCGGAAGCTCAGCCATTCGCCCAGGAACGCCTTCAGGCCCTTGACCTGCGGGCGGCCGTCCAGGCCGATCACGTTGAAGTTGACGCGGAAGCTGCGCTCCAGGTCGGTGGTGGCGAACAGATGCCCCATCAGCTGGTCGGCGTCGACGCGGTTGGAGCGCGGCACCAGCACGATCCGGGTCGGATTGGCGTGGTCGGACTCGTCGCGGATGTCTTCCAGCCACGGCAGCTTCTTGGCCCGCATCTGGCTGGCGATCTGCTCGATCACCTTGCCCGGCGAAGTCTGGTAGGGCAGGGCGGTGATGACCAGGTTGGCGCCGTCCTTCTCGAACACGGCGCGGGCGCGCACGCTGCCCAGGCCGGTTTCGTACATCTGCAGCAGGTCGGCGCGCGGGGTGATGATCTCGGCGGCGGTCGGGTAGTCCGGGCCGAGCACGTGCTCGCACAGGTCGCGGGTGGTCGCGTCGGGATCGTCGAGCAGGCGCACGCAGGCGCTGACCACTTCGTTCAAGTT
The DNA here is from genome assembly GCF_017168095.1 of Lysobacter enzymogenes. Taxonomy (GTDB): domain Bacteria; phylum Pseudomonadota; class Gammaproteobacteria; order Xanthomonadales; family Xanthomonadaceae; genus Lysobacter; species Lysobacter enzymogenes_D. The sequence continues at coordinate 2,620 of NZ_LXSD01000093.1, read as the reverse complement.
GTGCGGCGGGACGTCGGTGGCCATGCCCACGGCGATGCCGGTGGTGCCGTTGAGCAGCAGGTGCGGCAGCCGCGCCGGCATCCAGGTCGGCTCTTCCAGGGTGCCGTCGAAGTTCGGGGTCCAGTCGACCGTTCCCTGGCCGAGCTCGCCCAGCAGCACTTCGGCGATCGGGGTCAGCTTGGACTCGGTGTAGCGCATCGCCGCGAACGACTTGGGATCGTCGGTGGAACCGAAGTTGCCCTGGCCTTCGACCAGCGGATAGCGGTAGGAGAACGGCTGCGCCATCAACACCATCGCCTCGTAGCAGGCGCTGTCGCCGTGCGGATGGTATTTGCCGATCACATCGCCCACGGTGCGCGCCGACTTCTTCGGCTTGGACTGGGCGTTCAGGCCCAGCTCGCTCATGGCGTAGACGATGCGGCGCTGCACCGGCTTGAGGCCGTCGCCCAGGAACGGCAGGGCGCGGTCCAGGACCACGTACATCGAGTAGTCCAGGTAGGCGCGTTCGGCGTATTCGCGCAGCGGGATCTGTTCGAAGCCGTGGAACGCCGTACGTACGGAATCTGTCATCTGAAACTGGCAACCGGGTGGGGCAGAGGCCCGGATTCTACCCGGGGACAGGTCGCAGGAGGTGCGACGGGGGTGAAGAGGGGGCGGGGCGGCCGGCGGCGCGCGAGGGCTGGCCAGGCTAGCTTCTTTGCGGGAGGGGCTTCAGCCCCGATGCTTTCCGCTCAGGTCGCGGCGATCGGGCACAAGAGCGTCGGGGCTGAAGCCCCTCCCACAAGAGCCCCTCCCACACCAACCCCACCGGCAAAAGCCTCGGAGCCTTGGCGCAAGGTATTCTGCAGCCTTGGCCCCCGGGATCCGCCCATGCCCCAGCGTCGCTCGTCCTTGCGCCCGTTCGCCGCCGCCGCGTTGACCGCGGCCCTCGCCAGCGCCTGCGCGCCGACGCCGGCCGCGCCGCGCGCCGCCGCGCCGGTGTATTCCTACAAGGTGATCGCGCGCCATCCGCACGACCCGCAGGCCTTCACCCAGGGCCTGATCTGGAAGGACGGCTATCTGTACGAGAGCACCGGCCTCAACGGCCAGTCCACGGTGCGCAAGGTCGAACTCGCCAGCGGCCGAGTGCTGCAGCGCACGGCGCTGCCGGACGACGTGTTCGGCGAGGGGATGACCGACCGCGGCGATCAATTGCTGGTGCTGAGCTGGACCAACGGCGCCGGCTACGTGCTCAACCGCGCCGATTTCTCCTTCGCCGGCACCTTCCAATATCCGGGCGAGGGCTGGGGCCTGACCCGCTCGGCCGACACGATCTACATGAGCGACGGCAGCGCGCAGATCCGCCTGCTCGACCCGGCCACGCTGCGCGAGCGCTCGCGCATCCAGGTCCGCGACCAGGGCCGCGCCGTCGACCAGCTCAACGAACTGGAGTGGGTCAAGGGCGAGATCTACGCCAATGTCTGGCAGACCGACCGCATCGCCCGCATCGACCCCAAGACCGGGCAGGTGCGCGGCTGGATCGACCTGTCCGGGCTGCTGCGCCAGCACGGCAGCGGCGGCCGCGGCGCCGACGTGCTCAACGGCATCGCCTACGACGCCCAGGGCGACCGCCTGTTCGTGACCGGCAAGCTGTGGCCGGACCTGTTCCAGATCGAACTGGTGCCGCCGGCCAAGCCCGGCAAGCGCTGACCCAGCGAGCGCTGCTCCGATCGGCGCCGCGCCTCACACCCCGCGCAGGCGGCCGTTTTCGCTGACATAGACCGCGCCGGCGAAGCGCGGGTGCGCGGCTTCGATGTCCTGCAGCAAGCGGTGCTCGACCGAGAACAGCCGCAGCATCGAATTCCACGGCTGCGCCAGCAGTTCGATGCGGCCCTCGCGGAAGAAGCACAGCTCGTCCGCGCACAGTTCCGGATCGGTGCTGTGCCAGCGGTTGAAGCCGGTGCGGCCGAGCAGATACGCGGTGTAGGCGTTGAAGCCGCAGACCTGCAGGTCGTAGCGCTCGCCGTCGATCTGCGTCGCCGGCAGCGCCTGCGCCGCGTCCAGTTCCAGCGTGCGGGCGATGCCGCTGCGCAGGAAATCCTCGCTGCCCGCGCCGAGGCGGATGCCGAAACCCAAGCCGAAGCCGATGCGGTCGTAACGCCCGGCCAGCAGCGGCGCCAGCGCGCGCCAGGTCGCATCGGGCAGGCGCGCCCAGGCGTGCAGGCGGCCGTCGGATTCGAACACCGCATCGACGATCAGCGTCGCATCGACCTGCCAGGCCGGAGCGCGCGAGGGCGGAGGGTTCGCGGTCATGCGCGGCGGGTCGTTCCTGCGACGGGGCGGCGGCGGATGCGCCGATGCTAGCGCAGCCGCCGACGCGGCCGCGGACGCGCTCGCGTTCTTGCAACCCAGTTCGCAACCGCGGCGCCGCCGCGGCGCAACTGACGAATTTGTCAGCGCGGCGACAGCGTGGCGTAGGCGCCGCGCGCCTACAGTGCCGGCCATGGCCCGCGTCCTCCCCTCGCCGGCCATGGGCGGCGCGTCGAGCGAGGCGCCGCCTTCCTTTTCCGCGCCGTCCAGGACGCCGCCCATGCCCGAACGCGCCCGTTCCGCCCACCCGCCGCGCCTGCGCGCGCCGGCG
>NZ_LXSD01000092.1:0-321 GCF_017168095.1 Lysobacter enzymogenes | reverse complement strand
TCGCGGCGGCGCGCCCGGCCGACCCGCTGGCGGCGCTGGCCGACCGCTGCGTGCAATGCGGCCTGTGCCTGCCGGCCTGCCCCACCTACGGCCGCGAGCAGGTCGAAGCCGAATCCCCGCGCGGCCGCATCGCCCTGGCCCGGGCCTGGGCGCTGGACACGATTCCGGTCACCGCCGCGTCCGACGCTCACCTCGACCATTGCCTGGGCTGCCGCAGCTGCGAGGCGGTGTGCCCGGCCGGGGTCGAATACGGCCGCCTGCTGGTCGCCGCGCGCAGCCGCCAGCGCGAGCGCCGGCCGGCCGGCTGGCGCCAGCGCCTGG
>NZ_LXSD01000091.1:0-6551 GCF_017168095.1 Lysobacter enzymogenes | reverse complement strand
GCCGCCGCGCGAAACCGCGCTGGCCGCGACATGCCCTTCCGAGCCGGGCTGCGCGCCGTCGGCAGCGGCCGCCGCGCCGCGATGGCGGCGCGGGAACACCGCGACCAGCCCGGTGCCGAAACCGTCGCGGCGATACACCGCACGCAGGTTGGCGAAGCCGAGCGTGTCGGAGGCGAGCAAGGCCTCGGGCGCCTGCTGGATCTCGGAGGCTTCATAGCCGTGCAAGGCGATGCCCAGTTGCAAGCCGCCGACCTGCAGCGGCGTCGTCCCGGCTTCGCCGCCGCCGGCTTCGAACGCGGCCTGGGCGATCGCCTCGACCGCGCGGTTGTAGTACTGCAGCACCTGCTGCTGGCGCGCTTCGAATACCCGCTGTTCGGGCGTGCGCGCGGTCGCGAACAGATAGGCATAGGCATAGCGCGCGGTGGCGACCGCGGCGCGCGTGCGCGGGTCGGCGGCGATCGCGGCCGGGTCGAGGGCGGCAGGCTCGGCCGCGCCGCGGCGCGAGAACGCGCCGGACTCGGCCGCCTTGCCCACCGTCGCCGGGGACGCGTTCATGCGCAGCAGTTCCAGCTCGGCCGAGCTCGCCAACCATTCCTCCGTCGTCGCCAGCGGACGCAGCGCGCCGATGCACGGGTCGGGCTCGCGCACGCAGGCCGCCGGATCGAGCCCGGCCGAGCTCAACGCCGAGGACGCGGCCGCGCTCAGGCGTCCGCCGCTGAGCGCGTCGAGATTGCGTTCGGCCGCGTAGTCGCCGAAACCGCGTTCTTTGACCTTGACCACGGCGCAACCGCTGCCGGCCAGCAGCGACACCACCAACGACAAGCCGACCAAGCCACGCATAGGCGATCCGATCCGGGGGAATCGGCTGCATTGTCGAGCCCGCACGTCCGCGAGTAAATGCCGCGCCGCGGCCCTGGCCCGTCCACGCCCGCTCACAAACCGCGCCGGCGGTCGTTCGAGTCGTCGAAACCGCCGTCGCCCTTTCCCATCGTCCGAGGCCCGCTCATGAATCCGTCCGAATCCGGCGAGACCGATCTGCACGTCCAGCACATCGCCTGCGCGAACAACGCAGCCTTCGTCATGAGCTTCGCGATCGAGCGCGAAGGCGGCGGCCGCGCCGGCGCCAGCGGCCGCTTCGCGATCCACCAGACCCGCTCCATCGATCTGGCGCAGCTGCGTTTCGGCGATGAGCCGCTACACGTCGGCGACCGGGTGTCGGCGCGCGTCAGCGCCGTCGCCGGCCGCACCCGCAACGGCCCGTCGATCGCCTTCGCGCCCAACGGCCACACCGCCACCTTCAGCGTGCGCGGCACGACCTTGAGCTTCACCATCCGTCGCGTCTGAGGCCCGGCCATGTCCAGTTCCCACGACCTCGACGGCCGGCCGGTCGATTGGCTGCACGACAACGAGAACCTGTCGGTGCGTTTCGGCCTCAACGTCGAAGACCCCGACGCGCAACGCCGCAACCAGGGCGCGCACGTGCGCATGTTCGCCGATGCGCGCCTGCGCATCGCGCCGGACCGACTGTTTGCGAACGTGGTCGCGGCCACCCGCGGCGCGGCGCTGTCGATCGAGGTGCGCTCGCGCGCACTGCTGGGCTTCGGTTTCCGCATCGCCACCGGCGCCGAGCCGGTGGTCGACCGGCTCTACGCGGTGGGCCGTCCCGAGCCCGGCGATTACCGCAGCGCCACGGTGCGCCGGTTCCAGCGCGACAACCAGTTGATCACCGTCGAGCTGATGCGCGCGCGCCTGAGCGATTCCCACGACCGCGACGCGTTGCAGCGGCTGTGGAGCTGCGAGATCTCCACCTGGCAGGTGCGCCAGTTCCTCGACCCGGTCGCCGGCCGCGTCTACGACCATCGCCACCTGCGATTCCCGCGTCCGGCGGCGGCGCCGCGCACCAGCGCGCGCGCCGGCGCCACGCGTTCCTTGAACGGCGGCGAGGGGGCGGCGGCGGCGCGGGTCAACGCCGGCGTGGTCTGGGCCGACGGCAGCGCCGAGCAGCGTTTCGAACGCATCCAGGTGCAAGCCGAGGACGATCCGCTGCGCGAACGCATCGGCCTGCTGCGCGTGCACTTCTTCGTGACCGACGCGGACTGAGCCCCGGCGCCCGCCCGCTCGCGCCGTCGAAACATCAAGACACCGAGACATCCGCATGCTCATCACCATCGCATTCGAAGGCGATTCCGACCGCGACATCGTCCTGCGCCTGGCCGCGGACACACCGCTGCTGCACGTGCGCGAGCAACTCGTCGAGCGCACCGGCATGCGCCCGGCCGATCGCTTCCGGGTCGGCAACGCCAACCTGGATCCGGGCATCGAAGCCGACACCCGGGTGGAAGAGCTGATCGGCGACGACCGCGTGTTGCGGGTGCGCCCGGCGCGCGCCGCACCGGTCGAAGCGCCGGCGCCGGCGCCCGAGCCGGCGCCGGAGCCCAAGCCCGAACCGGCCCCTGCGCCCAAGCCGGCCGAACCCCGACCGGTGCCGACGCCGGCCGTGCCGACCGCGACCCCGGCCGAAGCCGTCTGGGGCCTGCGCAACGACGCCGACGCGCCGGATCTGCTGGCCCAGCTGCAAGTCGCGCTGGCGCCGTTCACCGTGACCACGCCCGACGAATTCACCGCGCTGCCGCTGGACGCGGTGCGCGCGCTGTTCACCGCGCGCCGGCTCGACCGCGGCCTGCGCTTCGGCGCCGATCCGGCCGCGGTCGAGTTCGGCGCGCGCTCGACCCAGTCGCCGGTGGTCTACCGCCATCCGCAGCGGCGTCCGCATTCCGGCGGCGTCGCGTTCTCCGTGCGCTGGACCACCAGCGCCACCGCCAGCCGGGTGCTGCACGAGCTGCATACGCGCAGCATCCACAACGCCAACGCCAGCGGCGGACTCAACGGCTTCGGCCTGGCCGCGAACTTCCGCCGCGACCTCGAGCGCCTGCAACGCAACGAGGTCACCTCGATCCACCTGATCGACGAAATGATCGTGCCCAAGGTGATGCTGGCGCTGGAGCCCGACATCGATCTGGAGGTCGCGCCGGAATTGATCGCAGCCGTGGACGACGCGCTGGCGGCCCGCCGCCGGCGCGACCAGTACGAGGCGCTGCACGAACGGGTGTTCACCGCGTTCGGCTATTTTTTCCCGTGCGAGTCGCTGCTCGGCGGCACCCGCATGCGCACGCTCAGCGTCGTGGCCGAAGACCTGCAGGATCAGGAGCAATTGCTGTCCGGCTTCGGCTTCGGCGCCGCGGCCAAGGAGGTCCCGACCAGCTACGGCCCGGCCAGCGGCGAGGTCGGCTACGCCCACTCCGACACCAGCCTGCGCCGCAATCGACACATCCAGCAGTTGCGCGAACAGGATGTGCGCGCGACCGGCGGCAACCCGGCGCTGAGCCTGAGCGACGAGAACGCCGCCCGCTGGGTCGCCAGCCTGGACGCGGTCGCGCAGTGGGACACCATCGGTCACCGCCGGTTGGTGCCGATCCTGCGGTTCCTGCCGCAGCGCCAGCGCGACCAATGCGTCAGCGTGATCGAGGAGTTCGCCAACGCCCGCGCGACCGCGCAGCACACCGTGCTGGACATGGCCGCGTACGTGATTCCGCTCAACCGCTCCCTGCTCGACGACATCATGTGAGCCGTCGCCGCGCGCAGGTGCGCGAGCCGCCGGCTCGGCCCGAGGCAGCACGATCGCGCCGCACGCCTTCCTTCGCCTTCGCGGTTTCAATGCACTGAAGCAAAAAGAAAAGCCCCGCATCGCTGCGGGGCTTTTCGTTTCGCTGGGACAGCCGATGCGCCGGACTTAGAAGTCCATGCCGCCCATGCCGCCCATGCCGCCGCCGCCCGGCAGCGCCGGCTCGTCCTTCTTCGGCAGCTCGGCGACCATGGCTTCGGTCGTGATCATCAGACCGGCGATGGAGGCCGCGTTCTGCAGCGCGGTGCGGGTGACCTTGGTCGGGTCCAGGATGCCGGCTTCGAGCATGTCGACGTATTCGCCGGTGGCGGCGTTGTAGCCGAACGCGCCCTTGCCTTCGATGACCTTGTTGAGGATGACCGACGGCTCTTCGCCGGCGTTGGTCACGATCTCGCGCAGCGGCGCTTCCATCGCGCGCAGGGCGATGGCGATGCCGTGGTTCTGGTCTTCGTTGATGCCCTTCAGGCCGGCGATCGCGGCCTTGGCGCGGATCAGCGCGACGCCGCCGCCCGGGACGATGCCTTCTTCCACGGCAGCGCGGGTGGCGTGCAGCGCGTCTTCGACGCGGGCCTTCTTTTCCTTCATCTCGACTTCGGTCGCGGCGCCGACCTTGATCACCGCAACGCCGCCGGCCAGCTTGGCCACGCGCTCCTGCAGCTTCTCGCGGTCGTAATCCGACGAGGTCTCTTCGATCTGCGCCTTGATCTGCTTGATGCGCGCCTCGATGCCCGAGCCTTCGCCCGCGCCGTCGATGATCGTGGTGTTTTCCTTCGAGACCTGGATCTTCTTGGCGCGGCCCAGATCCTTGATGGTGGCCTTCTCGAGCTGCAGGCCGACTTCCTCGGAGATCACGGTGCCGCCGGTCAGCACGGCCATGTCTTCCAGCATCGCCTTGCGACGGTCGCCGAAGCCCGGGGCCTTGACCGCGCAGACCTTGACGATGCCGCGGATGGTGTTGACCACCAGGGTCGCCAGCGCTTCGCCTTCGACTTCCTCGGCGACGATCAGCAGCGGCTTGCCGGCCTTGGCGACGCCTTCCAGCACCGGCAGCAGGTCGCGCACGTTGGAGATCTTCTTGTCGTGCAGCAGGATGAACGGATCGTCCAGCTCGGCCTGCATCGACTGCTGGTTGTTGATGAAGTACGGCGACAGGTAGCCGCGGTCGAACTGCATGCCCTCGACGACGTCGAGTTCGTTCTCCAGGCCCGAGCCGTCTTCGACGGTGATCACGCCTTCCTTGCCGACCTTGTCCATCGCCTGGGCGATGAGGTCGCCGATGTTGTGGTCGGAGTTGGCCGAGATCGCGCCGACCTGGGCGATTTCCTTCGAGGTCGAGGACGGCTTGGACAGCTTCTTCAGCTCGCCCACGGCCTCGGTCACGGCCTTGTCGATGCCGCGCTTGAGGTCCATCGGGTTCATGCCGGCGGCGACCGCCTTCATGCCTTCGCGGATCAGCGCCTGGGCCAGCACGGTCGCGGTGGTGGTGCCGTCGCCGGCGTTGTCGGAGGTCTTGGAGGCGACTTCCTTCACCATCTGCGCGCCCATGTTCTCGAACTTGTCGGCCAGTTCGATCTCCTTGGCGACGGACACGCCGTCCTTGGTGATCGTCGGCGCGCCGAAGCTCTTCTCGAGCACGACGTTGCGGCCCTTCGGACCGAGGGTGGCCTTGACGGCGTTGGCGAGCACGTTGACGCCGCGCACCATCTTGGCGCGGGCGTCTTCACCGAAACGAATTTCTTTGGCAGCCATTGTTGCGAACTCCGGAAATAAGGAATGGGGTATGGAAAACGGGAAGGGCGGGGACGGGCGAGCGGGGCGTCAGCGCAAGCGCTCTACGCTTCCCGATTCGCCGGCGCCGGCTCTCAGCCCACGATCGCCAGGACGTCGTCTTCGCGCAGGACCTTGTACTCGACGCCGTCCTGCTTGTAGCTGCTGCCCGCGTACTGGCCGTAGATGACCTTGTCGCCGACCTTCAGCTGCGGCGCGCGCACGCTGCCGTTGTCCAGCGCCTTGCCCGGACCGACGGCGACGACTTCGCCCTTGGTCGACTTTTCCTTCGCGGCGTCCGGGATGATGATCCCGCCGGCGGAGACTTCGTCGGCTTCGATGGGCTTGACGACAACGCGGTCGTGGAGCGGCTTGAGATTCATGGCGACCTCTGTAAGTGGTTGAATTGGTGGATAAAGAACGGGAATTTTAGCAGTCGTCCCCGGCGAGTGCCAATGCCGGGGACGAAAGCGCCCGGCAAGCCGGGACTGGTTCGGAGATAGGGCGCTCCGGACGGCTTTCAAGGGGGGCGGCGACGAATCCTGCATCGGAACGGTGACAGCGGTCGGTCCGTGGGACCGGCCGGCGCCGGGAGAGCCCGCGGACCCCGGAGCTGTTGTGGGAGGGCCTTCAGGCCCGACGCTTTTCGGTCCGGTCTGGCGATCTGGCACAAAGGCGTCGGGCCTGAAGGCCCTCCCACGACAGCTCCGGGCTCGCTCGGCTCAATCCGCCGCCGCGTCCTCGCGCCCCTGCAGGTAGCGGGTCGGCGCCGCACCCAGGTGGCGGCGGAACATGGCGGTGAACGCGCTGACGCTGTCGTAGCCGCAGGCCAGCGCCACCGTCGTCACCGCCTCCCCGGCCGCCAGCCGCTCCAGCGCCCGCAGCAGGCGCGCGCGCTGGCGCCACTGCAGCAGGCTGTAGCCGGTCTCGCGGGCGAAGCGGCGGCTCAGGCTGCGCTCGGACAGGTGCGCCCAGTCGGCCCAGGCGGCCAGGCCGCGGTCGTCCTGGGGCGCGTCGGCCAGGGCCTGGGCGATGCGCAGCAGGCGCGGGTCCTGCGGCAGCGGCAGGCCCAGGCGGTCGGGGCGGCCGGCGTCGGCGCCGG
>NZ_LXSD01000090.1:0-328 GCF_017168095.1 Lysobacter enzymogenes | reverse complement strand
GCTGGGTCAGCGTATACACGTTGCCGGCCGTGCAGGTCAGGTTCTGGCTCTCGCCCGGCGCCAAGGTCACCGCCGTGCAGGCCAAGTTCGGCAACAGTGGATCGGTCACATTGACGTTGGTCAGGGTCACATTGCCGGTGTTTTGGACGGCGAAGGTGTAGCTGATCGTGTCGCCGACATCGCCCGCGCCGTTGGCCGGCGTATCGGTGTCGACGATCGCACCGGCGGTCTTGGTCAGCGTCAGCTGCGGAGCGGCATTGATCGTCACCGTCTCGTCGTCGGTGTCGGTCACACTGCTGCCGTTTGGCGCGGTGCCCGTGCCGGTTGC
>NZ_LXSD01000089.1:0-4252 GCF_017168095.1 Lysobacter enzymogenes | reverse complement strand
CGGCGACGGTGGCCGGGCGCTGGCCGTGCACGCGCAGGCGGTCGAGCGTGGTTGCGGTGGCGGCGTTCGCGTCGGGCGCAGCCGTCGCCTCCGGCGGCTGCGCGTGGGCGGCGCCGGCGAGAGACAGCGACAACAAGGTCGACACGGGAAGGATCGATGAAAGCGTGACGGCGCGCATGCGAGGCCATGGCAGCGGGAAAATGCCGGCCAGCCTAGGGCCGCCGCGCTGCGCGCAGATGCGGCAAAACGCCGCGCCGCTGTCGCTGGCCGCTGGCGCAGCGGGAGTGCGTGAATATTCTTTCGATAGGGCGCACGAGGCGTCGCTGCGATGCGCCGGCTTGGATGGCGACTGGATCCGCAACGCTCAGGCCGCGCTTTCCGCCACGACCTCTGGCGGCACCGGTTTGATCCGCAGCGCCCACAACACGCCCGCCACCAGCAACGCGATCCCGACCAAGGTCAGTGCCGGCGGCGCCTGCCCGCGCAGCATGAACGCATAGGCCAGCGCGAACAGGGTTTCGAACACGATCAGCTGCCCGGCCAGCGCGGTCGGCAGGCGCTGGCTGGCTTCGTTCCAGCACAGCGTGCCGACCCACGAAGCGAGCAGGCCGATCGCCGCCATCAAGGCGATGAAGTAGCCCGCGCGCGGACCGAACGGCATCGGGAACGGCGACTGCGTCGCGCTCATGTACAGCCACAGCGCGAGGTAGCCGGCCAGCGCCAGCGGCAGCGTCGCCACGCCTTGCGCGGTGGCCCAGGTGCGCGGGCTGCGGTCGGGATGCGCGCGCAGCCAGTCGGCGTTGCGCAGCGGGTACCAGGTCCAGCAGATCACCGCGCCGAACGCGAGCAGGCCGCCGAGCGCGTAGCGGTGCAGGTCGGCGTGGGTGCGCGCCTGCAGTTCGCGCAGTTCGGCGCGGTTGACGCAGGCGATGCCGAGCGCGATCAGCAGCAGCGACGGCGCCAGTCGCGCCCACGGCAGGCGGCCGTCGCGGCGCGCGTTGCGCAGGTTGGCGCTGATCGCGATGACTACCGGCAAGGTACCGATGATCATCGTCGGCAGCGGCCCGCCGGCGCGCTGGATCGCGCTGGCCAGGCACAGGTAATAGAGCAGGTTGCCGATCAGCGACAGCTTCAGCGCTTCGATCCAATCGGCGCGGCCGAGCTGGCGCAGCGCCTTGCGGTCGAGCCAGGCCAGCGGCAGCGCGATCAGGCCGAAGGCGAGATAGCGGCCGACCGACTGCAGCGCCGCGGGGTACTCGGGCAGCAACAGCGGGCCGACGAAGACCAGGCCCCAGATCAGGCCGGCAAGCAGGGCGTAGAGGGTTCCTAGCAGCATGGCCGCAGGATGGCGCGGCGCGAGGCGCGTGTCTTGTACGAGATTGCGGTTCCCAGCGCTGCCGCAACGCAGCGACTGTAGGAGCGGCGCGAGCCGCGACTGCGGGGCGGCAGGTTGCGTCGCAGCTGCGGTTTCGCGGTCGCGGCTTGCGCCGCTCCTACAGGGAGCGGTCGTGGCTTCAGCCGCGGATTTGCTTTTGGTAGCGCGCAGGCGTGACGCCGTAGCGGCGCTGGAACGCGCGGGTCAGGTGCGCCTGGTCGGTCAGGCCGGTATCGGCGGCGATGCGCGCCGGCGCCACGCCGGCGGCGAGCAGGCGCTTGGCTTCGTGCAGGCGCAGCGCCATCAGCATCTGCTGCGGGGTGACGTGGTACTGCGCGCGGAACTGGCGCAGGAAGTGGAACGGGCTCAGTTCGGCGACCGCGGCCAGTTCGTCCAGGGTGACGCGCTCGGACAGGCGCGCGCGCAGGCAGTCGAGCACCGCGGCGAAGCGCTTGGGCGCTTCCGCGCGCGCGCGGCGCGGGGTCTTGGCGTGGTCGCGGAATTCCTCCAGCAGCGCGTGCAGCTGGCTGTCGAAGTCGAGCGGTTCGCGCGCATGCCACAGCGCGTCCAGGCGCGCGGTGATGCGGCGCGCGCGGCGCGGGTCGTGGCGCACGGCCTCGTCGAACCACCAGCCCGGCTCGCCGACGATGTCCGCGGCCGCGTCGGGTTCGACGTAGATCATGCGATAGCGCCAGCCCTCGGCCGTTACCGCGTGGCCGGTGTGCAGCACATCGGGGTTCATCAGCACCAGCGAATCGGGCGGGGCGAGGTGGTCGCTGCCGCGGTAGCGGAAACGTTCCACGCCCGATTCGATCGCGCCCAGGCCGTAGGCTTCGTGGGTGTGCGGATCGAACGAGTGGCGGACGATGTGGGCGCGGTAGAGTTCGACGCCGGGGCGATGGGCGACCTGCCGGAACTGGGCGGCATCGAAGGCATCGTCGAAGCGGTCGGGCACGCCTTGCATGGTGGCGAGTATGGCATGCGGCCGTGGGCCGGCGCGGCGAACTTGGAAGAGAGCGTCGGGCCTGAAGGCCCTCCCACAACAGCCGGCTTCGGCTACTGTGGGAGGGCCTTCAGGCCCGATGCTTTCCTTTCACAACCCGATCAGGCGCCAGGCGAGCGCCACGCTTCCAACGCCACCCAGGTCTGCGGCGTCATGATCTCGAACAGCCCGGCGCGCGCGGTACGCCGGCCCAGCACCACCAGCGCGTGGTCGCGGCTGAGCAGCCAGCGCGCGCCGGCGGCCTGGGCCAGTTCGAGGAATTTCTGGTCGTCCGGATCGGCGCAGCGCGGCAGCGGCGGCGCCGCCGCCGGGTTGGTGTCGATGCCGGCGAACGGATGCAGCCAGCGGTCGTACTCGCTCAGGCACTCGGCGCGCGTGCGCGCGCTCAAACCGAGCTTGGGATAGTCGAGGATGCGCTGCCATTCCTCGCGGCAGGCGGCGTCGGTGACCGCGGCCAGCGCGCCTTCGCGCAGCGCGCGCAGCAGCGGCGCCACCGCCGGGTCGCGGAACGCGAACAAGTCCAGGCAGACGTTGCTGTCCAGCACGATGCGCGGCGCGCCGCTCATGCGCGCGGCCGCGGCGTCACAGGTCGTCCTCGCCGGGGAAGGACACGCTCAGCTCGCCGACCTGCAGCAGCGCGCCCTGTTTGGGATAACGAGGGTCGTCGCTGGAGAACTCGCCGTCGCCGACCGGCGCGGCGGCGTGGGCCGGCGCGTCGTCGGCCCAGCCCAGGCGCGCGCCGCGTTGCACCGGGTCGCCGTCCTGGGGCGCGAGCGCGCCGCCGTTCCAGTCGGTGACGATGCCGCCGTAGTCCCAGTCCAGCCCGTAGAACCGCAGCGGCTTGCCGTTGAGGCGGACCAGATCGGCCAGCGGCAGGCCGATCGCGACGCCGTTGTCCAGGCGCCAGCGGCTGCCTGGATCGTCGACCACCACCATCGACAGGCCGCGCAAGGCCTGGCTGTCCTGGAAGTACAGGCGCGCGCGCCGGGCCGGGTCGGCGCCGAACAGGCGCGCGCCGCGGATCTGTTCGCCTTCGGCGCCGGGCAGGTGCTCGTCGATGGCGACGTTGCCGGCGCCGAACAACTGGCGCAGTTGCTCGACGCCGAGGTCGGGCGCCAGCGCGCCGGGCAGCACGTAGTCGCTTACCGGCGCGAGCGCGGGGTGTTCGGGCGTGTTGCCGGATTGCGATGTCGGCGCGGACGCGGCCGGCGCGGCTTTCGCGGCGTCCTGCGCAGGCGCCGCCGGCGCGGTGGCCTCGCGCTGGCAAGCGGCCAGGACCAGCGCCAGCGCGGCGGCGAGCGCCGGGCGCGCGAGGTTCACGGCTTGAGCTCGCGGATGTCGGCGCTGGCGATGCGCCAGGCGCGCTGTTCGGCGCTGGCGCCGTCGACCACGGTGCGGCGCAGGGTGTAGGCGCCGACGAAGCGGCGCTGGCTGCCGTCGCGCTGGGTCGCGGTGATCGACACCGGCACTTCGATATGGCGCTGGCCGGCGCCGGCATCGACGCGGCCGGCCGGCGCCAGTTCCACCGACACGCCGGCGGTCTGGGCGAAGCCGTTGGCGAACTGCTGCGCGTCCTGGCCGCTGGCGCGGCCGCCGTCGGACCACAGCGCATAGGCGCGGTCGTAGCGGTGGGCGTTGATCGCGGCGTAGTAGTCGCGCACCACCGCGACCGCGTCTTCCGGCGTGGGTTCGCCCGCGGGCGTGGGCGCGGCCGGGGCCGCGTCGACTGCGGCCGGATCGTGCGCGGCCGGTACCGGCAGCGCCGGGTCGACCGGCGCGTTCGGATCGAGCGGCGCGGCGGGGGCGGCGACGGCGTTCGGATCGGCCGGCGGCAGCGGATTGCCGTTCTCGTCCAGTTGCGGCGGCGCGGGCGC
>NZ_LXSD01000088.1:0-3122 GCF_017168095.1 Lysobacter enzymogenes | reverse complement strand
GCGCGGCGAGCGCCGCGGCCAGCGCGGCGCAGCGGACGTAGCCTCGCAGCGCGCTCATCGGGCCGGCGTCCCGGCGTCGGCGGGCGCGGACCGCGATGCGGCGTTGTCCGCCGCGTCGCCGGTCGAACGTTTGCTGTCGTAAGGCCTGCCGTTCGCAGGCGCGCCGTTCGGCAGCGCCCCGGCCGAAGATGGATTCGGCGACGCGCCCGCGGCGGGCGCCGCGGCGCCGTCGTCGGCCTGCAACGCCGGCACCGAAGCATCGCGTGCGGCATCCGCCGCCGCGGCCCGCTCGGCGCGATGCACCGCCGCTTCGTCGATCGTGCTCGCGGTATCGACCGTGGCCTCCACCGACATGCCCGGCCGCAGGCGCGCGGCCAGTTCGCGCTCGCCGGCGCCATCGCCGGGCTCGACCGCGATGCGCACCGGCAGACGCTGGGCGACCTTGGTGAAGTTGCCGGTGGCGTTGTCGGTCTTGATCACGCTGAACTCCGAACCGGTCGCCGGCGAAATCCGCTCGACCCGGCCGCGCAAGGTCTTGCCGTCGAGCGCATCGACCCGGAACCACGCCGCCTGCCCCGGACGGATCGCCGCGGTCTGCGATTCCTTGAAGTTCGCCACCACCCACACCCGGTGCGGCACCAGTTGCATCAGCTGCGTGCCCGGGGTGACGTACTGGCCCAGGCGCACGCCGATCTCGCCGAGCTGGCCGTCCTGCGGCGCCAGGATGCGGGTGTTGGCCAGGTCGATCTCGGCCAGCTTCAACGCGGCGCGCGCATTGGCCACCGCCGCGCTCAGCGCGTCGCGGTTGACGATCACCGAGCGCACGTCCTCGTCGGCCGAGCGCCGCGCGGCCTGGGCCTGGCCCATCGCGGCTTCGGCCTGGCGCAACGCCGCCAGGGTCTGGTCGCGCTCGCGCCTGGACAGCGAGCCGTCGCCGACCAGCGCCTCGGCGCGGCGCATATCGGCCTGGGCGCGGGCCAGATTGGCCTGCGCCGCCTTGAGCTGGGCCGCCACGTTCGCCACCGCGGCTTCGCGCACGCGCTGGGCCTGGGTGGAGTTGGCGAGGTTGGCGTCCTGCGCGGCGAGGTTGGCGCGGGCCTGGTCGACGCGCTGGCGGTAGTTGCGCGCGTCCAGTTCCACCAGCACCTGCCCGGCCTTGACCTGCATGTAGTCCTGCACCCGCACCTGGGCGACATAGCCGTCGACCTTGGGCGCGATCACGGTGACGCTGCCGCGCACGTAGGCGTTCTCGGTGGTCTGGCGCGCGCTGGAGAACGGCCACAGCCGCCAGGCGTAGAGGATCACCAGGATCGCCAGCAGCGCGATCAGCAGCGCCGGGATGGTGGCCTTGGATTTGAAGGGCGTCTTCAGCGGCATGGGGCGTCCTTCGGGTCAGGTGCCGGGAGAGGGAATCGGAGCGGCCGGCGGCGATTGCAGCGCAGGCGGCGTCGGCGCGGCGTCGCGGTTCGCGGGCTGTGGCGGCGGCGCCGCGGCCGGCGGGCCGAACGGCCCGGGCACCTGCGAGGCGAAGCTCACCACGGTGTGCCCGCGCCGCCACAGGTGCCACTTCAGCAGCAACACCCACACCAGCACCGCCGCGGCCAGCCACGCCACCGCCAGGAACACGTCGTTGTAGGCCAGCACCCACGACTCGCGCACGACCTGCTGATTGAACGAGGCCAGCCCCTGGTTGCCGCGCGCCGCCGTATCGCCGAGCACGCGCGCGACCGCGCCGCCGAGCTGCTGGGTGCGCAGCACGACCTGCGGATCGGCGAGCGTGGCCTGCTGCATCAGATGCTGGTAATGCGCGGTCTGGCGCTGGGCCAGATACGTTCCCAGCACCGCCGAGCCGAGCAGGCCGCCGAGCGCGTTGGTGGTGCTGAACAAGACGATGAAGGTGACCAGGTTGCGCAGCCCGTCGGCGACCACGCGCACCAGTGCCAGCAGGATCGAGGAGGCCAGGAACATCGAGGCCGCCATCGCGATCAAGGTCTGGGTGAGGTAGAAGTTCTCCGGCCGGGTCAGGTTGGTCGCGTGCGAGTCCACGTAGGCGCAGACGCCGACGATGGCCACCGCGATCAGGCCGAGCAGGTCGAAGCGCTGTTTGGGCAGGAACAGCAGCGTCACCACGAAACCGCCGACCGTGCCCGCCAGCACCAGCCAGAACAGCGTGTGCATCTGCTCGTTGAGCAGGCCCAGCACGTTGAGCAGGCCGACCGCGCCGACCGATTGCTCCGACAGCACCATGCGCGACAGCGTGATCGCCAGCCCCAGCCGCACCATGTAGCCGCCGTGCAGCAGCCAGCGCAGGTTGACCATCGGCTTGGAACGGTTGATCTCGACCACTACGAACAAGCCCGCGCACAGCGCCGCCGCGGCCAGGCATTCGCCCAGCCACGGCGTGTCCAGCCACCAGCGCAGCCGGCCCTGGGTCAGCACCACGGTGAACAAGGCGATGGCGCTGGCGTAGAGCGGGAAGCTGACGATGTCCAGGCCGTCGAACATCGGCTGGCGCGGCACCGGGGTGACCCGCAGCAGGTTGATCGCGGCGAAGCAGGCCAGCGCCAGCCCGCGTTCGAACATCACCACGCCGTGCCACTGGCCGTTGAGGAACAGGCTCTCGGCGATGATCCGCGACACCGGCGCGCCGGTCTGCAGCGCGGCGAAGCCGAACATCAGCCCGATCACCTTCTTCGGCCCGCTGAAGACCTCGGCCATGTACAGCACGGTCAGCGAGCTCAGCGGCGCGGCGGCGATGCCGAGCGCGGCGCGCGCGGCGATGGCCGAGCTCAGGTCGTTGGCGACCAGGTGCACGATCGCGGCGAACACGAACAGGCCGATGGCCAGATCGGCGAACAGGCGCAGGCCGTAGTGCAGGCGGAACTTGGTCAGCAGCAGGCTGGCGGGGATGTTGGTGGCGAAGTACGCGGTCAGCAGCCAGGCGCCTTCGGCCGTGGTCGCGCCGAGCGCGCCCTGCACCTGCGGCAGGTTGGAGGCGACCAGGTTCATGCCCAGGCTCTGGGTCAGGCCGAGCAGCAGCGAGATCGCGACGAATGCGGCCATGCGCCAGCGCGGCATCGGCGCCGGCGCGGCCGGCGGGCCGGGTGGCGCAGCGGCGGGCG
>NZ_LXSD01000087.1:0-5249 GCF_017168095.1 Lysobacter enzymogenes | reverse complement strand
CGGCGCAGCGGCGCGAGGAAATCGCGCGCGGCCTGCGCCGCGGCGTCGGCCGAAGCGGCCTGCGCCAGCACCGCGACCAGGGCGCTGCCGACCACCACGCCCTCGGCTTCGCGCGCCATGGCCGCGGCGCTGGCCGCGTCCTTGATGCCGAAGCCGGCCACCACCGGCACCTTGGCGCGCTGGCGGATACGGTGCAGGCGGTCGTTGGCCGCGCCGGTGTCGAGCCGGTCGGCGCCGGTCACGCCGGCGAAGCTGACGTAGTAGAGATAGCCCTGGGCGCCGTCGCACAGCGACTCCAGGCGCGCGTCGGTGGTGGTCGGCGAGGCCAGCAGGATCAGCGCCAGCCCGGCCGCGGCGAAGGCCGCGCGCAGTTCGTCGGCTTCTTCCGGCGGCAGGTCGACCAACAACACGCCGTCGACGCCGGCGGCGACCGCGTCGGCGGCGAAACGCTGCGCGCCGCGGATCTCGATCGGGTTGAGGTAGCCCATCAGCACCACCGGCGTGTCGGCGTCGCGCTGGCGGAACTGCGCCACCGCCTTCAGCACCCAGCCCAGGCCGGCGCCGCGCGCGATCGCGCGCTCGGAGCTGCGCTGGATGGTCGGGCCGTCGGCCATCGGATCGGAGAACGGCACGCCGAGCTCGATCACGTCGGCGCCGGCCTCGACCAGCGCGTGCATCGCCGGCACGGTCGCCTCCAGCGAGGGATCGCCGGCGGTCAGGAACGGGATCAGCGCCTTGCGGCCGGCGGCTTGCAGGTGTTGGAACTTGGCGTCGATGCGGGTCATGGTTGCGGGAGTTAGCGGATAGGAGTTAGGAGTTAGCGAAAAGCAAGGGCACGGCGCGGGGTCCGAAGTCGCGAAAGCGTTTGCTTTCGCTATCTCCCAGCTCCTAGGCGCTAACTTCCAGCTTCAAAAGTGCAGGCCTTCGCGCCCGGCGATGGTGTGCACGTCCTTGTCGCCGCGCCCGGACAGGTTGCACAGCACGACCTGGTCCTTCGGCATCGAACGCGCCAGCTTGATCGCCTGGGCGATGGCGTGGCTGGATTCCAGCGCGGCCAGGATGCCCTCGGTGCGCGCCAGGGTGCGGAAGGCGTCGAGCGCTTCGGTGTCGGTGACGCCGACGTATTCGGCGCGGCCGGTGTCCTTGAGGAAGGCGTGCTCGGGGCCGACGCCGGGGTAGTCCAGGCCGGCGGAGACCGAGTGCGTCTCCACGATCTGGCCGTCGTCGTCGCACAGCACATAGGTGCGGTTGCCGTGCAGCACGCCGGGGCGGCCGGCGGCCAGCGACGCGGCGTGGCGGCCGGTGTCGATGCCGTCGCCGGCGGCCTCGGCGCCGACGATGCGCACGCCGGCATCGTTCAAGAACGCATGGAACAGGCCGATCGCGTTGCTGCCGCCGCCGACGCAGGCGGTGATCGCGTCGGGCAGGCGGCCGTATTCGGCCAGCATCTGCGCCCTCGCCTCGCGCCCGACCACGGCGTTGAAGTCGCGGACCATGCGCGGGTACGGATCCGGCCCGGCCACGGTGCCGATGATGTAGAAGGTGTCGCGCACGTTGGTGACCCAGTCGCGCATGGCTTCGTTGAGCGCGTCCTTGAGCGTCTGCGAGCCGCTGGTCACCGGCACCACGGTCGCGCCGAGCAGCTTCATGCGGTAGACGTTGATCTTCTGCCGCTCGATGTCGGTGGCGCCCATGTAGACCACGCACTCCAGGCCCAGGCGCGCGGCCACGGTGGCGCTGGCGACGCCGTGCTGGCCGGCGCCGGTCTCGGCGATGATCCGGGTCTTGCCCATGCGGCTGGCCAGCAGGGCCTGGCCGATGGTGTTGTTGATCTTGTGCGCGCCGGTATGGTTGAGGTCTTCGCGCTTGAGCAGGATCCGCGCGCCGCCGACTTCGTCGCTCAGGCGCTGGGCGTGGTAGATCGGGCTCGGCCGGCCGACGTAATGGGCCAGGTCGTTGTCGAAGGCCTGGATGAAGGCCGGATCGACACGGGCCGCGTCGTAGGCGCGGGCCAGTTCTTCGATCGGCGCGATCAGGGTTTCGGCGACGAAGCGCCCGCCGAAGCGGCCGAAGTGGCCGTTGGCGTCGGGATAAGCGTGGAAATCGATCGTCGAGGGATCGATCGGCGGGTGAGCGGCGGGTTCGGCGGACATCGGCAGCGGCCATCAACACGGGAGCGCCGCGCCACGCGCGGCGGAACCTGGGAGTTTAGGGCATCCGCGGGTCAACCGTACCGTTTGCGCGGCCTCGGAATGGCGGTCCGGTCCCGGGGTGACGCAGTGGGCAAAGTTCAGTGGCGCGGGAAAGAGGGAAAAGGGGATTGAGCAATGGCTGGCACGCGGGTAAAGCGCCGGCCGGCCCGCCGATGCGCGCGAGCCCCAGCCTCCCTGCTGCCTTCTGTCCCTGGGGTCCCCGCCCCTCACTCGACGTGACAATCCGCGCGCCGCACTTCCTCGACGAACTGCCGCATCTTGTCGCCGTCCTTGAGCCCGGGCGCGCTCTCGATGCCGCTGGAGACGTCCACGCCCCACGGCAGGGTCGCCAGGATCGCCTCGAACACGTTGTCGGGGGTAATGCCGCCGGCGAGCACGAACGGCTTCTGCACCCCGACCGGGATCCGCTTCCAGTCGAAGGTATGGCCGCTGCCGCCGCTGCCGCCCTCGGCGTGGCTGTCGAACAGGAAGCCGGCGGCGCCGGGAAAGCGCATCAGCAGCGCCGAGGGGTGCTGGGTCGCCAGCTCGCCGCCCATCGGGATGGCCTTGAGGTAGGGCACGCCGAAGCCGCGGCAATAGGCGTCGTCCTCGTTGCCGTGGAACTGCAGCAGGCTCGGCCGGACCTGGCGCACGACCTCGCGCACTTCCTCGACCGGGTTGTCGGCGAACAGCGCGACCGCGTCGACCAGCGGCGCCAGCGCCTGACGCATGGCCCGCGCCTCCTCCGGCGCGACCCGGCGCTTGCTGCCGGCGGCGAACACGAAGCCGATCGCGTCGGCGCCGAGTTCGCAGGCCAGGCGCACGTCGCCCGGGCGGGTGAAACCACAGAACTTGATGCGGGTGCGGAACAGGGTGCGGGACGGATTCAAAGGCTGACCTCGGCAGGCAACTGGCATTCGGCGGGATAGCGCGGCCCGACGAACACCAGTCCCGCCGACGGAGCGGTCGGACCGGCGACCGTGCGGTCGCGCCCGGCCAGCAGTTCGGCGATCCAGCCCTCGGGCCGGTCGCCGCGGCCGACCGGCAGCAAGCTTCCGACAATATTGCGCACCATATGGTGAAGAAAGGCGTTGGCCTGCACCTCCATTTCCACGATATCGCCGTCGCGGCGCACTGCGATGTGTTGCAGGTCGCGGCGCGCGTGGGGGGCCTGGCAGTGCACGGTGCGGAACGCCGAGAAATCGTTCTCGCCCAGCAGCGCCTGGGCCGCGCGGTGCATGGCCTCGGCGTCGAGCGGGCGCCGCTCCCAGCTCAGGTACTGGCGCTGCAGCGCCGGCCGCACCGGCCGGTTGAGGATGCGGTAGCGGTAGCGGCGCGCGCGCGCCGAGAAGCGGGCGTGGAAGTCCGCCGCCACCGGGATGCACCAGCGCACGCAGACGGACGGCGGCAGGCGCGAGGTCGCGCCGAGGGTCCAGCCGCGCGGGTCGCGCTCGACCGGGCTGTCGAAGTGCACGACCTGGCACGAGGCATGCACGCCGGCGTCGGTGCGGCCGGCGCAGACCACTTCGATGCCGGTGCCGGCGACGAAGCTCAGCGCCGCCTCCAGGGTGGTCTGCACGGTCGCTTCGCCGCGCGGCGCGTGCTCGGGACGGGCGGGTTCGCCCGGCCGCACCAGGCGCTGCCAGCCGGAGAATTCGCTGCCGTCGTATTCCACGCCCAGGGCGTAGCGCCGCAGCGGCGCGGCGGCGGAAGCGGTGTCGAGGTCGTTCATGGCCCTGCCCTTGCCTGCCTGCGGTCGCCCGGTCCGGCTCACGCCCCGGCGCGATCTCCGCCGGCGGCTTCCAGCTCGCGCAACAGGCGCGCGGCCTGCTGGCGCGCGGCGTGGTCGCCGTTGATCAGCACCTCGCCGAGCAACTGGCGGGCGCTGTTTTGGTCGCCCAGGTCGAGGTAGGCGCGGGCCAGTTCGATCCGCTCCAGGCCAACCGAAGCCGCAGACGGCGCCGCCGGACGCGCCTGCGGCGAGGACTGGGCGATGGTAACGGGCTCGACGCTCGGCGCCTGGGCGGCGACCGGCGCGGCCGCGACCGGGGCGACCGGCACGGGGGCCGTCGGGCTCGAAGCTGCCGGGCTCGAGGCTGCCGGGCTCGAAACCGTCGGGCTCGAAGCCGCCGGAACCGAGCCGACCGGTGCGGCGGAACCCGCCGGCGGCGCCGGCGGCTCGCGCAGTTGCTGTTCCAGCGTCTGCTCTTCGCGCGGCGGCTGGCGGCCCGCGGTCGACGAATGCCAGGTCGGCACGCGCGCCTGGCTCTTGGGCTCGCTGACCGGCGCGGTCCAATGCGGCGCCGCGACCGGATCGGTGCGTTCCGCGGCGGCGGGCGGCTCATCGGCAGCGAGCGGCCGCGAAGCCGACGGTTCGGCGGCGGCGAGCTCGTCGAGCGCATGCCTCGGCGCGGCCGCGGGACGCTCGTCGCGGGCGACGTCAAGATCGGGATCGGAATCGGCGTCGGGACCGACATCTGCAGCGAACACCGGATCGACGGCCGCCGGCTCGTCGCGCCGGCCGAGCAGTTGCGCCACCGGATCGACGACCGCCGCGGCCTCGGGCTTGCGCCGCAGCGTCTCGACCGGATCCGGGCCGGGCTCGGCCGGAGCCGCGAACGGCACCGGCACCGGCGAGGCGGCACGGAAATTCGGCCGCTTGGGCTCGCGCCGGCTCAGCACCCAGCCGCCGGCCAGCAGCGCCAGCAGGCCGAGGCCGCCGAAGATCCACGGCAGCGGCGAACCGCTGTCGGCGCGCGCCTGGTTCTCGGCCAGGCGCTGCTGGGTCGCGGCCAGCTCGCTGTCCTTCATCGCGATCAGCTTCTGCTGGTCGGTGCTGAGTTTCTCGAGTTCGGCGACCTTGCTCTTGAGGTCCGCCAGTTCCTGCTCGCGCACGGCGATGGTTTCGTTGGCCTGTTGCACTTGTTCTCGCACCATGTGGCCCTCGCCTCCGGCGCTGATGCCGGATTGTGCCCCGGCCGTCGCGCGCTCGGCGCCGGGCGGGACGATTTCCAGGCGCGCGTCGCTGGCCCGGCCGGGCGCGCGCGCGGCCGGCGC
>NZ_LXSD01000086.1:0-3117 GCF_017168095.1 Lysobacter enzymogenes | reverse complement strand
GCGCTGCCGCCCGCGGCGCCGCCGCCGCCGCGCGCGCCGGCGCTGGCCGAACTCGATGTCGCGATGGACCTCGGCCACGACGACTACCTGGCCGCGATCGCGCAATGCCGCCGCGCCATCGTCGAGGGCGAGTCCTACCAGGTCTGCCTGACCAACCATTTCCGCGTGCGCGCCCAGCTCGACCCGCTGGCGCTGTACCGGCGCCTGCGCCGCGGCAACGCCGCGCCGTTCGGCGCGTACCTGCGCAGCGGCGCGCAGCATGTGCTGAGCACCTCGCCCGAGCGCTTCCTGCGCGTGGACGGCGCCGGCCGGGTCCAGGCCAAGCCGATCAAGGGCACCATCCGCCGCGCCGAGGATCCGGCGCTGGACGCGCGCTACGCCCAGGCGCTGGCCGATTCGGGCAAGGACCGCGCCGAGAACCTGATGATCGTCGACCTGATGCGCAACGACCTCAACCGCGTCGCCGTGCGCGGTACGGTCGAGGTGCCGCGGCTGGCCGCGATCGAGAGCTACCGCACCGTGCACCAGATGGTCAGCACGGTCGAAGCGCGGCTGCGGCCGGACTGCGATCTGCTCGACCTGCTGCGCGCGACCTTTCCCGGCGGTTCGATCAGCGGCGCGCCCAAGCGCCGCACCCTGGGCATCATCGACCGGCTCGAACGCAGCGCGCGCGGCGTGTACTGCGGCTCGATCGGCTACCTCGGCTACGGCCGCGTGGCCGATCTCAACATCGGCATCCGCACCCTTGCCTACGACGGGCGCGAGGTGTCCTTCGGCGCCGGCGGGGCGATCACCTGGCTGTCGGACCCGCAGTCCGAATTCCAGGAAGCGTTGCTCAAGGCCGAGGCGGTGCTGCGGCCGCTGTGGGATTACCTCGGCGGCGGCGCGGCGTTCCGCGGCGCGGTGCAGGACGACCGCTGGCGGGTGCGCGGCGGCTGAGCCGCGCATGCCGATGCCGGCAGCGCGACGCGGACGAGGTTTCGATCCTCAGCGCGCAACCGTCAGCGCGGCCGCCGCGACCACCGCCACGTCAGCCAGCCCAGTACGGCTTGCACCGCCAACAGCCCGGCGTTGAACCACAGCGGAAAGTCCTTGCCCAGGGTCGCCACCGCCCAGATCGCCATCGCGGTCAGCAGCGCCCAGATCAGCCCGGCCTGCGCGCGCGCCGCGATCGGCAGCCAGCGCGCCGCGATCCACAGCGGCGCGGCGGCGGCGGCGGCGGTCCAGGCCAGGTCCCAGCCCAGCCGCGCATCGCCGCCCGACGGCAGGCGCAGCCATACCGCCAGCACGCCGCCGGCGATGTTGAGCGCGGCGAACGCGGCCGCCGCGGCCAGCCAAAGCAGCAGCGATACCGCTCCTGCGCGCATTCCGCCCGGCATCGTGGTCGCGGTCATCGGTCAAGCTCCTTCATGGTTGCGGCTCCGTCATCGTAGGGTCTGCCTCATCGTCTCATCTGCGGCGCCGGCGCATCCGTCGCGCGGCCGCCGCCCGCTTCGGCCGCGGCCGCGAGATCGGCGTTGACCGCGTCGTCCACGCTCCAGTACTCCAGCGCCGAGGCGGTTTGCCCCGGCAACTGTACGCGTTCGAGCAACACGCGCACGCCGTCCTTGAGCCGCGCCAGGGTCAGCGCCACGCCGCGCGCGCGCAGCCAGCCGTCGAAATCGCTCAGCGCTTCCAGGCTGGTGCTGTCCAGGTCGGGCGAGATCTCCAGGCTCAGCACCAGCCGGCGCGCGTCGGCGTGCGCTTCCACCTGCTGCCGCGCCAGCGCCAGGATCGGCTCGGCGTTGGCGAAGAACAGCGGCTGCTCCGGCCGCAACACCAGCACGCCGGGCACCGGCGCGGCCTGCGGGTGCAGGGCCAGGTCGACGAAATCGTGGCTGCCCGGCAAGCGCCCGAGCACGCTCAGGCGCGGGCGCGACAGCCGCCGCAGCAGCATCAGCAGGCT
The DNA here is from genome assembly GCF_017168095.1 of Lysobacter enzymogenes. Classification (GTDB taxonomy): domain Bacteria; phylum Pseudomonadota; class Gammaproteobacteria; order Xanthomonadales; family Xanthomonadaceae; genus Lysobacter; species Lysobacter enzymogenes_D. The sequence goes on along the minus strand of NZ_LXSD01000086.1, from coordinate 1,172 downwards.
GAAGGCGATGGCCGCCAGCAGGCCGTCGAGGATGCCCAGGCTCAACACCGTGGCGACCGCGGCGAACGCGACCAGGCGGTCGCGGTGCCAGCGCAGGTAAGGCGCGAACGTCGCCGGCCGCAGCGACTTGCTCACCGCGTGGATCACGATCGCCGCCAGCACCGGCTGCGGAATGCGCTCGATCCAGGCCAGGGCGAAGGCGATCATCAGCAGCACCGCCAGCGCCGCGACCAGCCCGGCCACGCGCGAGCGCGCGCCGGCGGCTTCGTTGGCCGAGGTCGCCGAATAGCCGGCGCCGACCGGCAGGCCGTGCAGCAGCCCGGACAGCGCATTGGCGATGCCGAGCGCGAACAGGTCGCGGTTGGGTTCGACCGCATCGCCGTGCTTGAGCGCATAGGCGCGGATTGCGGTATAGGACTCGGCGTACAGCACCAGGGTCAGGGCCAGCGCCAGTTCCAGGCAGGTCAGCCACTGGCCGGGGCCGGGCCAGCCCGGCGCGCCGAGCTGCGGGCTCAGCGCGATGGTCCCGGTCAGGGCCACGCCGTGCGCCGCCAGCGCGCCGGATGCGGCCACGCCGAGCGCGATCACCAGCAGGCTGGCCGGCAGCCGCGGAAAGCGTTCGCCGAACTTCAGCGCCGCCAGCGCCAGCGCGCCGGCGGCGAAGCTGGCCGGCTGCCATTCGCGCCAGCGCTGCGGCAGTTCCAGCAGCAGCGGCGCGAAGTCGGCGGCGCGCGCGTGCACGCCCAGCAGCGCCGGCAGCTGCTTGAGCACGATCACGCAAGCCAGGCCGAAGGTGAAACCGCGCAGCACCGGCCGCGCGATCATCTGCGACAGCCCGCCCAGGCGCGCGGCCGCGGCGGCGAGGAAGCAGGCGCCGGTGGCCAGGGTCAGGAACGCGGCGATGGCCGCGCGCGCGGCCGGGTCCGGGCCGGCCGCGGCCACGGTCGCCGCGGCCAGCACCGCGGCCGAGGACGAGGTCGCCGAGACGATCGCGAAGCGGCTGCGCCCGATCAGCCCGTAGCCGAGCAGGCCGGCGAACAGCGCGAACACGCCGGTGTGCGCGGGCAGGCCGGCGAGGGCGGAATAGGCCACCGCCTCGGGCAGCAGCAGGCCGGCGATGGCCAGCCCGGCGACGACGTCGGCGCCGCGGCCCGAGCTGGCGGCGCGGGCGC
>NZ_LXSD01000085.1:0-8544 GCF_017168095.1 Lysobacter enzymogenes | reverse complement strand
GCCGCTGGTGCTGGCGGCCGCCGAGGCCGGCCTCGCGGCGCGGATCCGGCACCGGGCACGGCAGCGGCACCGCCTGGGCGCCGGCAACGTGGCGGGCGAACGGCGCCAGGTGGCGCAGCGCGCTGGAATAGACGCCGCGCTTGAACATCACCACGTGCTCGAGCGGGTACCAGAAATCGACCCAGCGCCAATGGTCGAACTCGGGCTTGTCGGTGGCGTCCAGGCGCAGGTCCGACTCCTCGCCGGTCAGCCGCAGCAGGAACCACACCTGCTTCTGGCCGATGCAGACCAGCCGGTCGTTGCGCCGCACCGCCCGCTGCGGCAGGCGATAGCGCAGCCAGCCGGGAGTGGCGCCGAGGACTTCGACGTGGTGGGGATGCAGGCCGGTCTCCTCGCGCAGCTCGCGGTACATGGCCTCGAGCGGCGTCTCGTCGGAGTTCATCCCGCCCTGCGGGAATTGCCAGCCGTCGCGATGCACCCTGCGCGCCCAGAACAGGCGGCCGTCCGGGTGCATCAATACGATGCCGACATTGGGTCTGTAGCCGTCCGGATCGATCACGATGCGGACTCCGAATTTCACTGTCTCCGACTCTGCCACGGGGTCGGCCAGAGGACAAGCCGGGCAAAACGCGGCGGAAGGATTGACAAGCCCGCCCCGGACATGAAGAATGCGCGGCTCACCGTGGCTATGTAGCTCAGCCGGTTAGAGCACAGCACTCATAATGCTGGGGTCGGTGGTTCGAGTCCACCCATAGCCACCATAAGAAAACGCGCCGCAACACCGTCCAGGCCCGCCAGCGCAGCGGGCTTTTTCGTATCCGCGCTCCGCCGGCGCGCCGCCCGCGTTCGCGCCGGCGCCCGCACTGCGCGATCATCGTCTTCCACGCGCCGGCGCCCGCCGGCACCGCTCCCGCCTCGCCGCCATGCCCGCCATCGACATCTTCAAGGTCTTCACCCTGGAAGCCGCGCACCGGCTGCCGAACGTGCCGGAAGGCCACAAGTGCGCGCGTCTGCACGGGCATTCGTTCCGGGTCGAGGTGCATCTGCGCGGCGACATCGGCGAGCACAGCGGCTGGCTGATGGACTACGCCGACGTCAAGAAGGCGTTCCAGCCGATCCACGACCGGCTCGACCACCACTACCTCAACGACATCGAGGGCCTGGACAACCCGACCAGCGAGCGGCTGGCGGTGTGGATCTGGGAGCAGCTCAAGCCGGCGCTGCCGTTGCTGAGCGAGATCGTGGTGCACGAGACCTGCACCGCCGGCAGCCGCTACCGCGGCGAATGAGCCCGGGCCGGCGCCTCGCGCCGGCGCCTGCGACGCGATCGGCCCTGGGCCGCGATTCCGCGGCGGGTCATGCGCGCGCCACGGTTCCGACATCCTCGTCCCGCAGTTTCGCGCAATGAGCCATGCGCGCGGCCTCGCCTTGGCCAGCCGCGGCGCTTTGCCTATTCAGCTTTCAACCCCGTAACTGACTGACCCCGCAGGCTTTCTGAACGATTCAGCACCGCTCGTCGGCGTCATGTTGCGCCGCAACAAAGACCGGCCTATGCTGCAACGCACAATCCAGTCGCCCATCGGCTGGACGACCCTCACAGGAGCTCAGCCATGTACCAGCAGTTCAACGAACAGTTCGCCGCCGCCACGCGCCAGTTCGCGGACACGGCCGCTCAGGTCAACCGCCTGGCCCTCGACAACGCCGAGGCCGTGTTCGGCCTGCAGATCGCCGCGATCGAGGACCGCGTCAACGCCACCTTCGCGTTCTTCGGCGAAGCCGCCGAGGCCCGCGACTTCGACGCCCTCAAGACCCTGTTCCCGAAAGGCGTGCAGATCGCCCGCGAGAACGTCGAGCGCGCCGTCAGCACCGGCCAGGAAGCCTTCGGCCGCACCCTGAAGACCAACGAAGCCATCGCCGAGCTGGCCAAGTCGCAGGTCGAGACCGCCGCCAAGGCCACCCAGGCCAACGTCGAGAAGGCCACCAAGGCTGCGGCCAAGGCCGCCGCTCCGGCCGCCAAGTAAGGCGTCGCGGCCGCCGACTCTCTCCCGGCGGCCCGATCCGATGAAGAAACCCGGCAGCGCGAGCTGTCGGGTTTTTTCGTGCTTGCGGTTTGGGGGCTGCGGTTGAGGCCTTGGCGGCGCGGCGAGTTACAGCGTCAGCGCGATCGCTCTGAGGTGACCCGCTAGCGAATCGGCGGCTGCGGGGATCGGGGTTTCGTCGCGACATGACGCTGCGCGGTCGCGGCTTGCGCCGCTCCTACAGGAAACCACCGACGCTTGCGATCTCCCTGTAGGAGCGGCGCGAGCCGCGACCGCGACATCGCGACCACGGCGCAAGCAACGACGCGAACGGCCACTCCACGGTCGCGGCTCGCGCCGCTCCCGCAGCCGGAATCGCGGCTTCAGTATGGCGGCCGCAATGCCGCGGCCAGCACTGCCGGATCCGGCTGCGCCGCATGCGGCAGCCGGCCCCAGCACGGCACCGGCAGGCGCCGGCGCAGGATTTCGAAATTCTCGTCGGCGCGGGCCATGTGCGGGTCGATGCCGTTGGCGATCCAGCCGATCAGCTCGGCGCCGTCGGCCTGGATCGCGCGCACGCTGAGGCGGGCATGGTTGATCGCGCCCAGGCGCAGGCCGACGACCAGCACCACCGGCAGTTTCAGCGCGCGCACCAGGTCGATCTGGTCGAGTTCGGCGCTGATCGGCGCGGCCCAGCCGCCGACGCCTTCGACCACCACCGTGTCGGCCTGCGCGGCCAGGCGCGCGTGCGCGGCCAGGATCGGTTCGAGCGCTATCTCCACGCCGGCCTCGGCGGCGGCGATTTCCGGCGCCAGCGGCTGCGGCAGCGCGTAGGGGTTGACGTCTTCGTAGCGCGGCCGCGGCTGGCTGGCCGCCTGCAGCAGCAGCGCGTCCTCGTTGCGCCAGCCGTCCGGGCCAGGCTCGCAGCCGCTGGCGACCGGCTTCATGCCGACCGCGCGCGCGCCGCCGGCGCGCAAGGCGTGCAGCAAGGCGGCGCTGGCGACGGACTTGCCGATGCCGGTGTCGGTGCCGGTGACGAACAGGCCGGGCAGCCGGTGTGCTGGATTCATGCGGATTCTCGCGGCTGGAGCGGCCGCGGCGGCGCGCGGCGGCAGGCCGGCGCGGACGCGGTTCGCGGGTCGGAACGGGGGGACCGGCGCCTGTGACTGATCTCGCGCTTTCCCGGCGCGGCCCAATGGGCATGGTAGTCGCGGTGGGTGCCGCTGTTACACTCCGAAGATGTTTACTGCCTCCACACTTTCGGGCCGAAAGTCCGAGCAATACGCCCAATTGGTCGAGCAGGCGCGCGCCTTGCTGGACGGCGAGCGCGACCGCGTCGCCAACGCCGCCAACCTGTCGGCGCTGGTCAACCAGGCGCTGCCGCAGCTCAATTGGGTCGGATTCTATTTCTTCGACGGCACCGAACTGGTGGTCGGCCCGTTCCAGGGCCTGCCCGCCTGCGTGCGCATTCCGCTCGACAAGGGCGTGTGCGGCGCGGCCGCGTCGAGCCGCAGCACCCAGCGCGTGGCCGACGTGCACGAGTTCCCGGGCCACATCGCCTGCGACGCGGCGTCGCGTTCGGAAGTGGTGGTGCCGCTGGTCCGCGGCGACGAGTTGATCGGCGTGTTCGACCTGGACAGCCCGGTGCCGGCGCGTTTCGACGCCGACGACCAGGCCGGCCTGGAAGCCCTGGCGCAGGTCTATGTGGAGTCGTTGGCATGAGCGGAGCGAAACTGCGCAATATCGGCCCCAAGAGCGCGGCGTGGCTGCGCCAGGTGGGGCTGCGCTCGCACGCGGACATCGCCGCGATCGGCACGGTCGAGGCGTTCATGCGGGTCAAGCGCGCCGGCTTCAAGCCGACCTTGAACCTGCTCTACGCGATCGAAGGCGCGCTGCTGGACTGCCATTGGCAGGAGATTCCCGACGAACGCCGCCAGGAGCTGATCCTCGCCGCCGAGGCGGCCACCGCGCTGCTGCCGGCGCCGCGCAACAAGCCGGCGGCGGCGCCGGTGCGCACCACGGTGCATAACGAAGAGCGCCACGAGGATGGCGTCTTCGGTGGTGGCTTCGGCGGCCGCGACGACGCCGACCACGGCGGGGACGGCCACGACGACGGCCACGATCGCGACAGCGGCGACGGCCCGACCGACGGCCACGACGAAGACGACCGCCGCGACTGACCCGATCCCGGGATGCTGCGCCCGCTCCCTGTAGGAGCGGCGCGAGCCGCGACCGCGACAACACGGCTACGACGAAAGCTGCGCAGCGACCGGTGACCCACGGTCGCGGCTCGCGCCGCTCCTACAGGGACTTCGGGCAGGTCCGCCCCACTTCGCGTACACTGCGCCCCGCTTCGAGGTGACCCCGCGGCCAGGCCGCCGGGTTGAAACGGGAAGCCGGTGACGCCCGGCGGCGCGGATCGACGATCCCGCCGCGGCCAATCCGGCACTGCCCCCGCAACGGTAAGCGCGTCCACAAGCGCGGCAAACGCCACTGTGCCATCGGCCTCGCGCCGCCGGCATGGGAAGGCGCCGCGCCGGAACCGGTCCGCCGGTTCGGCGCGCAAGTCCGGAGACCGGCCCCGAAGCCCCAACAGGTTGCGATGCGGAGGGCATCGCGGCGGTCGCCGCGCCTGCGCGCCGGCTCGCCTGCGTTCGCCCTCCCCCGCCGCCGCCCTTCGCCGTTCGTCGCGCGCGCTGGATCGCGCGCGCAGGAGTGTCTTATGCGTCGTTTCAAGCTGCTGTCCCTCGCCATCGCCGGCGCCCTCGCGTTGCCGGCGGCCGCCGTCGCCGCGCCTGCCGGCGAGGCCACCGACCTGGATCAGGTCGTGGTCACCGCCAACCGCACCGCGGTCAGCGTCAACGACCTGCTGACCCCGGTCGAGGTGCTCGACCGCAGCGACATCGAGCGCAGCCAGGCGCGCGACCTCAACGACCTGCTGCGCGGCCGCGCCGGCATCACCCTCGCCAACCAGGGCGGCGCCGGCAAGCTGACCACGCTGTTCCTGCGCGGCAGCGAATCCGACCACGTGCTGGTGCTGGTCGACGGCATCCGCATCGGTTCGCCGACCTCGGGCCTGGCCTCGCTGCAGGACCTGCCGCTGGAGCTGATCGAGCGCATCGAAATCGTGCGCGGCCCGCGCTCGAGCCTGTACGGCGCCGACGCCATCGGCGGCGTGATCCAGGTGTTCACCCGCCGCGAGCGCCAAGGCTTCGCCCCGCGCGTGCACGCCGGCGGCGGCAGCAACGGCACGGTCGAATTCGGCACCGGCTTCGGCGGCCGCAGCGGCCGCGGCTGGTTCGGCGCCGATTACAGCTTCCGCAAGACCCAGGGCATCAACGCCTGCCGCGGCGCCGGCTTCCCGGTGTTCGCCGGCTGCTTCACCGACGAGCCCGACCGCGACGGCTACGAAAGCCATGCGCTGTCGCTGCGCGGCGGCGTCGAGATCAACGAGCAGTGGAGCGTGGAAGGCCAGGCGCTGCGCGCCGAGGGCCAGAACGACTACGACGGCAGCTTCGTCAACTATTCCGAGACCGTGCAGCAGGTGGTCGGCGGCAAGGTCGACTGGCGTCCGTCGGAGCGCGTGCACGTGCAGTTGAGCGGCGGGCGCAATGTCGACAGCTCGGACAACTTCCTCGGTGCGTTGCCGATGGGCTACTTCAGCACCAACCGCGACAGCGCGACCTTGCAGGCCGATTTCAACCTTTTCGAAGGCCACGTGTTGACCGCGGGCTTCGATTGGCTGCGCGACGAAGTGCGCAGCGACACCGTCTACGACGAACGCGCGCGCGACAACAAGGCCGGCTTCGTCCAGTACCAGGGCCGCTTCGGCAACCAGTCGTTCGAAGCCAGCGTGCGCCGCGACGACAACGAGCAGTTCGGCGGCCACACCACCGGCGGCGCCGCGTGGGGTCTGAACTTCGCCGAGAACTGGCGCGTCACCGTCGGCTACGGCACCGCGTTCAAGGCGCCGACCTTCAACGAGCTGTACTACCCGTTCTTCGGCAACCACAACCTCAAGCCGGAAGAGTCCAAGACCTGGGAACTGGGCCTGGCCTACCGCGGCGAGAACTTCAACGCCCGCATCGACGGCTTCGACACCCGCGTGGACCAGCTGATCACCTTCGACTCGGCGATCAACCTGCCCAACAACATCGAACGCGCGCGCATGCGCGGCGCCGAGATCGGCGTCGACACGACCTTCGCCGACTGGACCCTGGCGGCGAGCGCGAGCTGGCTGGACACCGAGAACCGGGTCGGCTTCTACCGCGGCAACGATCTGCCGCGCCGCGCCAGGCACAGCGCCCGCATCGACCTGGATCGCGCCTTCGGCAAGTTCCGCGTCGGCGCCACCGCGGTCGGCTACGGCTCGCGCTACGACGACGTCGCCAACAGCGTGCGCGTGGGCGGCTACGGCACCTTCGACCTGCGCGCCGAGTACGCCTTCAACGATGCGCTGAGCCTGCAGGCGCGCGTGGCCAATGTGTTCGACCGCGAGTACGAGACCGTGTCGTACTACAACCAGCCGGGGCGCGAGTGGTTCCTGACCTTGCGTTACGCGCCCAAGCCCTGATGGCGACAGGGTCGGGACCGATGCGGTCCCGGCCCTGAGTGATGGACCCGAAGCCCGGCTCCGGCCGGGCTTCGCCGTTTCCGAAGCCGCTGTAGGAGCGGCGCGAGCCGCGACCGCGGCACCGCACCTGCGACGAAACTTCCGCCGCCAGCGGCTACCCCGCGGTCGCGGCTTGCGCCGCTCCTACAGCGGCGTCGTTGCGGCGGCTCAGGCCGTTGCGGTTAGCTGTTCGTCGAGTTCGGCCGAGTCCAAGATCGGTTCGGTGCGAGCGGGGCGCGCCGTTTCCAGCGCCCAGCCGCGCAGGCGCGCCAGTTCCGGCGAACGCCACACCGCCACGCCGTAAGGACTGCCGCACACCGCGTGATCGCGCTGCGCGCTGCGCAGTTCCGCGTCGCCGCCCCACCTCGTCGCCGCGGCGCGGCGATGCAACGCCTCCAGCCCATGCGCGCCGCACTCGGCCGCGTGATCGAGCGCGAGGACCAACTCGATCGGATCGGGATAGAACGGCGACAGGCTCGCCGCGCGCAGGGCGTCGTCGCCGGCCCAGCGCAGCGCGTCGGCGAGCATGCGCTGCGCTTCGCGCACGCCGGGCAGGTGCGACAGGTCCAGCGCCGCGAACAGCGCCAGCGCGTTGGCGGTGGCGGTGCAATCGACCAGGTCGCGGCGCACGCCGTCGCGGCTCCAGGTGGCGAATACGCCGGGGCGCAGCCACGGCGGACGCAGCAGCGGGAAATCGGCGATGCGGCGCCGGGCGATGGTCAGGCAGGCGACGCGGCGCGCCTGGGCACGATCCACGCGGCCGGCGTGCAGCAGTTCCAGCAGCATGATCGCGGTGTCGTCGGCGTCGTCGGGCAGGTCCGGCGCCCACTGCGGCCGCGCGTCCTGCGGCCAGAAGCGGAAGCCGCCGTGCGCGGAGCGGCAACGCTCCAGCGCATCGAGCAAGGCCGCCGGCACCGCCAGGCCGCGCCGGCGCAGCGCGCGCACGCCCAGCGCGGTGACGAAGCCGTTGCGGTCGTGCAGGCGCTGTCCGCCCAGCGACACTTCGCTGAGGATGAAGTGCGGCGTCGCCGCGACGGCGGCGGCGAACGCGCGGGGTTGCGGCGCGGCGCTCATGTCGGCCGCACGCCGCATTGCACCCAGGCGTTGCCGGCGATGTCGGCGCCGACGCCGATCATGCCGTGGCGCCAGCGGCCGTCGGCCGGGCCGGCGGCGAGCGCGGCGTAGACTTGCGCCGAGCGGCCTTCGCCTTGCGCACGCAAGCGGCGTTCGACTTCGGCATCGTCGCGGAAGATCGCCTTGGCGAAGGTGAACCAGGTCAGCGCGCGCACCTGTCCTTGCGCCGACAGCGCCAGGCTGATGCCGGACGGGCGCGGCAGGTCGTCGGCCGGCAGCACCTGCATCAGACGTTGCAGCAGCGCCGCCTCGTCGCCGAGCGTCGCCCGCGCGAGCGCGCGCAAGGCGGCCAGGTCGAGCTCGTCCGCGCGCGCATAACACTCGACGCTGCCGTCGGGATTGACCCCGCACATGCGCCAGAACAGCAACTGCGAAGCGAACACGGGATGGCGATCGCGCCACTGCGGCGGCAGACGCCCCGCGGGCAGGTCGGCATAGAGCTTGGCGGCGAAATCCTCGCCGTGCCGCGCCGACGCCCAGGCGCCGAACTTCAGCCGCGCGCCGCGCTGATGATCGATCCACGGTTGCAGATCGCCGCACCAGTCCACCGCTTGCGCCGCACGTTGCAGGCGCGCGGCGTCGTCGGCCTCGGGCTCGGCGACCTCGGCGGTCCAGCGCACCGCGGCCTCGCGCGAAGTCCAGGCGAATTCGACCGGCAGGCCAGTGTTGGTCAGCGAGCTGAAACTCCACGCCACCTGCGGCCAGCGCGAGGCCGCCAGCGGCGCCAGCGCGCGCGCCAGCCGCGCCTGCGCTTGCCCGGCCTGCGCCGGCAACACCGCG
>NZ_LXSD01000084.1:0-955 GCF_017168095.1 Lysobacter enzymogenes | reverse complement strand
GAACCGTGGCGGCGGCGGCGCATCGGGTGGCGCGGCCGCGCGGCTGGGCAGGGCGCACAAAATCGCATGGATCGGCCGGCGACGGCGCTGGCGCGGCCGCGACGGTTCGTCCCGCCGATGGTGCTTGAGATGCCCGGCGGCGTCTTTGCCGCTTGAGCCCGCTGGCCTCGCCGCGGGCGCCGGCCCGGCTCGCAGCGGTTCGCGGCGAGCCGCCGCAGCGAGCCGCGCTTACGGTGCGTCGGGCAGCTGGTACTCGAAGCGGTAGAAATGCGCGCCGCCCTCGCGCACATCGATACTCATGCGGCCGCTGAGGCCCTGCAGTTCGCCGGTGCCCGAGTCGGGCACCACGACGATGCTCAGGTCGGCTTCGCCGCGGTCCATCAGCCCGCGATGCAGCAACAGGAAACCGCCGCGGCGCCCGTCCAGCGCGCCTTCGACTTTCTCCAGCGCGACATAGCCGGCCGAGCCTTTCACCGCGCTCATGGCCGCGAGCATCTCGCCGCGGCCGCTCGCGTCCAGCGCGCCTTCGAAGCGCTTGTCCAGGGCCATGCGCCCGAATGCGCCCTCGGCCTGCGCGTGCACCGGCTGCGGGCTCAGCGTCACCTGGAACGGTCCTTCGATCAGCGGCATGGCGATGGCCCCGTGCGCGGCGGCGCCCCGTCGGCGCGGCCCAGCGGCGCATGCTAATCCGATTCGCGCCGGCGCGTTGCGCCGGGCTTGCGCGCAGCGTGCGCGCAGTGCGGCAACTTGCCGCAGCCGCCCGCTACGCCCCTGCCCTAGCATCTGCGCCAGCCGCGTGCGTTCGCGGCGCTTGTCACGATGCGCCGGCGGCGCGCCCCCTCCCCCACCCCTGCGCGCCGCCGACGCCGCGCGGCCCGGCCGTCCGTTCCGTCATGCCGATTCGTTCCCCGCGCCGCCGCGCCCATGCCGCCACCGGCCTCGCCGCCGCGATCTG
>NZ_LXSD01000083.1:0-318 GCF_017168095.1 Lysobacter enzymogenes | reverse complement strand
CGCGGCCCGCCCGCGGCGGCGCCCGGGCCGACGCCGGGCTCAGCCGGCGCGGCGGTACAGGGCGTAGCGCACCTCGCGCGTGCGGCCCTCGCGGTGCACGATCCACGCCGCCGGCAGCGCCAGCGGCGCGTCCAGCGGGGCTTCCACGTACAGCCAGGCCGAAGGCGCCAGCCTCGGCAACAGCGCCGGCCACACCGCGTCCCACAGCCCGGCCGCGAACGGCGGGTCGACGAAGGCCAGGTCGAAGCCGGGCGCGTCCGCGGGCGGCGGCTGCGCCAGCCACGCCAGCGCATCGGCCTGGACCACCTGCGCGGCCTC
>NZ_LXSD01000082.1:0-12798 GCF_017168095.1 Lysobacter enzymogenes | reverse complement strand
GCACCTGCTGCGGGGCCGGCGCGGGGCCGGCCGTGCCGTCGGCGGGCGCCGGGGCCGGCAGCGGCGCGTAGAACGGCTGCTCGCTGGTCGGCGGCGTGCCGTCGGCGCGGTAGAAACCGTCGCTGCGGCCGCGGTTGCTTTGCCACACCCAGGCGAACAGCGCCAGCCCGATCGCGAAAGCGCCCACGACCCACAGCCAGGCCTTGCCCGACGGAACCCAGGCGGCGAGGTCGAAGGAACGGCGCGGTGCGGGGGAGGGCGTCGACATAGGGCGGCAGGCTCGCAGATCCGATCCGGGGGATGGCGTGCATTCTGCAACGAAATGCCGCGCCGCGCCGGCCGGCGCCGCGCGCGCGGACGCGGCGATTCGCGAAAAAGCCCGCGCGACGCGATAATCTGCGGTTCTTCCCGCCACGCATCCCCATACCGGCACGCCATGCTCGATCCGAACCTGCTGCGCCAGCAGCCCGCCGAAGTCGCCGCCCGCCTCCACAACACCCGTGGTTACGCCCTGGACGCGAACGCGCTGGTCTCGCTGGAGAGCGAGCGCAAGCTGGTGCAGGTGCGTACCCAGGAGCTGCAGGCCCAGCGCAACAAGCTGTCGGCCGAGATCGGCAAGCGCAAGAGCAAGGGCGAGGACACCGCCGAGCTGATGGCGCAGGTGTCGGCCTCCGGCGACGAGCAAAAGCGCGGCGAGGTCCGCCTGGACCAGATCAAGGCCGAGATCGAGGCGCTGGCGCTGAGCATCCCCAACCTGCCCAACGACGCGGTGCCGCTGGGCCCGGACGAAAGCGGCAACGTCGAGCAGCACCGCTGGGGCAACCCGCGCGAGTTCGATTTCGCGGTCAAGGACCACGTCGAGCTCGGCGCCCGTCACGGCTGGCTGGACGCGGAAACCGCGGCCAAGCTGTCCGGCGCGCGCTTCACCGTGCTGCGCGGCGGCCTGGCCCGGCTGCACCGCGCGCTGGCCCAGTTCATGCTGGACCTGCACGTGGAGCAGCACGAGTACCAGGAAACCAACGTGCCGCTGCTGGTCAACGCCGACTCGATGCGCGGCACCGGCCAGTTGCCCAAGTTCGAGGACGACCTGTTCGCGACCGTGGTCGGCGAGGGCGAGGCGGCGAGCAAGCGCTATCTCATCCCGACCTCGGAAGTGCCGCTGACCAATGTGGTGCGCGACGAGATCGTCGAGGCCGACGCGCTGCCGCTGCGCATGACCGCGCACTCGATGTGTTTCCGCGCCGAGGCCGGCAGCGCCGGCCGCGACACCCGCGGCATGATCCGCCAGCACCAGTTCGAGAAGGTCGAGCTGGTGACCATCGCCCGTCCGGAAGAAAGCTACGCCGAGCACGAGCGCATGACCCGCTGCGCCGAGGTGGTGCTGGAAACGCTCGGCCTGCCGTACCGGCGCATGCTGCTGTGCACCGGCGACATGGGCTTCGCCGCGGCCAAGACCTACGACCTGGAAGTGTGGCTGCCGAGCGAGAACCGCTACCGCGAGATCTCCTCGTGCTCCAACTGCGAGGCGTTCCAGGCCCGGCGCATGCAGGCGCGCTGGCGCAACCCGGCCACCGGCAAGCCCGAGCCGGTGCACACCCTCAACGGTTCCGGCGTGGCCATCGGCCGGGCGATGATCGCGGTGATGGAGAACTACCAGAACGCCGACGGTTCGATCGCCGTGCCCGAGGCGCTGCGTCGCTACATGGGCGGGGCCGAGGTGCTGGCCTGAGCAGGCCCGGCCCCGGCGCGCCGTCTTGCGGACGAGCCGGGCGCGGCGGAGCCTGACGGAGCGGGTGCGCGGCGGCCGCCCGCGCCGCGGACAACCACGCAGGGTCGTCGCATGGAATCGTTCTTCTTCGTTTTCGTCGTCGCCGCCAAAATCCTGCTCGCCCTGGCGCTGTGGTCGGCGGTGCAGTACGCCGCGCTCGGCCGGGCCAATCGCCGACGCGCCGAGCCGCTGGCGAACGCGCGCCTGTTCGGGCGCGCGCTGCTGGGCGTCGGCGCCGGCGTGTCGATCGGCATCGCATCGCTCGCGCTGCTCTGGGGCGCGATCGCCGCGGCCGGCGGCGAACTCGACGATGCGGCCTTTTTCCTGATCGTGCTGTCGTTGCCGGCGGCTTTCGCTGCGGCGACGCTGTGCGGGTTTTGGCTGAGCCGGCGTTGGGTGCTGCGGGCGCAGCCCGGGGCCGCGCCGACGCCAGCGCCGGCCGAATAAAAAAGCCGGGCCCGTCGGGGCCCGGCCAATGCCGGCGTGGGGGAGGGAGCGCCGGAAGACTGCTTCGAAGCTGCCGGCCGGGCCGGTGCGCTGCGGATTCGAGCGGCCGGGCCCAGGCGGCTGAGCTCAGACGAGCGGGCCCAGGCGGGTGGGCTCAGGCCGCCAGGCGCTGCGGCCGCGGAATCGAGGCATGCGCCGCCGCGAGCGCGTCGGCACGGTGCTGGGGCGAATACGACACACCCTCGGCGCGCACGAATTCCACATCGGTCACGCCGATGAAGCCCAGCACGTGACGCAGATAAGTCTCCTGGAAATCGCTCGGCTGGCCGGTGTGCAGGCCGCCGCGGCCGCTGACGACGATCGCCTTCTTGCCCTTGGCCAGGCCTTCCGGGCCGTCGGCGGTGTAGCGGAAGGTCTTGCCGGCGACCGCCACCCGGTCGATCCACGCTTTCAGCGTCGAAGGAATGCCGAAGTTGTACATCGGCGCGCCAATCACGATCACATCGGCTTGCAGGAATTGTTGCAGGATGCGCTCGGATCGCTCGCTTTCGGCCGGATCGTCCTTTGCCAGGGAACGGCCGGTAAGATGGGGGATCGGGTCGGCGTCCAGGTCGAGGTGCTCCACGCGCAGGCCCGGCAGATCGTCCTGCCAGCGCGCCGTCACCGCGGCGCTGAGTTCGCGAGTCACGGAATTTGCGCCCAAGGCGCTTGAATCGATGTGCAGGAGCTTCATGTCGGAACCTCGCCGGGTCGTCGGGATGCGGGCGTTGCCGCGTTGAGGCAAAGTCTGGATCGTTGCGACAATGGGATAAAGTTGGTTCAATATCACTCGCTGTTCTAATTTTGGAACTATCGTCATGCACGATCTGAATGACCTGTACTACTTCGCGATGGTCGTGGACCACGCCGGCTTCGCCGCCGCCGAGCGCGCGCTGGGAATCCCCAAGTCGCGCCTGAGCCGGCGCATCAGCCAGCTGGAAACCGACCTGGGCGTGCGTTTGCTGCAGCGTTCCACCCGCCGCTTCGCGGTCACCGAAGTCGGCAACAGCGTGTACCGCCACGCCCAGTCGATGCTGGCCGAGGCCCAGGCCGCGCGCGAAGTGGTCGACCGCCTCAGCGCCGAGCCGCGCGGGGTGATCCGGGTCAGCGTGCCGGTCGGCCTGGCCCAGCAGCAGATTCCCAAGCTGCTGCCCGAATTCCTGGCCAAGTACCCGCAGGTGCGGGTGCAGTTGCACGTCAGCAACCGCCGCGTCGACATCATCAACGAGGGCGTGGACGTGGCCCTGCGCGTGCGCTCCAAGCTCGACGACGACGGCAGCCTGGTGATGCGCAGCTTCGGCCAGATCCAGGAGCTGCTGGTGGCCAGCCCGAAGTACCTCAACCGCATGGGACGCCCGGGCAATCCGGACGAACTGTCCGAGCACGTCACCCTGAGCATCAGCGAAGACGACGCGCGCCAGCGCTGGGAACTGCACGGCCCCGACGGCGAAGTGCGCAAGGTCGAGCTCAAGCCGCGGGTGATGGGCTTCGATTTCCCGATGCTGATGGCGCTGGCCGAGCAGGGCGTGGGCATCACCCTGCTGCCGGAAACCGTCTGCGCCGAAGCCGTGCGCCGCGGCGAACTGGAAGTGGTGCTGCCGAACTGGCGCCTGCCGCAGGGCATCTTCCACGCCGTGTTCGCCTCGCGCCGCGGCCTGTTGCCGGCGGTGCGGGTGTTCATCGACTTTCTCGCCGAAAAGGCGCCGTCGCTGGTCGAATCCGCGCGCCTGCAGTGCAGCGACATCAAGGGCGGCGGCCCGTGCCCCGACAGCATCTCCGGGCGCGACGGCAAGGGCGCGAAGAAGGCCGACAAGGGCGCTGGCGTACCGGCCCAGGCGTGAGACAATGCCGCGCCCGGCGCAAGGCCGGGCGCGTCGCCGCTAAGGGCAGTCCGAATTAAAGGCAACCCTGATAGCGCCCAGTAGCAAATCGGAAGTTGAACGTGGAAGCGTGGCCGAGCGGTTGAAGGCACCGGTCTTGAAAACCGGCAAAGGGAAACCTTTCGTGGGTTCGAATCCCACCGCTTCCGCCAAGTTTCGTTCGCCTAACGATGCAGGCCGGACGCTTGAGTGGTTCCAGAGCGTTAGCTCGTATGGCATGCATTGCAACAGTAATAGCAGCCATTGATCCTGTTGTTAGGCCAGCGGTTTTTCGCCTCCCGAACGGCGGCGTGGCAATTCAAGTGATAGCCCAAGTCTATCTGGCTGGCCAAAGCAGGCATGTGGGAGCAGCCTGTAGTTGCATTGTGGACTTCATGATCACCATTGGTCTGGGCATTTTGATTGATGATGAATCTGGACATCTTCATTTCCCCTGTTTCTGTTGATGCCGGTTCGATCGGCAGTTACCAGACAGCTGCAGGATTGACGCGGCCATCCGATTCAGAATGTGTGGGCTTAGAGGTCGAGCGAAATCAGGCAGGGATTTGCGAAAATTTTCTTGATTTAACAAGCATTGTTGCTTGTCTATTGCCCGCTTGTTGGCAGCTTGAACGCTGAGAACGGTCATATCCGGCCACGGTTTCGGCTGTCAATGAAGTGGGTCGCTGCTCGTTCGTGATCGAAAGGCGATTCTGTCTTCCATGTACCCGTATAGGTTGCGTGTTTGAAACATTCGGCATTTCGTTATCGCAACATACGGCCTGAAATGAGTGTGCACAGCTAGTCGTTTGAACCGGAGGCGTAGTGGTGCATTGCGTTCGGGTTGGATGCTCGGCGCCGAGTTCGTGAGCACAGGCGATTGCTAAATATTTCGACAGCACAGCAGTATCTTTTCGGTTGCAATTGCAGCTAACGCGATCGAATGGACTGTACAGAATGACGGTAACCACTACTCACCCCATCGCCGTCTTCGGCGCCTACGGCCACACCGCCCGCTTCGTCGTCGCGCGCCTGCGCGAGCGCGGCTGGCGGCCGCGGCTGTGCGGGCGCGATCCCGTCAGGCTGACGCAGGCGGCGGCCGCGTGGCCGGACAGCGAAACGCGCGTGGCCCGGGCCGACGATCCGGCCTCGCTCGATGCCGCCCTGGCCGGCTGCGCCGCGGTGCTCAACTGCGCCGGTCCGTTTTCCGACACCGCCGCGCCGTTGATCGAAGCGGCCTTGCGCGCGCGCATTGCCTACCTCGACACCGCCGCCGAGCAGCAGCCGGTGTTGGCGGCGTTCGAACGCTACGACGCGGCGGCGCGCGCGGCCGAAATCGCGGTGATTCCGGCGATGGCGTTTTACGGCGGGCTCGGCGATCTGCTCGCGACCGCGGCGATGGGGGACTGGGATCGCGCCGATGCGGTCGAGGTCGCGGTAGCGCTGGACGGTTGGCATCCGACCGCGGGCACGCGCATCACCGGCGCGCGCAACACGGCCAAGCGGCTGGTGATCGAGCGCGGCGCATTGGCCGAACTGCCGAGCCCGCCGCCGCAGCGCGACTGGGCGTTCCCGCCGCCGTTCGGCGCGCAGCCGGTCGCCGCCGTGCCGATGAGCGAAATCGCGCTGTGGTCGCGCCATCTGAACATCGCCAGCGCGATGGCCTATCTGGACCAAGGCTCGTTGCGCGACGTGCGCGACCTGCACACGCCGGCGCCGGTCGCCGCGGACGCCAGCGGCCGCTCGGCACAGGTGTTCGCGATCGAGGCTTCGGTGCGGCGCGGCGCGCAGGTGCGGCGACTGGGCGCGCACGGCCGCGACATCTATGCGGTGACCGCGCCGCTGCTGGTCGAGGCGATGGAGCGGGTGCTCGACGGCCGTTGCCGCGGCGTCGGCGTGCGCGCCGCGGGCGATGCGTTCGATGCGGCGGACTTTCTCGCTGCGCTGGCGCCGGAGCCGTTGCGCTTGTATCTGGGCGAGGAGTAAAGCGCGCCTCAGTCCCGCCCCTGCGCCGGCAACCACAGCGACGCGCGCAACCCGCCGCCGTCGCGCTGCGACAGGCTCAAGCGCCCGCCCAGCGACGACGCCAGCTGCTGAGCGATGGCCAGGCCCAGCCCGGTGCCGCCGGTGTCGCGGTTGCGCGAGGCTTCCAGGCGGTAGAACGGCTGCATCACCGCCTCGAGTTCCTCGGCCGGAATGCCGGGGCCGCGGTCGAGCACGTCGATGCGGAAGCCGCCGTCGTCGCAGCGGGCGACTTCGACCTCGGCGGCGCCGGCGTACTTCACCGCGTTGTCGATCAGATTGCTTGCCACCCGCCGCAGCGCGTGCGCGCGCGCGACCAGCGGCGCGCCGGCGCGGCCGGACAGGGTCACCGCCTTGCCGGTGTCCTGGTAATCGCAGACCACGCTGTCGAGGAAGGCGTCGAGGTCGAGCCGGATCGCCGGTTCCGCGGTGCCGTGGGCGCTGCGGGCGTAGTCCACGCCTTCGCGCACCAGGTGCTGGATCTGCTCCAGATCGTCGAGCAGGCGCGCGCGTTCGGGCGATTCGTCCATCGCCTCGGTGCGCAGGCGCATGCGCGTGATCGGGGTCTGCAGGTCGTGCGAGATCGAGGCGAGGATCTGCAGGCGCTCGCGCAGGTAAGCGGCGATGCGGTCCTGCATGGCGTTGAACGCGGCCGCGGCCTGAGCGACCTCGGTCGGCCCGGTTTCGCCCAGGCGCTTGCCGCCGCTGGCCGGGCTCAGCGCCTGCGCGGCCTGCGCCAATTGCTCCAGCGGCCGCGTCGCCAGCCGCACCGCCAGCCACGCGCACAGCACCAGCAGCGCCAGCTGCGCGGCCAGCACATACGGCAGCCATTGCGCGATCGGCATGGTCGAGGGCATCACCTCGATGGTCAGCGGCCGGCCGTCGCTGAGGGTGAGGTGGATCTGGAAGCGCTCCGGGCGCCGCTCGACGGTTTCGGTGCGGATCGGGTAGCGCGAACCCAGCACGTCGCCGACCATCCGGGAAATATCCTGCGCGCGCTCGCTGAGCTGCGGCGTCCCGGGTTCGCCGGGGCCGAGGAGGTAGCGATAGGTGCGGCGCTTGAACTGCGGCAGCCACTGCGCGCGTTCGTCCGCGGGCAGGCGGTCGAGCATCGCCACCGCGGTGCGCACGTCCAGCTCGAGGTTGCCGAGCATCATCGAGGTCGCGGTGACGTAGCGCTCGTAGAACAGCAGCGAGAACGACAGCGTGTGCGCCAGCGCCAGGCCGGCGAACAGGATCAGGTACAGCCGCGAGGCCATGCTGCGCGGCAGCCAGCCGCGCGCGCGCCGCGGCGCGGCGTCGCCGGGACCGGCGCCGGCGGCGCTCATGCGCCTTCGCCGACCAGGGTGACCGCCTGCGAGAACACATAGCCCTCGCTGCGCACGGTCTTGATGTAGGACTGGTCGCGCGCGTCGTCCTGCAGGCGCTGGCGCAGGCGGCTGACCAGCAGGTCGATGGAGCGGTCGAAGTGCTCGGCGTCGCGGCCCTGGGTGAGGTTGAGCAACTGGTCGCGGCTGAGCACGCGCTGGGGATGGTCGAGGAACACCCGCAGCAGGCGGAACTCGCCGCCGCTGAGCGCGATCGCGGTGCCTTCGGCATCGAGCAGGTGGCGCGCGGTGGTGTCCAGGCGCCAACGGCCGAACGCGATCAGGCGCGCGGCTTCGCTGACCCGCAGGTTCGGCGGCAGCATGCGCGTGCGCCGGATCACCGCGTTGATGCGCGCCAGCAGTTCGCGCGGCGAAAACGGTTTGGCCAGATAGTCGTCGGCGCCCATCTCCAGGCCGACGATGCGGTCGGTGGCGTCGTCGCGCGCGGTCAGCATCAGCACCGGGATCGCCTTGTGCGGGCCGGCGCGCAGGTTGCGGCACAGCACCAGGCCGTCGTCGCCGGGCAGCATCAGGTCGAGCACGATCAGGTCGATGTCCTGCGCCTCCAGCGCCGCGCGCATCTCACGGCCGTCGGCGGCGGTGCTGGCGCGCAGGCCGTTCTTGCGCAAGTAGTCGGCGACCATCTCGCGGATGTCGCGGTCGTCGTCGACGATGAGGATGTGGTCGCTGGGTTTCATGGCCGGTCCGATGGAGCGTTGCGGGCGATTATGCACTCGGGTGGGGCGGAACGATGGCGGACGACGATGCCCTGCAGGACGAGGGCGCAGTCGGGGAATGCGGCATCCCCCCATTTCCCGTCATTCCGGCGAAAGCCGGAACCCATTTTGATCTTGCGTTGGATATCCACGACACGCGTAACGTGGGCGCAAAGTCGAAATGGATTCCGGCTTTCGCCGGAATGACGGGGTTTTGGAGCTTTTGGGGCTTTTGGGCTTTTGGGGCTTTGGGGGCGCCGAGGCAGCTCAGCGCTGCGCCAGCAACTCGCGGATCATCGCCTCGGTCTGCTCGTAATCGCCCTCGCCGTAATGCCGGTAGACGATGCGGCCGTCGCGGTCGATCAGGTACAGCGCCGGCCAGAAGCGGTTGCCGTAGGCGTTCCAGGTGGCGTAGTCGTTGTCCTGGGCGACCGGGTACTCGATCCCCAGGCGCTTGACCGCGGCCTGGACGTTGCCGCTGAGATGCTCGTAATCGTATTCGGGCGTGTGCACGCCGACCACGGCCAGGCCTTGCCCGGCGTAGCGCCGATGCCACTGGTTGACGTGCGGCTGCACGTGCAGGCAGTTGATGCAGGCGTAGGTCCAGAACTCGACCAGCACCACCTTGCCGCGCAGCTGGCTCATGCGCAGCGGCGGGCTGTTGATCCAGCGGTGGATGTCCTGGAAATCCGGGGCCGGCGGCGCCGGCTGGCGCGCGCTCGGCTGCACCGGTTCGGCCTGCGCGCCGGGCGTGCAGGCCACCGCGCCCAGGCACAGGCTCAGCGCCAGCAGCAGCGGTTTGATCGCGATGGGGGTCTTGGGCATGGCGGGGCTCCTGGGACGGGACGGATCAGGACAGGTGAGGCGCGACCGCTGCGGCGGCCGACGCGCGCCGGCGGCGTTTCTGGCTCAGCGCGAGCTTGCCGACCAGCCGCACCGCGACCGCCGCGATCAGCAGCGCGAACGGCAAGGCGTAGGCCGGATTCATCGGGATGCGCTTGAAGTAGGACAGCGCGAACACCGCGGCCAGCACCCACATGCCGGCGGTATGCAGGCGCTTCCAGGCGCCCGCGCTCATGCGCCGCGCGACCGGCTTGAACGAAGTGACCGTCATCGCCAGCAGGAACAGGTAGCCGATGCTGCCCGGCACATTGGCCAGGCCGGTGCGGCCGGGCCAGAACTCCGGCGCGAGCCGGCCGTAGGCGTAGATCGCGATGGCGTGGACCAGATGCGAGAACGCGAAGCCCAGGCCGATGTAGCGGCGCTCGCGCAGCAACGCGGCACTGGTCGCGCCCGGCAGCAACGTGGCCAGGGCGGAAGCGGTGAAGGCCAGCAGGAACAGGGCGAAGGAACTGCGCGCGGTGGCGCGCACGGCGCTGTGCACGCCTTCGACCAGATCGGTTTGCGAGGCGATGCTCAGGCCGGTCATCGCCAGCACGGCGACGGCGATCAGGCTCCACAGCGGCCAGCCGCTGAAGTAAGGACGGGGCGGGGTCATGGATGGCTCCTGGCGGCGCGGGTTGGGGAGAGGTCGAAATCGTCGGCAGCGACGCCGAGCACGACGCCTTGCGCGCGCCACGATTCGAGCGCGGCGCGGCCGTCGGCGAACAGGGCCTCGGCGGGCGCGCCGGCTTCGGCGGCGAGCGCGCGCAGGTGGTCGGCGCCGCTGCGCCGCTGCGTGCGCAGCGAATCGAGCAGGCGATACGACAGCGGCGCCAGTTGCGCGAAGCGCACCTCGCCGTCGCGGTCGCGGTGCACCAGCAGCAGGGTCGGTGCTTCCGGCGCGCTGCCTGGCTGGAGTTCGGGGCCGATCTCGTGCACCGGCCAGCGATAGGCCAGCGGCCACGCCCACGGCGCCAGCAGCGGCGCGCCTTCGAGCAGGTCGCCGTCGGCGCGGTGCGCGGGCGCGGCGTCGTCGCAGGACAGCAGCGCGGCCTCGGCCCACTCGTAATGCGCCAGCTCGGCCAGCCACGGCGCGCCGGGCACCGAGCTGCCGCCGCTGTGCAGGAACTCGACGAACTCGCCGCCGACCTGCGGGAACAGTGGCGTGGCGCAGCGGTGCGCGGCGAAGAAGCGTCGCACCAGGTCGCGCCAGGCGTCTTCGCCCAGCGTCGCGCGCAGCACCGGGAAACCGCCGGCGAGCAGGCCGTCGATCGAGCCGATCAACAGTTCGCGATAAATCCGCAGGCGGCGCTCCTCGATGCCCGGCGGCGGCGCGTGGCGCTGCGGATCGCGCAGATGCCGGGTCAAGGCGAATTGCTGGCGGCGCAGTCGCTCAGACATGGGCGGCCTGCGCACGTTCGGGCGCGCGTTCGGCGGCGGCTTGCAGCGCGCGGATGCGTTCGACCTCGGCCAGCAGCTCGCTCAAGGGCGGAAAACCGAAGTCGCGTTCCAGCAAGGTCGGCCGCACGCCGAAGCGAGCGTAAGCCTCGGCCAGCAGCTGCCATGCTTCGTCGCGCACCGGCGCGCCGTGGGTGTCGATCTTGAGCCCGCTGGCATCGTCGTAATGGCCGGCGATATGCAGCGAGGCGATGCGCGCGGCCGGCAGCCGCGCCAGGAAGGCGCGCGCGTCGTAGCCGTGGTTGTGGGCGTTGACCTGCAGGTTGTTGACGTCCAGCAGCAGGTCGCAATCGGCTTCGGCCAGCACCGCGAGGATGAAATCGATCTCGGCCAGCGCCTGGTGCGGCGCCGCGTAGTAGGACACGTTCTCCACTGCGATGCGCCGGCCCAATGCGTCCTGGGCCTGGCGGATGCGCGCGGCGACGTGGCCCACGGCTTCGTCGGTGAACGGGATCGGCAGCAGGTCGTAGAGATGGCCGTCGTCGCTGCAATAGCTCAGGTGCTCGCTGTACAGCGCGACGTTGTGGCGATCGAGGAAATCGCGGGTGCGGCGCAGCAGGTCGAAGTCCAGCGGCGCACTGCCGCCCAGCGACAGCGACAGGCCGTGGCAGGTCAGCGCAAAGCGCGCGGCCAGTTGCGCCAGCGCCGCGCCGGCGCGGCCGCCGACGCCGATCCAGTTGTCGGGCGCGCATTCGAGGAAATCGACGGCGCCGTCGTCCATCGCCGCGAGCTGCGGCTGCAGCGCGCGGCGCAGGCCGAGGCCGGCGCGGATCGGGGCGGGGGTTGCGGTCATGGGAACTCTCGCGTGCGTGGCCGGGGTGGGCAGGAAGCCCCTTCCCGTGGGGGAGGGAAGGGGCGATGGATCAGTCGGTGCGCAGCGGCCGATCGCGGCTCAGCGCTTGCCGCCGCACTTGCCCTCGCCGCACTTGCCTTCGCCGACCGACTTGCCGGCGGCCTTGCGCGCGGCCTTCACCGACTCCAGCGCTTCGGGCAGCGAGATGGAGCCGTCGCGGTTCTTGTCGATCGTGTCGAACTCGGCGGCGCGATCCGGCGCGCGGGCGACGAACTCTTCGCGCGAGACCTTGCCGTCGTGGTTGGCGTCGGTCTTGGCGAAGCTCTCTTCGCCGCACTTGCCCTCGCCGCATTTGCCTTCGGCGGCCTTGGCGGCGTGGCCGGCGGAGACGAGATAGCCCTGGGCCAGCGGCTGCGAAGCGAAGGCCTGGCCGGTCAGCAGCAGGCCGCCGCCGAGGGCGACGCCGAGCAGGCCGAGGGTGCGGGCGGCAGTGTTGCGGCGAGCGTGGGTGGTGTGCGACATGGTGGTTCTCCAGAAGGTGCGGACGAGCCGCGGGAAAGCGCGCCGCGACGGCGGCGCGGAAACGAACGGGGACGCAACAGGGAGGGACGCGGCCGAGCGCGTCGCAGCGCGTCGGCCTCAGCCGCGAACCGCGGCGGCGTTGCGCGGCGGCATCGCGCTGCGCCACTGCGCGGTCAGCGCCAGCGCCGCGGCCAAAGCGATCAAGGCGGCGCCGAACCAAGGCAGCAACAGCGCGGTCGGCAGGCCGAAGCCGAGCGCGATCAAGGCCCAGGTGCGGCGGTCGGCGGCGGCGTCGACCGCGGCGCCGCCGCGCGAGCCGAACGAACGCGCGATCAGGTGATCCAGGCTCAGCCGCCCGCCGCCGCCGAGCGCGAGCGGCAACAGCATCGCCAGATAGATCAGCGGCAGCTTGTAGTTGCCGTGGCCCTGGTCGCTGATCGCATAGCCCTGCCACAGTTCGGACAGGCTCGACCATTGGTCCGGCCAGTGCACCGCGTGGATCGCGACCACGGTCAGCACCCACAGCGCGAACGCGGCGTAACGCGTGCCCAGGCCGATCAGCAGGGCGAGTCCGCCGATCAGCTCCAGCCAGGTCGCGGCGAACCACGAGGCGTCGGCGCCGAGCAGCGAGAACGGCCAGGGGAACTTGTCGCCGAGCTCGGCGAACCAGTTCTCGCCGTTGAACTTCTCCAGGCCCGATTCGACGAATTCCCAGGCCAGCAGCGCGCGCAGCGCGGCCGGCGCGATCCAGGCGCCGGCCGAGTCGACGCGCGAGAACAACTGGGTGGAGATGGCGGGAGAAACGCTGGAAGGCCGCATGATTCGCTCCTGGAAATGGCGCCCGGTGGGTGTGGCGCTATTTCGCAGCGGCGGGGTATCGGCAACGTGTCGGAGCGGCGGCGTTTTTGTCGCTTAATGTCGCGGT
>NZ_LXSD01000081.1:0-1213 GCF_017168095.1 Lysobacter enzymogenes | reverse complement strand
GAGCGCGCGGCCACCGCGCGTCCGCGCGGCGCCTTGGCCGGCGTCGCGGCTTGCAGGCAGCGGCGCACTGCGTCGGCGACCGCTTCGACCGCGCCGGCTTCGATCGCGGTGTAGTGGTCGCAGTCGACGTCGATGCGGCGCAGCGGCGCCGGCAGGTGCGCGTTCCAGCCGTAGTCGGCCGGCGCTTCGGGATAGCCCTGCAGCGCGCGCACCAGGCCGACCCGCACGCCGGCCGGCAGCGCCGGAACGGCGTAGGCGCGGCACAGACGTTCGCTGGCGGCGGCGACGCGGTAGGTCGCCATGAAGTAGTCGCGGCTCAGTTGCAGGCCCTGCGCGGCGATCAGCGCGTAGAGATGTTCGCCGCACGCCGCTTCGTCCATCGCCGCCAGCGCGTCCGCGTCGATATCGGCGCGGCCGCCGAGCCCGGCGAGCAGGTGGGCGAAGGTCGCCGCGGTCAGCTCGGCTTCGCTGCGCGTGCGCTGCGGCGGGCACACGCTGTCGAGCAGCACCAGCGCTTCGGGCGGCTCGCCCTGCGCGGCCAGTTGCCGGGCCATTTCGAAGCCGAGCACGCCGCCGTTGGAATACCCCAGCAGGCGATACGGACCGCGCAGGCCGGCGGCGCGCAGCGCGGCGAGGTTGTCGGCGGCGGCCTGTTCCAGGCTGGCCGGCAGCGCGGCGCCGTCGAGGCCGGCGGCGTCGAAGCCGAACACCGGCCGTCCGTCGCCGAGCGCCTGCGCGAGCAGACGCAAGGACAATACGCTGCCGTCGGCGCCCGGCAGCAGCAGCCACGGCGCGCCTTCGCCGGCGCGCATCGGCACCAGGCGCGCGGCGGGGTCGGCGATGCGCGTTGCGCCGGTGGCGCTGGCGTTCGAGTCGTCGGCGACGGGTTCGTTGGCCGCGGCCGGCGCGGCGTCGGCGGCCCACATCGCCACGTCGGCCGCATGCGGATGCAGCTCGGCCAGATGCAGCGCCAACTGCTGCGGTTGCGGATAGCGGAACAACAGGCTCGGCGGCAAGGCCAGGCCGAGCAGATCGCCGAGGCCGGCGATCAGTTCGGCGATGGCCATCGAGTCCAGGCCCAGCGCGATCAGGTCGGCGCCGGCGTCGAGGCGGTCGGCGTCGGCGCCGGTGCGCGCGGCGATTTCCTGGCGCAGGTAGCGCTCCAGCTTGTCGGCCGGCGCGGTCGTCGCGCCCTCGCCCGCCGCGCCTGCGC
>NZ_LXSD01000080.1:0-7743 GCF_017168095.1 Lysobacter enzymogenes | reverse complement strand
GCCGGCCAGCGCCTGGTCCACGACGCCGCCTACGCGCCGCCGCTGGCCAAGCGCAGGCTGGCCGTGCGCGACGCGCCGGCCGCCCCGCCCGCACCGGCCACGCTCAACGGCTACGTCGATTACCTGCGCGAAGCCACCCCGCTGCAACGGGTCGAGGCCGAACGCGAAGGCGTGCCGGCGCGCATGGTCAAGCACATGGCCAGCGACATGGACCTGCCGGCGGTGCGCATGTTCGACATCCTCGGCATCGCCAAGGCCACCGCCGAGGCCAAGGCCGCGCAGCAGGCGCACATCACCGGCGCCAGCGGCCAGGCCGCGCTGGGGCTGATCCAGTTGCTCGGCATCGCCCGCGACATCGTCGCCGACAGCACCGACCCGGCCGCGGCCGAGTTCGATGCGGCGCGCTGGCTGGGCCAATGGATCGAGCAACCGCAGGCCGCGCTCGGCGGCCAGCGCCCGGCCGACCTGCTCGACACCCCGACCGGTTTGAGCGTGGTCGCGCGCCTGCTCGGCGCGCTGGCCAGCGGGGCCTACCAGTGAGCCGGCGCGGCGCAGGCACGGAGCCGGGCCGATGACCAAGCTGTGGCGCATCGCCGGCGAAACCCGCGCCTACCGCGCCGACGACATGAGCGGCGCGGGCGCGGCCAAGTTTCCCGGACGCTGGAACGACGAAGGCCAGCGCGTGCTCTACACCGCCACGTCGCTGGCGCTGGCGGCGCTGGAGACGGCGGCCTACGTCGACGCGCACGGCTTGCCGCTGAACCGGCACGTGGTCGCGATCGAGGTGCCGCCGTCGGTGTGGAAGGCGCGCATCCAGCTGGCCGTCGCCGACCTGCCCGGCGGCTGGGACGCGGTGCCGGCCGGCCTGGCGAGCGTGCGCATCGGCGCGCAATGGCTGCGCGGCGGCGACTCGGCGATCCTGCTGGTGCCGTCGGTGATCGTGCCGGAGGAGTACAACGCGCTGATCAATCCCGAACATCGCGATGCGAAGAAATTGCGCGCGGTGGCGGGGCGGAAGTTTCAGTACAACGTGGTGTTTCGGGCGCCTTGAGCGGGTGGTTGGGTTGTTGTGGGGTTGCGCTGCGGGCTTGAGCGGCCGCGGTCGCGACTTGCGTCGCTCCTACAGGAGGTGGGCGTGGATTGCGCGGGCATTCGCGTTGCCGCGAGGCGCCTCCTGTAGGAGCGGCGCGAGCCGCGACCGCGCTGCCGCAGGCTCGCGCCGCTAGCTTGAGGCCCCGCGGTCGCGACTTGCGTCGCTCCTACAAGGCAGCCATCCGTGGCTTGCGCGGGATCGCGACGGCGCTTCAGCCGCGCATGCGCTGGAACCGGCCTTCCTGGTGGAACAGCGGGCCGAACCAGGGGTGGACGACGTCGATGCAGACTTCGAACTGCTCGGCGTCGAGGTCGCGGTGCACCAGCACGAACCGGCCCGGCGACAGCAGCCGCGGCAGCGGCAGGCGCAGGCCGCGCCAGTGCAGGAAGAAGCCGTCGTCGACGAACACCAGCCGGTTCGGCAGCACTTCCAGGCGCACCCGCATGCCCAGGCCGCCGCCGAAGTGCTCCAGCAGTTCGCCGTCGGCGCCGAGGGTCATGCGCGAGCGGAAGCTGAAGATTTCCTCGGCGAAGTGGTAGGTGCGGGTCTTGAGCCAGCCCAGTTCGCGCCGCAGCGGTTCGACGTCGAAGCGGAACGGCACGTCGTCGGCGTTGTGGTGCGGCAGCACCCGCGCGTAGCGGATCAGCCGCGCGAACAGCGCGCCCAGGCGGGTGCAGCGCACCTGGTGCATGTCGCCGACGTATTCGGCCCGGGCGTGGCCGCCGGCGAGCCCGAAGCGCGCCTGGATATGCGGGTGCAGCAGCGCCCAGCGCGGGCCCAGCGCGGCCTTGAGCAGTTCGGTCAGGTCGTGCGCGGGCGCCGCTCGGCCGGCCGCGGCGGGAAGGTCCGCCGCCGCCGGAGCGACGGCGCGGTCGCCGGCGCGCGCCGGCAGGTCAACGCGTTGCAACAGTTCCATGTCCCTCACCCGGGTGTCCTACACCCACATAGTCAGAACGCGGATCGATCGCCGAACCGGCGCGCGCGCCGCCCAGGGCGCTGGCGAGCACGGGATGGACGAAGGCGAAGCGCTGGTCGGCCAGGCGTTGCGGCGCGACGACGGGGCCGTCGAGCAGCATCGTCGCCATCTCGCCCAGCAGCAGCCGCAGCGGCGCGGCCGGCATCGCCAGCCATGCGGGGCGATGCAGCGAGCGCGCCAGTTCGCGGGTGAACTCGGCCTGGGTGCAGCCGCCCGGCGCGACCAGGTTGTACGGGCCGCGCACGCCGGCGTGTTCGACCGCGTGCTCGACGAAGCGCAGCACGTCGTCGAGGTGGATCCAGGCGAACCATTGCCGGCCGTCGCCCAGGCGCGCGGCGCCGCCGAGCGCGGCCGCCAGCGCCAGCATCGGCAGCAGGCCGCCGCTGCGGTGCAGGACCAGGCCCAGGCGCAGCGTGGCCAGGCGCACGCCGTGCTCGCCGACCGGCGCGGCCGCGCGCTCCCAGGCCGCGCACAGTTCGCTGGGGAAATCGCCGCGCACCGGCGCGAGCTCGCGCAGTTCGGGCGCGCTGCGCGCCTGCGCGCCGTACAGCCCGACCGCGCTGGCCTGCAGCCACAGCGCCGGTTTGACGACGGCGCGATCGCACCAGGCGCGCAAGGCGTCGGTGGTGCCGACGCGGCTGGCCAACAGCGCGCGCTTGCGCGCCGGCGACCAGCGCGGGCCGACCACCGGCGCGCCGGCGAGATTGACCACCACGTCGATGCGCTCGTCGTCGCGCAGCTCGGCGGTGTCGGCGATGCAGCGCGCGCGCCCGCCGAACCGCAGCGCGGCGCGGCGCGGATCGCGGCTGAGCACGGTGATGCGGTGGCCGCCGGCGAGCAGGCCTTCGACCAGCGCGGTGCCGATGAAGCCGGTGCCGCCGCTGACCAGGAAATGCTGCTGCGGATGCTGCGCCAGCAGCGGCCGCGGGGCCGGTTCGGCGGCGTTGGCGCGCGCGGCCAGACCGTCGCGCACCGCGCTGGCGGCGATGCCGAGCGCGGCCGCGCTCAGCGCCCACGACATCCAGCCGTGCGCGACCGGCGTCAATGCGCTGGGCAGCGCCCAGTCGCCGCGCGTGGCCAGCGCATACACCGCGAACATCGCGCCGCCGTTGACCGCGAGGATGGTGTGCAGCACGCGCTCGGTGTTCGGCAGCAGGCGGGTCGCGTCTTCGACCACGAAGTCCCACAAGGTGATGGCGACTTCGATCAGCACCAGCGCCCACACCGCCGCCAGCCACAGCCCTTGCGGGCGGAGCCAGGCGAACACCAAAAACAAGAAACCGTAGACGAAGCCGCGCGCCGAATGCAGCTTCAGCTCGAGCGCGGCGCTGCGGCGGTTGGCGAGCTTCTCCATCACTTCGTGGTGGGCGACGGTGTCGAGCGCGCCCATCGCGATCTGCAGCAGCAGCAAGCTCAGGAACAAGGTGTGCAGGTCCATGGCCGCGTCCTCAGAAGTGGGTGGGGCAATGGCCGTCGTCGCAGCGCGGCGCGGGGTCTTCGCCGGCTTCGCGATAGCCCAGCCAGCGCGAGACGCGGTGGCGGTTCGGCGCGATCCAGCGATAGGCGCGCGCGGCGGCGCGGCCGGCGCCGGGCACGCGCAGCGGCCAGGTCAGCCAGCCCAGGCCGACCGCGCGGTAGGCCTCGGCGATGCCGGGCACGCCGATCCGCCACTGGCCGTCGGCGCCGCGCACGTGCAGGGCGTTGCGCAGGGCTTCGAGTTCGAAGCCCCAGTGCGCGGCGTCGAAGCCCTCGGCGGCGATGTCGACCAGGCGCAGCCGGCCGCGGCGGTCGCGCGCCTTGAGCCGGTGCATCTCGGTGCGGCACAGCGGGCAAGCGCGGTCGTACAGGGCGACGACGGGTTCAAGCGGCGAGCGTGGGGCGGGATCGTTCTTCATGATCGACTCCTACAGTTATTTCGGTAATTACAGAAATTGATCGGCAAAAAAGGGGATCGCTCAGGACGAGCGATCCGCGGGCGGCGCGGCGGCGTCCGGGCCGGCGCCCTCGCCCGCCTCGTCCTCGTCGGCGAACAGCACGCCGACGGCCTGCGCCTGCGGTGCCGGCAGCGGCTTGACCGGGCCGCGCACGAACTGCTGGATGCGCGCGCCCATCTTCAGCAGCTTGATCAAGGTCTTGGGGTCGAGCCGGTTCATCTCGTCGATCCAGCCGGTGCCGGTCTCCATGAACTCCAGCACCTCGCGCATGCGCGCCAGGGTCAGGCGGTCGCGCGGGTCGCTTTGGTCGGGCGGGACCGCGGCGTTGTCGCCGTCGAGCACGGCGGTGCGCAGCATGCTCAGGGTCGGCTCGATCTCGCGCCGGCGCCGCTCCTGGACCACGGCGCGGAAGATGTCCCACACGTCCTTGTAGGTCTCGAAGTGGTCGCGGCGGTCGCCGAGCACGTGGGTGACCCGGGCCAGGTTCCAGGACTGCAGCTCGCGCAGGCTGGTGCTGACGTTGGAACGGGCGAGGTTGAGGGTTTCGCAGATCTCGTCGGCGGTGATCGCGCGCTCGGACAGGAACAGCAGCGCGTGGATCTGGGCGACGGTGCGGTTGACGCCCCAGCGGCTGCCCATCTCGCCCCAGTGGAGGACGAAGCGTTCTTGCAGGGGGCTGAGGGGCATGGTCGTTCTCTTATTTCTGTTTAGACAGAAATTAATGAAGGGACCGTAGCCGGTCAATAGGTTCCGGCACCGTTCGTCGGCGCTTCCCGCCAGCCCCTGTAGGAGCGGCGCGAGCCGCGACCGCGAACCAACACGCTTGCGGCGCAATTTTGGCATGTAGCGCAGGCACTTACAGCGCGATCTTGATGCCCCGCGGTCGCGGCTTGCGCCGCTCCTACAGGGGTGCTCCGTCGCAGCCGCTGCGACTTGCGGCGCTCAATCTGCGCCGATCCTCCATCTCCCGTCCGTCGGCCGCGCCCGCCCTGGCTTACCGGCGTGCCCGGATTATTACTAAAATTAGTACATGAGCCTCACCGACCTCCGCCGCGCCCTGCTCGCCTTCCTGCACGAGCGCCTCGACGCCGACGGCCTGCCGCCGTCGCAGCAGGAAATCTGCGCGCGCTTCGGTTTCCGCCAGAACCGCTCCGCCGGCTACCACCTGCAGGCGCTGCGCGAGGACGGGCTGATCGAACTGCTGCCGGGCCGCGCGCGCGGCATCCGCCTGCGTCCGGCCGGGGTGCGCGAGGCGCTGGCCTGGCGCGCCGAACGCGAAGGCCTGGAGCTGGCTGGGTTCGCCGCGCGCGCCGACAACGACGACGCGCGCGCCGCCCTGCCGATCCTCGGCCGGGTCGCCGCCGGCGCGCCGATCGGCGCCGACGCCGAGGCCGAAGCGCACGTGCTGATCGACCGCGCGCTGTTCTCGCCGCGGCCGGACTACCTGCTGCGGGTCAAGGGCGACTCGATGCGCGAGGACGGCATCTTCGACGGCGACCTGGTCGCGGTGCACCGCACTCAAGATGCGCGCAGCGGCCAGGTGGTGGTCGCGCGCCTGGGCGAGGAAATCACCATCAAGCGCCTGCGCATCGACGCCGACGGCATCGCCCTGCTGCCGCGCAATCCCGATTACGCGCCGATCCGCGTGCCCCTCGATGCCGACTTCGCCATCGAAGGGCTGTATTGCGGCCTGGTGCGCAGCGCCTGAGCGGCCGGCGATGAGCACTCCGCCCGTATCGCTGGAAGGCCTGCTCGGTTCGCGCCGGCTGTGGCGCGGCCAGAGCGCGCAGATCGCGCCGTCCGCGCAGTCCACCGGCCACGCCGCGCTCGACGCCGCGCTGCCGACCGGCGGCTGGCCCGAAGCGGCGCTGACCGAACTGCTGCTGCCGCACGCCGGCGTCGGCGAACTGAGCCTGCTGTGGCCGGCGCTGGCGCGGCTGTCGCGCGCGGCGCCCGGGCAGGAGCAGGCGCACGAGGCCGGCATGATCGTCCTGGTCGACCCGCCGCTGCTGCCGTATGCGCCGGCCTGGCGCGACGCGGGCGTGGCGCTGTCGCGCCTGCAGGTGGTGCGCGCGAGCGGCCGCGATGCGTTGTGGGCGGCCGAGCAGTGCCTGCGCTCGGGTGCCTGCGCGGCGGTGCTGTGCTGGCCGCAGCGCGCCGACGACCGCGCCCTGCGGCGCCTGCAGGTGGCGGCCGAAAGCGGCCAATGCCTGGGCTTCGCCCTGCGCGAGGCGCGCGCCGCGCTGAACCCTTCGCCGGCCGCGCTGCGCATCGCCATCGACGCCGCGCCGGCGCAGTTGCGCGTGCTCAAGTGCCGCGGCGGCAATGCGCCGACGCGGGCGATCGCGTTCGCGCCCGCGGACCGCGCGGAACCGGCCGCGCGCGACACCTCGACCGCGCGCGAAACCGAGGCGAACCGCGCCGCGGTCATCGAGTTCAGTGGGAGGGCCTTCAGGCCCGATGCTTTCCGTTCCGGCGCCGCAAGCCGTTCCGACGCCGCGAACGGAGCCGAAAGCATCGGGCCTGAAGTCCCTCCCACCGCGAATACCGAAGCTTTCGCGGCGCGGACTTCCAACCCGCCGCGGCCGTTCCCCGCGCCGCGCCGCTGACGCCATGCGCTGGGCCTGCCTGCTGCTGCCGCAATTGGCGATGGACGTGGTCCTGCGCCGACACCCCGATCCCGACCGCCCGCTGGTCCTGGTCGAAGGCCCGCACGCGCGCCGCCGCCTGCACTCGGTCAACGCCGCCGCGCGCGCGCTCGGCTTGCGGCCCGGCCTGTCGCTGGTCGCCGCGCAGGCCATCGCCGACGGCGTGCAGACCGCCGAATTCGACCCGCAGGCGGCCGAGCGCGCGCGCCAGTTGCTCGCCGCCTGGGCCTATCGCTACAGCTCGCAGGTCAGCGCCGAATTCGCCCACGCCCTGGTGCTGGAAATCGCCGGCAGCCGGCGTTTGTTCGGCGCCTGGCCGCAACTGCGCCAGCGCTTGAACGCGGAACTGGCCGAACTCGGCTTCCGCCACCGCATGGCCGCAGCGCCCAATCCGTTCGCCGCGCGCGCGCTGACCAATGTCGGCGACGGCCTGTGCTTCGACGACGACCTGCTGCTGCCGGCGCTGGCCAAGCTGCCGATCGAACGCAGCGGCCTCGACCCGGCCGCGGTGCAGGCGCTGCAACGCATGGGCCTGCGCAAGCTCGGCGCGGTGTTCGCGCTGCCGCGCGCGCCGCTGGCGCGGCGCTTCGGCCCGGACCTGCTGCTGCGCCTGGACGCGCTGCGCGGCGTGGCCGAACCGCCGCTGAGCTTCTACCAACCGCCCGACGCGTTCGACGCGCGCATCGAGCTCGGCCACGAAGCCGAATCCAGCCAGGCGCTGCTGTTCCCGCTGCGCCGGCTCACCGCCGACCTGGCCGCGTACCTGTCCGGCCGCGACGGCGGCGTGGCCCGGTTCAAGCTGCTGCTCGAACACGAGCGCCACAGCCATCGCGAACAGCGCCCGCCGAGCGAAGTCGCGGTCGGCCTGCTCGCGCCGGAGCGCGAAGCGGCGATGCTGTTCGAACTCGCGCGCGGCCGCCTGCAGCACGCGCAACTGCCGGCGCCGGTGGTGGCGCTGCGCCTGCTGGCCGAAGAACTGCCGCCGTTCGTGCCGGCCGCGCGCGACCTGTTCGACCCGCGCCCGCAGCAGGCGCTGCCGTGGGCGCAGCTGCGCGAGCGCCTGCGCGCGCGGCTCGGCGACGAGCGCGTGCA
>NZ_LXSD01000079.1:0-12303 GCF_017168095.1 Lysobacter enzymogenes | reverse complement strand
GGCGCGCGCGCCACTGCCGCCAGCGCGCGCGCGCGGCGGAAGCGGGCGTCGGCTCGGCGCCGGCCATGGCCGCGCTCAATCCACCGCCACGGCGTAGAGGATCGACTTGGCCAGGTCGGCCGCGCCGTCGGCTTCGGCGACCAGGCGATGGGTGGCGACCGCGGCGAACAGCGCCTGCACGTCCTCGGGCACCACATGGCTGCGGCCGAGCAGCAGCGCATAGGCGCGCGCGGCGCGCAGCAGCGCCAGTCCGGCGCGCGGCGACAGGCCCACGCGCACGCCCGGGTGCTTGCGGCTGCGCGCGAGCAGCGCCTGCACGTAGGCGATCAGCGCTTCGCTTACCTGCACCGCATCGACCGCGCGGCGGATCGCCTGCACGTCCTGGCTCGACAGCAGCGCGCGCGCCTGCGCGATCAGGTGGCGGCGGTCGGCGCCGGCGAGCAGGTCGCGCTCGGCGGCTTCGTCCGGGTAGCCCAGGTGCAGGCGCAGCAGGAAGCGGTCGAGCTGCGAATCCGGCAGCGGGTAGGTGCCCGACAGGTCGACCGGGTTCTGGGTGGCGATGACGAAGAACGGATCCGGCAGCGGATGGGTGCGCCCGTCGATGGTCACCTGGTGCTCGGCCATCGCCTCCAGCAGCGCGCTTTGCGTGCGCGGCGGCGCGCGGTTGATCTCGTCGGCGAGCAGCACCTGGGTGAACACCGGGCCGGGATGGAACTGGAACTGGCGTGAGGTCGGGTCGAACACCGACACCCCGACCACGTCGGCCGGCAGCAGGTCGGAGGTGAACTGCACGCGCTGGAATTCCAGGCCCAAGGTGGCCGCCAGCGCGTGGGCGAGGGTGGTCTTGCCCAGGCCGGGCAAGTCCTCGATCAACAGATGGCCGTCGGAGAGCAGCGCGACGAAGGCCAGCCGCACCGCCTGCGCCTTGCCGAGCACCAGCGCGTTGACCTGCGCCTGGGCCTGTTCGAGGGCGCCGCGCAGCGCATCGGTTAGGATGTTCGCTTCGTGCGTTGCGTTGCTTGCGGTGGTCTTGCCTGCGCTCATCGGGCCTGCCGTCGTAGAAAGCGTGAGGTTGGGAAGCGTGGTGCGTGGAAGCGTGATGCGTGAAAGCGTGGTGCGTGAAAGCGTGGTGCTCGTGCGTATGGTTCGGAAGGGCGTGGTGGCGAAAAGCCCGATTGCGAAAAAATCCTGCCTTGATACGCCGCGGTTCTGAAACGCCGCGACTGCGAAAACGCCGCCTCGGCAACACGATGGTGCCGCGTGCGCGACGCAGGATCGATTGCGCAAAACCTTGCGTCGCAACCTTGCGTTGAAGCGCGCGATGCCGAAGATGTCTTTTTTGTCAGGTTCGTGAGCGTCGACCCCGCACCGTGGAACCCGCTTCTGCGATAAGCGTCAACAAAACGCAGTGCGCTGGCGATGCGACGAGACGAGACGTTCCCCCAGGATCCAGAGTGTAGCGAGGTCGGGTGCCGATGCGGGACAGGGACGAAGCCAGCGCGATGCGCAATCTGTTCTGGGCGCTGTGGACGCTGGTGCTGCTGCTCAAGCTCGCCGTCGCCGCCAAGCTGCCGCTGTTCGTCGACGAGGCCTTCTATTGGCAGGAAGGCCGGCATCCGGCCGCGGCCTATTCCGACCTGCCCGGCCTGACCGCGTGGCTGGCGCGGCTGGGGGTGGAACTGGGCGGCAATTCGACGCTGGCCTTGCGCGCGCCGTTCCTGGCCATCGCCGCGCTGGTGCCGTGGCTGCTGGCGCGGGTGGCCGCGCGCGAGTTCGGCGCGCGCAACGGCTGGATCGCCGGCTGCTACGCGCTGCTGCTGCCGCTGGCGGGCACGCTCGGCCTGCTGGCGCTGCCCGACGCGATGATGGCGCTGGCGACCCTGCTGTGCCTGGACGCCGGCGCGCGCCTGCTGCGCCAGGTCGATGCGCGCAGCGCGGTCGAGCTCGCCGCCGGCCTGTCGCTGGGCGCGCTCAGCCATTACCGTTTCATCGCCGTAATCGGCGTGGGCTTCGTGGTGCTGTTGTTGCTGCCCGAAGGCCGGCGCGCGCTGCGCGACGCGCGCGTGCTGACCGCGGCGGCGATCGGTGCTTCGGCCTGGGCGCCGCTGGTGGCCTGGAACCTCGACAACGCCGATGCTGGCCTGCGCTTCCAGTTGGTCGATCGCCATCCCTGGGCGTTCCATGCCGACGGTTTGTGGTTCGTCGCGATCCAGGCGCTGCTGGTCACGCCGCTGCTGTTCGCCGCGCTCGCCGTCGCCGGCTGGCGCGGCGCGCGCGATCCCTCGCCGGTGACGCGTTATTTCGCCCTGCTCGGCGGCCTGGTGGTGCTGGGCTTCTTCGTGCTCGGCTTCTTCGCCGACACCGAGCGGGTCAGCTTCCACTGGCCGCTGCCGGGCTTCATGGCGCTGCTGCCGTTGTTGCCGATGGTGCTGGCGCGCTGGCCGGAGTGGGCGCGCGGCTTGACCGCGGCGCTGGCCGGCGCCGCGCTGCTGGCGATGCTGGGCTACTACGTGGCGGTGTCGCGGCCGGAACTGCGCGCGCGCAGCGCCGGCGAGAAGTGGTACCCGGCCAACTTCGCCGGCTGGGACGAACTGGCGCGCGGCGTGCGCGAGCGCTTGCAGACGATGCCGCCGGGCACGCGCCTGGTCGCCGACAACTTCAAGGCCGGCGCCGAACTGGGCTTCGCCCTCGACGACCCGCGCATCGCCGTGCTCGATCATCCGATCAACCACAAGCACGGCCGCGCGCCGCAGCTGCGGCTGTGGGGCCTGCACCGCGACGGCCGCGCCGACTGGGGCGCGCAGCCGGTGCTGCTGGTGGTCGGCGCGACCGAAGTCGAATACAAGAACCTGCTGCAGCGCTATCACGACCTGTGCGCGATGGTCGGGCCGCTGCCGCCGCCGCAGATGCTCAACATCGATCACGGCCGCCAGCGCTTCGCCCTGTTCGCCTTCGACGGCCCCCGGCGCGAGGGCGAGTGCACCACGCCGGCGATGGCCTGGATCGATCAGCCCGCCGCCGGCGCGCGGGTCGGCCCGGGTGCGTTCGCGGTCTCGGGCTGGG
Organism: Lysobacter enzymogenes; assembly: GCF_017168095.1. Taxonomy (GTDB): domain Bacteria; phylum Pseudomonadota; class Gammaproteobacteria; order Xanthomonadales; family Xanthomonadaceae; genus Lysobacter; species Lysobacter enzymogenes_D. The sequence continues at coordinate 9,240 of NZ_LXSD01000079.1, read as the reverse complement.
CGTTCAAGGACGGCGTGGGCCTGGCCAAGGTCGAGATCATGCTCGACGGCCGGGTGGTGGCGCAGGCCGATTACGGCCAGGAGCGCGCCGGCGTGCGCGAATACTGGAGCCTGCGCGACGGTCGCCATTCCAGCGATCCGCAGCACCCGCGGGTGGGGTTCGGCGCGACGGTCGAGCTCGACGCCGAGGCGCCCGGCCGGCATTGGCTGGGCCTGCGCCTGCATGGGCGCGACGGCAGCGTCGAGGATTGGGCGGAGCAGCCGATCGATTTGCGTCGGCGTTGAGCGATGGGGCGGGGCCGCGTAGCGCTCGGTCGTTAGTTGCGGCGGCGCGCGCGAATGCGGTTGCGGCGCGATCGAGTTATCGCGGTCGCGGCTTGCGCCGCTCCTGCAGGTGGGCAACCATCAAGGCAACGCGTAGCCGGCGCGGCGCAGCAGGCGCGCGGTGGCGATCAGCGGCAGGCCGATCAGCGCGGTCGGGTCGCGCGATTCGATCGCCTCGAACAGGGCGATGCCCAGGCCCTCGGATTTGAAGCTGCCGGCGCAGTCGAACGGCTGTTCGGCATCGACGTAGCGCTCGATTTCGCTGGCGCCCAGTTCGCGGAAGCGCACCACGGTGACGTCGAGTTCGCTCAACGCGGCCTGCCCGTCGCGCAGCACGCACAGCCCGGTGCAGAAGCGCACTTCGCGCCCGGACATCGCGCCGAGCTGGGCGATCGCGGCCTCGCGTCCGCCGGGCTTGCCGATCGGCAGGCCGTCGAATTCGGCGACCTGGTCGGAGCCGATCACCCAGGCGTCCGGACGTTGCGCGGCGACCGCGGCGGCCTTGGCCTCGGCCAGGCGCCTGGCCAGCTTGGCCGGCGTTTCGCCCAGCTGCGGGGTTTCGTCGGTTTCGGGGCGCGCGACGTCGAACGCCAGGCCGAGGCGGCCGAGCAGTTCGCGACGGTAGCGGGAGGTGGAGGCGAGGATCAGCGGGGTCATAAGGGCAGGGGTGAGCGCACGGGAGTGAGGAGCGAGCGGGCGCTTTCGCCCGCTCCTCACTCCTGTGCGCTCGTTTCTCAGTTCAGCCGGGCCTGCTCGATCTGCACCAGTTGCTGCTCGATCCGCCCGCGCGCGGCGTCGATCGAGGCGCGGACCTCGCCGAGCTGGTTCAGGCTGGCCTGGCGGCCGTGGTCGCGCAGCCACAGGCGCTGGCGCAGCATTTCGCGCATGGCCTCGCCGACCGGGTCGCGGCCCTCGTCGCCGGCCACCGCCTCGATTTCGGCGCGGGCGGTGCGCAGGCGCGCCTCCAGCGCGTCGGCGGCGTCGAGCACTTCGCGTACCGCGCGCTGCCGGCGCAGCGGCCGGTACAGCAGGGCGGCGATCACGGCCGCGGCGGCGATCGAAGTCAGGAACATTAACAGGACTAGGGTCACGGCCGGGCCGATGGCGGGGGGCGAGGCCCGGCAGTCTGCACGCGCGGGCCCGCCACGGGCAAATCCCAAGCCGGTCCGGGACTTGCGTTTTGACAATGGTTTGACAGCGCCCCGCGCGGTCTCTACCATTTCGCGGCTTATGTCAGCCGAAGTGCCATCTGGGCGGGTGCCCGAAGTCCTGGATGCCTGGCGCCTGGTGGCGGCACGGCGCGGCGTGGAAGGCCGTCTGCCGTTGTCGGCGCTGTCGCGCCTGGCGGGTCTGCTGTACGACACCGACGGCGAAGTCCGGTTTTCGCTGGACTTCGACACCGACGAACTGCAGACGCCCTACGCCGAGCTGAAGATCGACGCCGCCCTGCCGTTGCTGTGCCAGCGCACGCTGGAGCGGTTCGAGCTGCCGGTGCAGATCGTCCAGCGCCTCGGGCTGATCCGCGACGAGGCCGACGAAGCCGCGTTGCCGCCCGGCTACGAGCCGTTGCTGATGCCCGCCGACGGCATGCTGCAGCCCTCGGACCTGGTCGAGGACGAGCTGATCCTCGCCGTGCCGGTGGTGCCGATGGCGCCCGGCAACGAGGCGGTCGAGCGCGACTGGCCGGCCGACCAGGCCGAGCGGGACGCCGCCAACCCGTTCGCGGTGTTGTCGTCGCTGAAGAAAAACAACTGAGCCAAGCGATAAACCCGCGCGTTTGGTTCACAATACCCAGTTCCAACTCCGACCTGCAGGCATCGAGCGAGTCCTGCTAATCGGGCTTACGCTATCCACCTCAGGTTTCCACCGCTTTTCCGGAGCAAGACCATGGCCGTTCAGAAGTCCCGCGTCACCCCGTCCCGCCGCGGCCAGCGCCGTTCGCACGATGCGCTGACCAGCAAGCAGCTGGCCACCGACCCGACCACCGGCGAGACCCACATCCGCCACCACGTCACCGCCGACGGCTACTACCGCGGCAAGAAGGTGATCGACACCAAGTCGCGCGTCGCCGACGAGGAGTAATCCTCCCGGCCCGCCGCGGCGCGCGCTGGCATAGGCGCGCGTCGCCGCGATCTGGGCCGGCGGAGGATGGCGTCCGCCATCGCGCCGGCACCGGTCGGACCGCCCCCGCGGCGAGTCCGTGCGACAACAGACCTGCGGCCGCCGCGGCTTCGTCTTCCGCCAGCTTCGCGCTGGCGGTCCTGTTTCTCGGTGGCCTGCGGGTGCGCGCGCGTTCGCGACGCCGCCGTTGCGCAGGCCGCCCCGGCCATTCCGCGGAGCGGTGATGACAGATCGGATTTACGCCCGTATCGCGGGCACCGGCAGCTACCTGCCGGCCCAGGTGGTGACCAACGACGAGCTGGCCAAGCGCGTCGAGACCAGCGACGAATGGATCCGGACCCGCACCGGCATCCGCCAGCGCCACGTCGCCGCCGAAGGCGAAACCACCGTCGACCTGGCTTACCAGGCCTCGCTGCGCGCGCTCGAAGCCGCCGGCGTGACCCCCGAAGAGATCGACCTGATCGTCCTGGGCACCACCACCCCGGACCTGATCTTCCCGTCCAGCGCCTGCCTGCTGCAGCACCGCCTGGGCGCCAACGGCTGCCCGGCCTTCGACGTCAACGCGGCCTGCTCGGGCTTCGTCTACGCGCTGACCGTGGCCGACAAGTTCATCCGTTCCGGGGCGGCCAAGACCGTGCTGGTCGTGGGCTCGGAAACCCTGACCCGCATGCTCGACTGGACCGACCGCTCCACCTGCGTGCTGTTCGGCGACGGCGCCGGCGCGGTGGTGCTCAAGGCCGACAGCGAGACCGGCATCCTCAGCACCCATCTGCACGCCGACGGCGGCAAGAAGGAACTGCTGTGGAACCCGGTCGGCGTCTCGGCCGGCTTCAAGCCCGAAGAGCACAACGCCGGCGTGCGCGTGCTGATGACCGGCAACGAAGTGTTCAAGCACGCGGTCAAGGCGCTGGATTCGGTGGTCGAGGAGACCCTGGAAGCCAACGGCCTGGACCGTCACGAGATCGACTGGCTGATTCCGCACCAGGCCAACCTGCGCATCATCGAGGCCACGGCCAAGCGCCTGGACATGCCGATGGAGCGGGTGATCGTCACCGTCGACAAGCACGGCAACACCTCGTCGGGTTCGGTGCCGCTGGCGCTGGACGAGGCGGTGCGTTCGGGCAAGGTGCAGCGCGGCCAGCTTTTGCTGCTTGAGGCGTTCGGCGGCGGTTTCACCTGGGGTTCGGCGCTGCTGCGTTACTGATTCGTTACAGGGGCGCCGCTCCTGCGCGGAGCGGCGTCCCACGCCCCGATCGGGGCAGCGGGCCGGAGGCCCGCGCGCGGCGCCACGCACAAGGACTCGCGTCATGGTGACCCGACTGAACCTGCAAGGCCGCACGGCCTGGCTCAAATCCTACGGCGGCGGCAGCCGCCGCCTGCGCCTGCGCGCGCTCGAACTGACCGCGCGCCGGCTCGGCGTGCCGTCGTTGTTGCCGCCGCCGCACCGGGTCGGCGCCGACGCGCGCCAGACCGAACAGCGCCGCCTGCAAGAACTCGCCGCGGTCGACGTGCGCGTGCCGAGCATCCTCGGCGAGGGCGACACCTACCTGCTGCTCAGCGACATCGGCGAAACCCTGTCGGCGCGGCTGCGCCGCTCGACGCCGGAGCAGGCCTATCGGCTGGTGACCCAGGCCGCGCGCACGCTGGCGCAGGTGCACGCGCGCGGCGGCTACATTGGCCAGCCGCTGGCGCGCAACCTCACCGTCGACGCCGACGGCCGCATCGGCTTCATCGATTTCGAGGAAGACCCGGCCGAAGTCATGACCGTGCAGCAGGCGCAGATCCGCGACTGGCTGATCTTCGCCGCCGGCGCTTCGCGTTACTTCCGCGACCCCGACCAGGAGCTCAGCGCGATCATTGCCGACTCGCTGCGCGGCAGCGCCGAAGAGGTGAGACGCGGCCTCGGCGACGCCGCCGACCGGCTCGGCTTCGTGCAATCGCTGACCCGCTGGCTGGGCCGGCGCGCGCGCGGCCTCGGCGGCGCGGTGCAGGCGCTGCGCCGCGCGGCGTGGCTGTGGATGCTGGCCGCGGTGCTGATCGGCCTGGGCGTGGATTTCGCGCCCGATCGCGATTTCGATTCGCTGCGCGAAGTGGCCGAGTTCATCGATTGATGCACGCTGCGAGTGCTGTGCGAACGACGGCCGCGGGGCGACCCGCGGCCGTTTTCGCATCCGCACCCTCGCCGCGATGCCGGCGATCCCCCTGTAGGAGCTGCGCGAGCTGCGACCGCGAAGCAGCACTTACGACGCAGGCGAGGTTTCGCGGTCGCAGCTCGCGCAGCTCCTACAGCGAGGTCTCCTTTTCATGCGAACGTTTGAATGATCGTCAGCCGCTCACGCCGAAACCGCCGATCCCGCACACTCGCTCGCGTCACTTTGCGACGCGCTGTGACGCCGTACCGCCGAGTACAGACGTTCGCCACTTTTCGCCCGTATCATGCGCGCTTCCAACCGATACGGCAGTGCGTGTGAGCGATCAGCGACTTTCTTTCGTCTTTCCGGGCCAGGGCTCGCAATCGGTGGGCATGCTGGCCGAGCTGTCGGAACTGCACGCGGGTCTGCGCGAGACCTTCGCCGAAGCCAGCGACGGCGCCGGCGTCGATCTGTGGGCGCTGAGCCAGGGCGGTCCGGAAGAGATGCTCAACCGCACCGAATACACCCAGCCGGCGCTGCTCGCCGCAGGCGTGGCGATGTGGCGGCTGTGGCAGGCCCGCGGCGGCGCCCAGCCGGCGCGGCTGGCCGGGCACAGCCTCGGCGAATACACCGCGCTGGTCGCCGCCGGCGCGCTGTCGCTGCGCGACGGCGCCCACCTGGTGCGCCTGCGCGGCCAGCTGATGCAGGACGCGGCGCCGGCCGGCGTCGGCGCGATGGCCGCCGTGCTCGGCGCCGAGGACGCCCTGGTCGAAGAGATCTGCCAGGCCGTGTCCGGCAGCGAAGTGGTGGTGCCGGCCAATTACAACTCGCCCGGCCAGATCGTCATCGGCGGCCATGCCGCGGCGGTCGACAAGGCCCTGACCCGGCTGGCCGAGGCCGGCGTGCGCAAGGCGGTCAAGCTGGCCGTCAGCGTGCCCTCGCACACCCCGCTGATGCGCGAAGCCGCCAACCGCCTGGCCGAAGCCATGGCCGGGCTGGACTGGCGCGCGCCGCAGTTGCCGGTGGTGCAGAACGTCGACGCCCAGGTCCACGCCAGCGTCGAGGCGATCCGCGACGCGCTGGTGCGCCAGCTCTACCTGCCGGTGCGCTGGACCGCCTGCGTGCAGGCGCTGGCCGCGCACGGCGCGCAGCGCGTCGTCGAGTGCGGCCCGGGCAAGGTGCTGACCGGCCTGGTCAAGCGCATCGACAAATCCATCGACGGCCGCGCCATCGGCACCCCGGCGGAGTTCGACGCCGCCCTGTCCGACTGGCGCTGAACCCGCCGCCGCACTACCGGGCGCAGCGCGCTACTCAATCGCCGCCTCAGCCTGTAGGCTGGCCGCGCCCGGGCCCCGTGCCCGGCGGGCGAGGTCGCAGGACGCGGCGGTCGACAGCAGCGGCGCCACCACGAGCCAGCACTACGGAGTGAAACCAATGAGCACGACCCCGCTTTCGGGCGAAATCGCGCTGGTCACCGGCGCCAGCCGCGGCATCGGCGCGGCGATCGCCGACGAACTGGCCGCGCAGGGCGCGACCGTGATCGGCACCGCCACCAGCGAATCCGGCGCCCAGGCCATCGGCGAACGCCTGGCCGCGCACGGCGGCCACGGCCGGGTGCTGAACGTCGCCGACCCGGCCTCGGTCGAGTCGCTGCTCGACGCGGTGGCCAAGGAGATCGGCGCGATCTCGATCCTGGTCAACAACGCCGGCATCACCCGCGACAACCTGCTCATGCGCATGAAGGACGAGGACTGGCAGGCCATCCTCGACACCAATCTCACCAGCGTCTATCGCACCAGCAAGGCGGTGATGCGCTCGATGATGAAGGCGCGCCGCGGCCGCATCATCAACATCGCCTCGGTGGTCGGCGTGACCGGCAACCCGGGCCAGGCCAACTACGCCGCCGCCAAGGCCGGCGTGATCGCCTTCAGCAAGTCGCTGGCGCGCGAGATCGGCAGCCGCGGTGTGACCGTCAATGTGGTCGCGCCCGGATTCATCGACACCGACATGACCCGCGACCTGCCGCAGGACGCGAAGACGGCCATGTTCGACCAGATCGCGCTGGGCCGCTTCGGCGAACCGGCCGACATCGCCCGCGCGGTGGCGTTCCTGGCCGGCCCCGGGGCCGGCTACATCACCGGCGAAACGCTGCACGTCAACGGTGGCATGTACATGCCGTAAGGCCTTGACGTAGGCTAGTAAGCGATTGAACCCAAAGGGGTTTCGTCGACGCCGGGGGCCGGTCTCGCGAAACATCCCGATTCCATTAGACTATCCCATCGAAAAACCCCTCACGGGAGGAGCAGCATCCATGAGCAGCATCGAAGAACGCGTCAAGAAGATCGTGGTCGAACAGCTTGGCGTCAAGGAAGAGGAAGTCACCAACAACGCTTCCTTCGTCGACGACCTCGGCGCGGATTCGCTCGACACGGTCGAGCTGGTGATGGCGCTCGAGGAAGAGTTCGAGTGCGAGATCCCGGACGAAGAGGCCGAGAAGATCACCTCGGTGCAGCAGGCCATCGATTACGTCAAGGCGCACGTCAAGTCGTAATCGGCCGCGACGCAGCCGCGCACGAGTCCTCGCGCGCGGCCTGCGCCGGCATGCGTTGCGCGACCATCGCACGACCATCGCAATGGATCGACAAGCAACCACCCGGGGCCGCATTGCGGCCCCGCGCTTTTCCGGGGCGTCGATACGCCGGCGTAGCGTGGCGGCCGCTTCGGCCCGCACGCGGCGCGCGCCCGGCGCTCTTGCGTCCGCACCGCATCGAGCGGCGCCCGTTTGCACGCGGCACCCGTTTCAAGAACGATCCGCTGCAAACGAGGCCTGCTGCAAACAAGACCCGCTGCAAACAAGACTGATCCCCAAGAGGTAAGGCTGAATGTCCAACCGTTCCTTCAACCGCCGCGTGGTCGTCACCGGCCTCGGCCTGGTCTCCCCGCTCGGCAACGACGTCGCCAGCAGTTGGGACGGCATCGTCAACGGCCGCTCCGGCATCGGTCCGATCACCCATTTCGATCCCGCCGCGTTCACCACCCGCATCGCCGGCGAAGTGCGCGACTTCGACATCACCCGCTACGGGGTGAGCACGAAGGACGCGAAGAAGATGGACGAGTTCATCCATTACGGCGTCGCCGCCTCGCTGATGGCGCTGCAGGACGCCGGCATCGTCGTCGACGATTCCAACGCCGAGCGCATCGGCGCGCTGGTCGGCTCGGGCATCGGCGGCCTGCTCGGCATCGAAGAGCAGACCGTCAAGTACCACGAGGGCGGCCCGCGCAAGATCTCGCCGTTCTACGTGCCCAGCACCATCATCAACATGCTGCCGGGGCAGATCTCGCTGATCACCGGCGCCAAGGGCCCGAACTTCTCCGCGGTCTCGGCCTGCGCCACGTCGAACCATTCCATCGGCATGGCGATGCGCATGATCCAGTACGGCGACGCCGACGTCATGGTCGCCGGCGGCGCCGAGCGCGGCTCCTCGCCGACCTCGGTCGGCGGCTTCTGCTCGATGAAGGCGATGTCGACCCGCAACGACGATCCGACCCGCGCCTCGCGGCCGTGGGACAAGGACCGCGACGGCTTCGTGCTCGGCGACGGCGCCGGCATCCTGATCCTGGAAGAGTACGAGCGGGCCAAGGCGCGCGGCGCGCGCATCTACTGCGAACTGGCCGGTTTCGGCGCCAGCTCCGACGCGTTCCACATGACCGCGCCGAGCGAGAACGGCGAAGGCCCGGCGCGCTGCATGGTCTCCGCGCTCAAGGACGCCGGCATCAATGCCGATCAGGTCGGCTACCTCAACGCGCACGGCACCTCGACCCCGCTCGGCGACCTCGCCGAGACCCTGGCGATGAAGCGCGCGTTCGGCGATCACGCCTACAAGATGATGGTCAGCTCGACCAAGTCGATGACCGGGCACCTGCTCGGCGCGGCCGGCGGCGCCGAGGCGATCTTCTCGGTGCTGGCGCTGCACGACGGCATCATCCCGCCGACCATCAACCTCGACGAAGCGGGCGAGGGCTGCGATCTGGACTACGTGCCGAACGTGGCGCGCGAGGCCAAGATCGATGTGGCGGTGTCGAACGGGTTCGGCTTCGGCGGCACCAACGGGACGCTGGTGTTCAAGCGGATCTGACGGGACGCGACGGTCGATGCGAAGGCCCGCGGAGCTTCGGCTTCGCGGGCTTTTTCGTTTTTGCGGGGCTTTTTGTAGGAGCTGCGCGAGCTGCGACCAACGCAGAGGTGTACGCGAGCGCAGTCACCCGAAGCCCGGCCAATCGGTGTCGTTTCGGGAGCAGCGCTCGCGCCGCCGGGCTTCGGTGGCTGTGCTTGCGTACACCTCTGCGTTTGCTCGCAGCTTGCGCAGCTCCTACAGGGATGGCTCCACAACTGCGCAAGCTCCTGCGGGCCCGCGTAGGATGCCGCCATGGCTTTCGACGACCTCCCCGAAGCACGCTTTTTCCAGGGCGACCAGCGCGTCCCCGCGTTGCCTGCGTTCGACCGCGGCCAGGCCTACGGCGACGCCCTGTTCGAAACCCTGCGCGCGCACCGCGGCGAGCTGCCGTGGTGGGACGCACATTGGGCGCGGCTGAGCGGCGGCGCCCGGCGCCTGGGCCTGGCGCTGCCGGACCCGCGGCGCGTGCGCAGCGAGGCCGGCGACCTG
>NZ_LXSD01000078.1:0-5473 GCF_017168095.1 Lysobacter enzymogenes | reverse complement strand
GCCGCCACCGCCGCCGCCGGCGATGGCGACGCGGTTGCCGACGCCGTTGCCGCCGACGCGCAGGTCGGTGCCGCCGCCGCCGATGCCGTCCACGCCCTGGCCGATGCCGCCGGGATTGACCGCCTGCGAGCCCTGCCCGCCGACCCAGATCGACAAGATCGCGCCCGGCGTCACCGCCAGAGTGCCGCGCACGCGTCCGCCGAGGCCGCCGGTGCCGCCGGGAGAATTGGGACTGCCGCCGATGGTGCCGGCGCCGCTGCGCCCGGCCCCGCCTTGCGCGCCGCTGAGGTACACGGTCAGCGACTGCACGCCGGCCGGGACGCTCACAGTCTGCTCGCCGCCGGTGAAGCCGAACGCCGCCGGTGTCTCGCCGACCGCGCAGCTCTGCGCCTGGGCGGCGCCGGCAAACCCGAGGCCCGGCAGCAGCAGCCAGCCGAACCAGGTCGCGGACCGGCGCCCTTCGCGCGCCCGCAGGCCCGCACCCACGCACAACGACGCGCAAGCGCGCCTCGCCCAACTCATCGAACGGCTCATGTTGTCCCCTGACCGACCGCTTCCCAGCGGTTCGTTTCCTGCGGACCGTCGAACGACAGCCCGCCCTCCCGTTGCCCCTGGCGACGCCCGACTCGCGCGGCTCGCCTCGCTTGCGCGCCGGCCCACCGGCCCAGCTCGCTGCAGTCCACGGCCGCCCCTTCTGCATCGGCCGTCCGGACGCTCGACGCCTGGAATTCCAGTCCGTCTTTCCCTTGTTACGCAAAAGAAACGCGATACAGGTCACGTAAATGCGCATTTGTGCGCATTTTCTGTGTGAGCAAGCGCTGCGGAACGAGCCAGATCCACACAGCGGGCAACTGGCCCCGGGCCTACACAGGGTTCTGGATCAGCCGCGCCCGAGGCCAAGCCGCTTCGGACTGGGTTGGGTCAGTGCCCCGCTCGCTTCGATCTATCGGGGGAGATTGCGTCAAGGCTTACGGCTAGAACCAATAATGTATACTTATGGTACACACCATGAGACCATACTGATGAGCTACGCGCCGCTTGCAGCCAAGCTCGTCCTGACTGTCCCGGTGGCCGCCCTGCTGACCCAACCGCTATGGGCCCCGCATTGGGGCGCCGGCATCCTCGGCGAGATCCACGCCCTGGGTGCCGCCGGCGCTGCCGTCGCGGTGCTGGCGTTCCTGGCCCTGGTCGCCGCTTACTGCCGTTGTCTGCAGCGCTTGCTGGCCGCGATCCCGCCCGCGGCCCGTACCGCCTCGCCACGCTCGGTGTGGTGGATGTTCGCGATCCCCTACAACTTCGTGGAGGATTTCTTCATCGTCGCCGCCATCGCCGCCTCGCTGCGCAACGACGGTCGCGTGCCGCCGGCCCGGCGGCGGCTTTGGCGCCGGCTCGGCCTGGCCTGGTGCGCGCTGCAGATCGTCTCGCTGCTGCCGGGCGCGCTCGGCGTCGCCGCCGGCGCCGCGGCGTTGCCGGCCTGGGCCGCGCACTGGATCCTGAGCGTGCGCCTGCTGCGACTCTTGGGCGACACTGCGCCGAACACGCCGCGCGCGACTGCCTCCGCCTGAGTCCGCCCCGCCGATAACGCCGCCGCACGCCTTCCCGCCGGATCCAGCACACCGCATGCCCCTGCCGCGCTTCCAACGCCTGCCACCCGCCGCCCAAGCCGCGTTCCTCGACGTCGCCCGCGCCCATTTCGCCCGCGACGGCCGCGACGGCGCCTCGCTCAACCGCATCGTCGAAGACGCCGGCATTTCCAAGTCCTCGGCCTATCACTACTTCGACGGCAAGGACGACTTGTTCGCCACCGTCGCCGCCGACACCTTGCTGCGGATCGGCGCGGAGCTCGGCCCGTGGCCCGGCGCCGACACCGAAGCGGCGCTGTGGGATCGCTTCCACGACGCCAGCACCCGGCTCAGCGAGTTCCTGCTCGCCCATCCCGAGCACCGCGCCCTGCTCGAACGCATCGACACCGCGGCCGAGCCGTCGCCGTGGCTGCGCGCGTTTTTCGCCAACGCGGTGGCGCTGGGCCTGGTCGACACCGCGCCCAATGCGGAGTTGCTCGAGGGCGCGACCCTGGCGGTCCTGCAGGCCACCGACCAGTGGGCGCTGCCGCGCCTGTCCAGCCCCGACGCCGCCGTGGCGGTCAGCGTGGCCGCCGAAGCCTTGCTGCGCCGGCTGTGGCGCGGCGGCTGAACCGGCCGTGGCCGCCGGCATACCGCCGCGGGTACAATCGTCCGGATGGCCGCGCCCCTCGCGCATGCGCAGCGCAGCCGCACCGCAACCACCACGGCCCCGTAGCTCAGCTGGATAGAGCATCCCCCTCCTAAGGGGAAGGTCACACGTTCGAATCGTGTCGGGGTCGCCACCTTCCACCGCAGCGCGCCCGCCGGCGCGCAGCCCGCGCCGCCCGCGCGCGCGCCAGTTCCCCAATCCCGCGTCTCCCATCCCGCCTTTCCTTTCCCGCCTCACCCCAAGCGCCACGCCCCCCGGCGTGCCACCACATGGAGCTTTCGGTATGACCCACCCCGTTCTCGCCGCCCTGGGACTCAAAGACAACGAGTCCGGCACCTACCTCGGCCACGGCGAATGGTCCAAGACCGCCGACGCCGGCGTGCTGGAGCCCGTCAACCCCACCGATGGCGAAGTGCTGGCGCGCGTGCAGGCGTCTTCGCAGGCCGATTACGAAACCATCGTCGCCCGCGCCCAGGCCGCCTTCGCGGTGTGGCGCACCACCCCGGCGCCGCGCCGCGGCGAAGCGATCCGCCTGTGCAGCGACGCGCTGCGCAAGCACAAGGACGCGCTGGGTTCGCTGGTCGCGCTGGAAATGGGCAAGTCCAAGCCCGAGGGCGACGGCGAAGTGCAGGAGATGATCGACATCGGCGACTTCGCCGTCGGCCTGTCGCGCCAGTTGTACGGCCTGACCATGCACTCCGAGCGTCCGGGCCACCGCATGTACGAGCAGTGGCACCCTCTGGGCCTGGTCGGCATCATCTCGGCGTTCAATTTCCCCGTGGCGGTGTGGGCCTGGAACAGCTTCATCGCGGCGATCTGCGGCGACATCTCGATCTGGAAGCCCTCGCCCAAGACCCCGCTGTCGGCGATCGCGTCGATGAAGATCTGCAACGAGGCGCTGCGCGCCGGCGGCTTCCCCGACCTGTTCTTCCTGTTCAACGACGCCGGCACCGAGCTGGCCTCGAACTTCGTCGACGACAAGCGCATCGGCCTGGTGAGCTTCACCGGCTCGACCAAGGTCGGCCGCGCCGTGGGCGAGCGCGTCGCCCGCCGCATGGGCCGTTCGCTGCTGGAACTGGGCGGCAACAACGCGATCATCGTCGACGCCAGCGCCGACCTGAAGCTGGCGATCCCGGCGATCGCGTTCGGCGCGGTCGGCACCGCCGGCCAGCGCTGCACGACCACGCGCCGTTTGTTCGTGCACGAGTCGATCTATGACGACGTGCTGGCCAAGCTGGTCGCCGCGTACAAGCAGGTCGAGAAGAAGATCGGCGACCCGACCGACCCGGCCAACCTGATGGGCCCGCTCAACAGCCAGGACGGCGTGCAGGCCTACCTCGACGCGATCGCCAAGGCCAAGGCCTCCGGCGGCAAGGTCGAGACCGGCGGCGAGCGCATCTCGCGCCCCGGCAACTTCGTGCTGCCGGCGATCGTCACCGGCCTCACCAACGACGCCGAAGTGGTGCAGACCGAAACCTTCGCGCCGATCCTGTACGTGATGAAGTTCAGCAAGCTCGAAGAAGCCATCGAACTGCAGAACGACGTGCCGCAGGGCCTGTCCTCGTCGATCTTCACCGCCAACCTCAAGGCGGCCGAAGCCTTCCTGTCGGCGGCCGGTTCGGATTGCGGCATCGCCAACGTCAACATCGGCACCTCCGGGGCCGAGATCGGCGGCGCGTTCGGCGGCGAGAAGGAAACCGGCGGCGGCCGCGAGTCGGGTTCCGACGCGTGGCGCGCGTACATGCGCCGCCAGACCAACACCATCAACTACTCCGACGCGCTGCCGCTGGCCCAGGGCATCAAGTTCGATCTGTAATGCGGTAGCGCGCCGCGACGCGGCGCAACGCGATCGCGACCACGGGGCGGCCGGCGACGGCCGCCCCGTTGCGTTTGGCGTCCCAGCGTTTGGCGTCCCAGCGTTTGGCGTCGCGGCGTTTGGCGTAGCTGCGTTTTGAACCGGCGCGTTCGGCATCGTTGCGCTCGACGCCGCGCACGCCGCCGGCGTGCGGTGTCGCAGCACCGCGGCAACGGCGGCGAGAACGACTCGCCGCGCACTGTTCGGAAACGCGACATTGGCCGCGCCCGACATAGCCACGCGCTGCCGCACCGCAGCGAACGCTGCGTTCTGTGATCCCCCGCGTGAATTCCGCCGCGGCCGCACATGACCCGGCCCGCGCGCGCGCCTAGCATCGGCGGGCCAGATGGACTGGCGACAGGAAAAGGAGCGTTCGCGATGTCACGCCGCATGTTCCGTTTGACCGCAGTGGCCCTGGGCGTATTCGGTTTTTCCGCCGCGCTGACCGCGTCGGCCGGCCTGCCGAACTGCGACTACTGCCTGCAAGGCTATTACCAGTGCCGGGACAACTCGCCCGACGCGCAGCCCAGTTGCATGGACCAGTTGTTCCAGTGCGAGATCGACAACCGCTGCGAACCCAGCTTCCCGCCGGACTGAGTCCGCGCGCGATCGACGGTGCGACGGCCTGCGGATGCGAGTCCGCGGGCCGTTCGCGCTCGCGTCCGAGCGGCGCCGACCGGCACGCGCACGGCGCCGCGCACGCCGTGCGCGGACCGCGACGCCGATACCGATACCGCTGCGTGCGCGCGCCTAGGATGGCCGAGCCAGAAGGACTGGCGACACATGAGGGAAGCCTGTGGACACACGGAACCGTAGCATCCGCCCGCGCCTGATCGCCTTCGCCGCGGCCGCGTTCGGCCTGGGCGCCGCGCTCGCCGCCAGCGCCGAGCCGCCGCAATGCCTGCACTGTGTGCAGGATTACTACTACTGCCGCGACCACAGCGGCAACGACTACGGCACCTGCTCGAACAACTTCATGAATTGCCAGATGGAGGGCGGCTGCCCCGTCGGCCTGCCGCCGCCCTGAGTCCGGCGCGCCGCTGCGCGCGCAGCCAGCCTTGCCGCTTCATCGCTGCCGACTCGATCACGACCAAGGAGGTCTCATGAATATCCGCCGCATCCGCCCGCGCCTGGTCGCGCTGGCCCTCGCCGCGTTCGGCTTCGCCGCCGCGCTCACCGCCACCGCCGGCGTGCCGCGCTGCGATCAGTGCCTGGATCAGTACTACGCCTGCCGCAATGCCGGCGGCGATTACGACGGCTGCCTCAACGAGTTCTGGGCTTGCGAACGCGCCAACGGCTGCCCGCTGAGCTTTCCGCCGGAAATCTGATCCGCGGCCGCCGCGCCGTCGGCACGCGCGTTGGCGCGGGCCGGCGGCGCGGTTGCGC
>NZ_LXSD01000077.1:0-2620 GCF_017168095.1 Lysobacter enzymogenes | reverse complement strand
CGCGATGGCCGCGTCGATGGCGATGGCGCGCTCGGCCGGCGCGGCGCATTGCGCCTGCGCGGCGCCGGCGGCGAGCGCCGCGGCGCCGGACACGACGATGGCGCAGGCGTACGGGAGGCAACGCCCGCCGCGTTCAGGGCGGATCATCGCGATGGCACACGGCTTCGACGAGCGCATAAGCGTTCTCGCTGCGGCGGGAAGGCGGAGGAAGGACGTAGTCGATCGTGCAGCGGCGCCCGGCTTGCGCGCCCCAGCGTACGTGCAGGCGGCCGCGTTCGGCCAGCCCGGTGGCGTAGATGCGGCTGGCCTGCGCGACCGCGCCGACGCTGCGGCCGCTCTCGTCGAGCACCTCGGCGGCGAACGGCAGCGGCGCGCCGGCGTCGTCGCGCACGCTCAGGATCGCGCCGCGGCCGCCGCGGCTCGGGTACGCCACCCGCACCACCGCGCCGGCGAACGGCACCACGGTCTGCGCGGTGCCGGCGATGTCGACCTGGGCGCGCGCGCTGAGCGGATCGATCTCGACGGTGTTGCGCGCATACGGAATCAGATACGGCGCCAGCGCATAGCCGCGCCGGTCCACGCGCGCGCCGCCCTGGTTGAGCAGGCGCGCGCCGCTGGCGCCGTCGGCTTCGACCAGGGCCAGGGTTTCGCCGTATTGCGGGCCCAGGGTCAGGCCGTGCGCGTGCAGCACCGCCACGCCGTCCACGCCCCAGCCGTATTGGCGATAGCCGCGGCCCCAGCCGTAGGACGCGTTGAGCGTCGCGAACGGCGCGCGGTACAGCGCGTTGGCCGCGCCGCTGCGCTCGCCGCCGGCGCCGTCGGCGACGCTGACGCCGTAGCCGAGCACGTCCTCTTCGCCGAGGCTGCCGCTGACGCCCAACCGAGTGTCGTGGCCGCGCGCGCTGCGCTCCAGCGAGGCGGCGACGGTGGCCGCGCGCCCCAGCGGCAGGGTCAGGCCGAGGAAGTACTGATCGTCGCTGCGCCCGGCCGCGTCGTCGACCCGCGCGGCGGTGAACACGATGCCGAGGTTGCGCCACTGCCCGCGCACGCCGGCCTGGTAGTTGCCGCTGCTGGAGCGGTCGCGATAGCCCAGGCGCGAGCCGCTGAGGTACAGCGAGGTGCGCGCGCCCAGCGGCCAGCTCAGCGACAGCTGCGCGCTGTCGCGCAGGCCGCGCGCGTCGGCGCCGAGCAGCGGTTGTTCGCGCCGGCGCAGCGCGGCGTACAGGTCCAGGTGCGCATCGCCGGTGTAGGCGGCCGCGGTCGCCGCCACCACCAGGCCGTTGTCGAAGCGGCGGTTGTAGCCGCTGCGCCAGCGCACTGCGGTGCCGACGCCATCGGCGCGCACCGGATTGGCGTCGAGCGAGAACGCGCCCCAATCGGTGTTCCAGGCCGCGCCGAGCACCAGCGAGCGATAGCCCTCGCTGAGCAGCGCGCCGGCGTAGCCGGTGAAGGCGTTGGAGAACCCGTACTGCGCGCTGGCCTGGGCCACGCCGGGCCGCTGCGACAGCGCGGTTTCCTCGACCCGGCCGAGCACGAATTCGTAACCCAGGCTGCCGGCGCGGCGCAGCTGCGGGTTGGAGGCGTTGGCGACGCGGAAGCGGGCGGCGCGGCCGTCGGCTTCGATCACCGCCACCTCGAGGTCGCCACCGTTGCTGGCCGCGTACAGGTCGTCGATCTCGAACGGCCCCGGCGCGACGTTGCTGCGATACAACAGGCTGCCGCGCTGGCGGATCTCCACCACCGCATTGCTGTAGGCGGTGCCGCGCACCACCGGCGCGTAGCCGCGCAGCGAATCGGGGACCATGCGCTCGTCCTTGATCAGGCGCGCGCCGCGAAAGCCGTACACGCCCAGGGTCGGATCGCCGGCGGTGGCGCGGCCCAGCTGCAGCCGTCCCGACCACGCCGGCAGTGCGCGTTCCAGATACGCGGCCTGGGTGTCCCAGCGCGAGGGCTCGCCGTCGGCCCGGCTCAGCGCGCCGCGCTGGCGGTATTGCCAGGCGCCGAGGTTGGCGCCGAACTCCACGCCGAGGTAGCGGCTGCGGTAATCGCCGTCGTCGCCGCGCAGTTCGCTTTCGCTGTAGCTGTAGCCCAGCACCAGCGCGTTCTCGCCGCGCTGCCACAGCTCCGGCGCGACCGCGCCGCGCGCGCTGCGGCGCAGCGCCGCCTGCGGCACGCTGAGGTCGAGCGACAGCTCGGCGAAGTCCACCTGCACCGCGGCCTGGGCGACGCGCGCGGCCAGGTCGATGCATTCGGGTTCGTCCGCCGTCGCCGCCAGGTCGACGCCGAGCCGGCGCAGCAGCGGCCCGCTCAAACACGGGCGCGCGGGAGTTCCGGCCGGCTCGCTGCGGAATTCGATTTCCTCGCGCAGCGCGAACGCGCCGTTGACGCGCAGGTCCAGCCGATAGCGCCCCGGCGCGACTTCGCCGGCGCGGGCGAAGCGCGACAGGTCGGCCTGGCGCGCGCTGCCGGACAGATAGCGCAGGTCGAATTGCGGTTCGGCTTCGGCGGGCGCTGCGGCGGCCGACGACGCGGATGCGGGCGACGCTGGTTGCGGCGGCGGTTGCGCCGGTCGTTGCGGCGGCTGCGACGCCGCGTGCGGCAACGGCGGCGACTGCGGCCC
>NZ_LXSD01000076.1:0-2255 GCF_017168095.1 Lysobacter enzymogenes | reverse complement strand
GCCTGCGCCGGGTCCAGCGCCTTGTCCGCCGGCCAGCCGGCCGCGCGCGCCACCGCCTCGCGCAGCAACGGCGACACCGCCAGCGCGCAGGGCTGGGCCGGCAGCGCCGCGCAGTCGGCTTCGGCCACGTACACGCTCCAGCCGCTGAAGCCGGCGCCGTGCGAGCGCAGCGAATGCGGCTGGTGCGGCGGCACCCACACCGCGTCGCTAGCCGGCACCAGCCAGCGGCCGCGGCCGGTGCCGACGCTGAGCAGGCCGCGGTGGGCGCCGAACAACTGGCCGCGCGCGTGGGCGTGCTCGGGCGTGTCGCGCACGCCGGGCGCGCGCAGGCTCACGGCGAGGACGAACGGGGCATCGGCGGCGTCCAGGCGGGCGCGCGCCAGCAAGGGGTCGGACATTGGCCGCAACGCGATAGCGGATGGCCGCGGCAACGTAGCAGAGCCGGCGCGCGCGGCCCAGCATGGCATTCACCTCAACCGCCACAGGAACCGCCGCATGCGCGCCCAGGACGTTCTTCCCGATCACCGCAACGAAGTCCGCATCGGCGAGGTCGTCGCCCGCAAGGGCTCAGTCGCCGCGTTCCTGGCCAACGCGCGCGTGCTCGCCGACCCGGCCGCGCCGGCGCAGGCGCGCGCGCAGGCCGAACGCGACACCCGCGAACTGCTGCCGGCGCTGCGCGCGCTGGGCCTGTTCGAGGTGATGGAGCCGCGCGATCCGCAGCTGCGCGTTTGGCTGGACGCGCAGCCATAGGCGTCCCGGCAGGAAGCGGCTGCAGGAGCGACGCAAGTCGCGACCGCGCCACCGCAAACGCCGGCGCCGCATTCATCGTGCGGGCGAACATCCGGGGCCTTCGGTCGGTTGCGCCGGCGTGTGCGGCGGCGCGGTCGCGACTTGCGTCGCTCCTGCGGGGACGGGCGCGATCGCGTCGCGGCCGTGGTATTACATCGCCTCAGCCGCCGCCAGGAACGCCCATGTCCGTCGCCTCCCCCGCCCGCATCGCCGCTGCGCTGACCGAACTGTGGTCGCCGCGCGTCGTCGCCGAAGTCGACGATGCCTACGTCAAGGTCGCGCGCGTGCACGGCACCCTGGCCTGGCACGCGCACGCCGACGAGGACGAGTTGTTCTACGTGCTCAAGGGCCGCCTGCGCATCGAGATGGAGGCGCGCACGGTCGAACTCGGCGAAGGCGAGCTGTTCGTGGTGCCCAAGGGCGTGCGCCACAATCCGGTCGCCGACGAGGAATGCCACCTGCTGCTGATCGAACGCAAGAGCACCCGGCACACCGGCGATGAAGTCACCGACAAGACCCGCTCGCTCGCCGAACAGTTGCGGCCGCTGGAATGAGGCCGGTTCGCGACGCGCAGCGCACGCACCCGACCTGAGCCCGCGATCGCTCCGCGCCGGCCTTCGCTAGCGGCGCGGCGTCCGCGCCCGAAGCCTTTCGCCGCAACGTCGCACGCGGCGACCGCACAGGACGAACGCGCAAAAGAAAAGAGCGCGTCCCGTGGAACGCGCTCTTTGGTGCGGAGATGGCCGTCCTGCGCATGGCGCTATCCCGCGCCCTTTCCCCCGAACCGACGTCGTGTCGTAAGCCGACGTCCGTATCAGCGTGGGGCCATCTTCCGAACTCCCTTTTACACTTGCTACTCGCCGATTCGCCCATCCAGGCTACTTCCGGTCGCTCGAACACTTGTTCGATCCGGCAAGCTCTTGCAATCATTGGATCGATGAGGTCGCGACGACAGCGAAAGCGCACAGGCTCCGGCGTCTATCGCTCACCTGGCGAGCATCGGTAGCACATGGCAAAAACCCCTGAAATTTATGAGCAGGAGGTCACATGACGCCACAGCAGCGCATCCGCCTGGCGCGCCGCCATGCCGGCCTGTCGCAGGCCGCGCTCGGCGCCGCGGTCGGGGTCCAGCGCAGTGCGGTCGGGCACTGGGAATCGACCCAGGGCAAGTCGCCCAACGTCGCCCACCTGCGCGAAGTCGCGCTCGCCACCGGCGTGCAGTTCGAGTGGCTGGCCACCGGCCGCGGGCGCATGAACCTGTCGCAGGACACGGCGATGGATTCGGTCGCCGCCGCCGACGCTCTGCTGGTCGACGACTCGCTGGAATTGCGCCTGATCGCCGCGTTCCGCGAAGCGCCGGCGCGGGCGCGGGTGCCGCTGGTGGAACTCGCCGAGCAACTGGCGCAGTCGCGCACCGGCCGCAGCCGCGCGCTGGGCAAGGCCCGCGGCGGCGCGTGACCGCCGGC
>NZ_LXSD01000075.1:0-9743 GCF_017168095.1 Lysobacter enzymogenes | reverse complement strand
CTGGCGCGCGGCACCGGCGCAGCGGCCGGCTTGGCGAACGGCGGCGCCGCGGCCGCTCGCGTCGCTCGCGCGGCCATCGTTCAGCGCCAGACGTTGCTGTGCGCCGGGAAATCCTGGCGCTGCGGCGGCAGCACGCAGAAGCGCTGACCGGTCGGCGCCGCCATCACCCACCAGCGCTTGACCTGGGCGATGCGCGCCGCGCCGAGTCGTTCCAGCCGCACCACCTCGGCCTCGACGTCGTCGGTTTCGATGTCCAGGTGCATGCGGCTGGCATGCGGCACCGCCTGCACCAGCAGGCAGGGCTGGTCGGCGTGCACGATCAGGCGGCGGTACATCTCGTCGCTGGCGTCGCCGAGGCCGACGATGCGGCAGCCCAGCGCCTGCGCCCAGAACTGCGCGGCCCAGTCCGGGTCGGTGGTCTCGCAATCGATCACGAGCTGCGCCAATCGGCTCCTGTGCATGGGGTTGTCTCCTGGTCGGAATGGGGCGGCGGATACGCGATCGCTTACGCACAAGCGCACATCTCGCCGTGAATCCACGCAAGCCGTGTGCCAGAGCGTCGCGATGCGCGCGCAGCCGCAAACACGGGGCGGCGCCGTGCGCAGCGACCCTGCGATGCGATGCGAAATAGTTGCGCGGCCCGGAAAAAGCTTCGCGCAAGAAACGGCGAAATCATCGTATTTCGGCGTTTTTTTGCGCTTTCTGGCAGATGGCTTGAACCGATCGCTTACATTCGCGGCGTTAGCATGAGTTCATGGATTCGACACACACTTCGCGACCGGCACCGCCGGCGCCCGCCTCCGATTGGGCCTTGTTTCTCGACGTCGATGGCTGTCTGCTGGAGCATGCCTGCGCGCCGCATCTCGCCCGGGTTCCGCCGCAGTTGCCGAGCCGCCTGCTGCGGCTGGCCGAGGAACTCGACGGGGCGCTCGCCCTGGTCAGCGGCCGTTCGCTGCAATCCTTGCAGGCGCTGTTCCCCGAGTGCGCCGAGCTTTGTCTCAGCGGCATGCACGGCCTGGAGCGGCGCAGCGCGCACGCGTCGTTGCGCGCGCCTGCGCCGCCCGAATCGATGCTCGAGCTGGCCGGCGAAGCCGCGCGCTTCGCCCTCGACTATCCCGGCGCCTGCGTCGAAGCGCACGGCCCTTGCCTGAATCTGCATTGGCGCGCCGCGCCGGACGCCGCCGTCGCGATGGGCGCATTCGCCGACGCCGCGCTGACCCGCCTGCCCGGCTATCGCCAGCACCGCGGCGCGCACGGCATCGAGATCCGTCCCGACGGCATGGACAAGGGCCGTGCCATCGCCGAGCTGTTGGCGCTGGCGCCGTTCCGCGGACGCACGCCGGTGTTCGCCGGCGACGACCCGGCCGACGAGCCCGGTTTCGCCATGGTCAATGCGCACGGCGGCATCAGCGTGCTGGTCGGCGCGCGCGCCGACAGCGCCGCGCGCCATCGCCTCGACGATCCGGCGCAGGTGCGCGCGTGGCTCGGCGCAGACGCGCAGGACCACTGACATGGCCCGCACCGTCATCGTCTCCAACCGCGTCGCCCTGCCCGGCGCGCAACGCCCGGGCGGCCTGGCCATCGCCTTGCGCGCGGCCTTGCGCGAGAGCAAGGGCCTGTGGTTCGGCTGGAGCGGCCGCAGCGGCGTCGCCAGCGACATCCCGCAGCGCTGCCGCGACCGCGGCATCGACTACGCCACCCTCGATCTCAGCACGGAAGATGTCGACGACTATTACCGCGGCTTCGCCAACCGGGTGCTGTGGCCGCTGCTGCACTCGCGGCTCGACCTGGTCGACTACGAACGCGGCTGCAGCGACGGCTACCAGCGGGTCAACGCCGCGTTCGCCCGCGCGCTGGCGCGCGAGTTGCGCGGCGACGAGCTGATCTGGGTCCACGACTATCATCTGATCCCGCTGGCGGCGCAGTTGCGCCGGCTCGGCGTCGGCAACCGCATCGGCTTCTTCCTGCACGTGCCGTTCCCGCCCGCCGATCTGGCCGCGACCCTGCCGCACCATCGCGAGCTGTTCGATCCGCTGCGCGCCTACGACCTGATCGGCCTGCAGACCGCGGCCGATGCGACGCATCTGCAGGATTATCTGCGCCACTACGCCGGCGCCGACCGCGTCGCGTTCGGCCAGACCGCGTCGCCCCGCATCGGCGCGTTCCCGATCGGCATCGACGCCGACGCGATCGCCGCGCAGGCCGCCGACGCCGCTGCGCTGGGCGAGGTGCGGCGCCTGCGCGAGAGCCTGGGCGGCCGGCGCCTGGTCATCGGCGTCGACCGGCTCGATTACTCCAAGGGACTGCCCGAGCGCATGCGCGCGTTCGAGCGCCATCTGCAGCGCCATCCGGACCTGTTCGGCCAGCTGACCTACCTGCAGATCGCGCCGATCTCGCGCGGCGACGTGCCCGAATACCGCAGCCTGCGCGCCGAACTCGAGGCGCTGGCCGGCCACGTCAACGGCGCGCACGCGCGGCCGGACTGGACGCCGATCCGCTATGTCAACCACGATTACCCGCACAGCGCATTGACCGGTTTCTACCGCAGCGCCGCGGTCGGCCTGGTCACGCCGCTGCGCGACGGCATGAACCTGGTGGCCAAGGAGTATGTCGCCAGCCAGGCCGCGGCCGATCCCGGCGCGCTGGTGCTGTCGCGCTTCGCCGGCGCCGCGCAGCAACTGGGCGAGGCGTTGCTGGTCAATCCGCACGATGCCGACGAGGTCGCCGACGCGGTCGCTGCGGCCGCGCGCATGCCGCTGGCGCAGCGGCGCGAGCGCTGGGCGGCGATGATGGCGACCCTGCGCGCCAGCGATATCGGCGCGTGGCGGCGCGGCTTCCTGCAGGCGCTGGCCGGAATTCGCGACGAGCGGCGCGAAGACAGCGGCGATTCCGCATCTATTGAGTCCACGGATTCCGCTTCCACGGAGTCAGCACCCATTCCGGCGTGGGCCACGCCCGCGCCGCCCTCCCCGCCCACTCTGGCCGCGCGCGGCCTGGCCGCACTGGCGCCGTCGCCGCTGCGCGCTCCGGGCACCCTGCTCGGCAAAGGCTCATCATGAAGATCGCGCAGATTTCTCCGCTCTACGAAGCCGTCCCGCCGCGCCTGTACGGCGGCACCGAACGCGTGGTCGCGCACCTGTGCGACGCGCTGGTCGAGGCCGGCCACGAGGTGACCTTGTTCGCCAGCGCCGACGCCGACACGCGCGCGCGTCTGGTTCCGGTGCGCGAGCGCGCGATCCGCCTGGACGACAGCGCCTTCGCCTCCACTACCGCCAACCTCGCCGCACACCTGAGCCAACTGCACGAGGTGCGTCGCCGCGCGGCCGAGTTCGACGTGCTGCACTTCCATATCGACCTGCTGCATTTCCCGCTGTTCGAGGACGAGGCCGACCGCACCCTCACCACCCTGCACGGACGCCTGGACCACAAGGACCTGGCCCCGGCGTACAGGCGCTGGCCGCGCTACCCGCTGGTGTCGATCTCCAACCACCAGCGCCGGCCCCTGCGCCAGGCGCGCTGGCTGGGCACGGTCTATCACGGGCTGCCGCCGCAGTCGTTCGCGTTCGCGCCCGAGGCCGCCGGCGGTTACCTGGCCTTCCTCGGCCGCATCTCGCCGGAAAAGCGCGTGGACCGCGCGATCGAGATCGCCCGCCGCGCCGGCTGGCCGCTCAGGATCGCGGCCAAGGTCGATCGCGCCGACCGCGATTACTTCCGCGACACCATCGAGCCGCTGCTGGACGCGCCCGGCATCGAATTCATCGGCGAGATCGGCGATGCCGACAAGTCGGCGTTCCTCGGCCAGGCCGCGGCGCTGCTGTTCCCGATCGATTGGCCCGAGCCGTTCGGGCTGGTGATGATCGAGGCGATGGCCTGCGGCACGCCGGTGATCGGCTGGCACTGCGGTTCGGTGCCGGAGGTGATCGACGAAGGCGTGACCGGCACGGTGGTGGATTCGATCGAGGCCGCGGCCGCGGCGGTGCCGGTGGTCGCCGGCTACGATCGCGCGCGCATCCGCGCGGTGTTCGAGCGGCGCTTCTCGGCCGCGGCGATGGCCCACGATTATCTCGACCTGTACGCCGGCTTGGCCGGCCGCGACGGTCGCGCGCTGCAGCTCAGCGCCTGAGCCGGAGACGATCGTGGACCCGGCCGCCACCGCTGCGCTGTACACCAGCCATGTGCTCAAGGACGGCGACAGCTTCCTGATCGCCAACGGCTACGGCGACATCGCCGGCCCGGCCGAGGGGCTGTTCCATAACGATACCCGCCTGCTCAGCGTGTACCGGCTCGGCATCGGCGAGGGCCGCCCGGCCCTGCTGAGCGCCGCGGTCTCGCGCGACAACGCCTTTTTCGTCGCCCACCTGACCAACCGCGCGCTGTCGCCGATCGGCGACACCGGCACGCCCGAAGGCCTGGTCCACATCGCCCGCACCCGGCTGCTGCTGGGCGAGCGCATGTACGAACGCATCGCCTGCACCAACTACGATTCGCGTCCGGCGGTGCTGCCGCTGCGGTTCGAGCTGGCGGCCGATTTCCGCGACATGTTCGAAGTGCGCGGCAGCGTGCGCAAGGCGCGCGGCGAGATGCTCGCCAGCCGCGACGACGGCAGCCGCCGGCGCTTCCAGTACCGCGGCCTAGACGGCGTGCTGCGCAGTTCGTTCATCGCCTTTTCGCGGGCGCCGCGGGCCGAGGACGGCGCCGGCCTCGACATCGAGCTGCGGATCGAACCCGGCGGCCACAGCGAACTGTATGTGGAGGCCGGCATCGACAGCGGCGAGGACGCGCCCTCGCGCCAGCGCTTCCGCCTGGCCGCGACCCAGGCGCGCCTGCGCATGCGCCACCGCCGCCGCCGCGGCGCCCACATCGGCAGCAACGGGCCGTTGTTCGACGAATGGATGCGGCGCTCGCGCTCGGATCTGGCGCTGCTGACCAGCGAACTGCCGAGCGGGCCGTATCCCTACGCCGGCATCCCCTGGTTCTCGACCCCGTTCGGCCGCGACGCGGTGATCACCGCGCTGCAGACGCTGTGGCTCGACCCGGGGCTGGCGCGCGGCGTGCTGCAGTTCCTCGCCGATCATCAGGCGCAGGAGGAGTCCGCGTTCCTCGACGCCGCGCCGGGCAAGATCCTGCACGAAACGCGCAAGGGCGAGATGGCGAGCCTGCGCGAGCTGCCGTTCGGGTTGTATTACGGCGGCGTCGACACCACGCCCCTGTTCGTGATGCTGGCCGGCGCCTACGCCAAGCGCAGCGGCGACCACGCCTTCATCGACCGGCTGTGGCCGGCGCTGCGCGCGGCCACCGCGTGGATAGAGCGGGTCTGCGACGCCAATCCCTGGGGCTTGCTCGATTACGCCCGCGCCGAGGCCAGCGGCCTGGCCAATCAAGGCTGGAAGGACAGCGGCGATTCGGTGTTCCATGCCGACGGCCGCATCCCGCCCGGACCGATCGCCCTGGTCGAAGTGCAGGGCTACGCCTTCGCCGCGCTGCGCGCCATGGCCGAACTCGGCCGCCGCCGCGGCGACGAGGCCGCCGCCGGCTGGGACGCGCGCGCCGAGCGCCTGCGCGCGGCGGTCGAAGACAAGTTCTGGATGCCGCAGGCCGGCTACTACGGCCTGGCCGTGGACGGCGAAGGCCGCCTGTGCGAAGTGTTCGCGAGCAATCCCGGCCACCTGCTCTACACCGGCCTGGCCGATGCGCAGCGCGCCCATGCGGTGTCCGAGCGGCTGATGTCGAACGCGTTCTACACCGGCTGGGGTTTGCGCACGCTGGCAAAAGGCGAACCGCGCTACAACCCGATGTCGTACCACAACGGCTCGGTGTGGCCGCACGACAGCGCGCTGTGCGCCAGCGGCATCGCCCGCCACCACGGCCGCGAAACCGCCGCGCGCCTGCTGCGCAGCGCGTTCGAGACCGCGGTGCATTTCGACATGCGCCTGCCCGAACTGTACTGCGGTTTCACCCGCCGCCCCGGCGCGCCGCCGATTCCCTATCCGGTCGCCTGCCTGCCGCAGGCCTGGGCCGCGGGTTCGCCGTTCATGCTGCTGCAGGCCTGCCTCGGCGTGGAGATCGACGGCGAGCACGGCGTGGTCCACGTCGATCGTCCGCGCCTGCCGCCGGGCATCGACGACGTGCGCGTGCGTGGACTGGTGGTCGGCGAGGAACGGGTCGACCTGGTGTTCAAGCAGTTCGGCGAGCGCGTGGGCGTTTTCAGCGAGAGCCGCTACAGCAATGCCATTCCGGTCAATCTGCGCAACTAGCGCCAGGTAAAGCGGGCTCGTTATCCAACTCGGCTGTCTGCGCGTCTGATCGGGATCAGGCAGAAATATCTGCGGCACGCCGGCGCTTGCGGCCGAAATTCCGCGAGCCGGATTGTTCGATAGCGACGACTCCTCCAAAGCGGATGAGGCCGTGGCAGACGAGACTCATCGCCGTGCATATGATTTCGAACCCACAGCCGGCTTCGGGTTCGAAGCGGATCACGTCCGTCGAGGACAGGGAGTCCTCGACTTGGCGCCGGTGGTCCGATCCCTGCCCCGTCGGGCCTGCCGACGCGCGCTAGCCCGCGTCTTCGGCGGCCATCTCCACCGCCGTTTGCTCGGCATCGTGCTGGCGCAGGCTGGCCGCGCGCAGGTTCGCGTAGTCGGTCGAGGTCTGCGCCAGCACCGCTTCCGAGCCCTGCGCGACCAGCCGCCCGTCCACCATCACCAGCACTTCGTCGAAGTGGCGCAGCAGGTCGAGCCGGTGCACCGAGGCGATCAGGCAGGCGTCGGCGAATTCGGCGAACAGGTTGCGGTACACCGCCGCTTCGGTGCGCGTGTCCAGGTTGGCGGTGGGTTCGTCGAGCAGGATCAGCGAGCTGCCGCGCGCGGCCAGGATGCCGCGGGCCAGGGCCACGCGCGCGCGCTGGCCGCCGGACCAGTTGGAGGCGTGCTCGCCGATCGACACCTGCAGCGGGTCGCCTTCGGTCGGCAGGAAGTCCATGACCGCGGCTAGTTCCAGCGCGCGGTGATAACCCTCGGGCTCGGGCTGGCCGTGCAGGGATTCGCACATCGCCAGGTTCTGTTCCAGCGAGGCCTCGAACAGTTCGGCCTCCTGCGGGATCAGCGTGGTCGACCCGCGCAGGAAGCGCGCGGCCTTCAGCGGCGCCTGGATCTGCGCGCCGGCGCTCGCGCCGTTGGATGCCCGCACATCGATGCGTTCGGCGACGTAGAGCCCGGCGAGCACCCGCATCAGCGTGCTCTTGCCCGAGCCGCTGCTGCCGATCAGCGCATAGCGTTTGCCGCGCTGCAGGTTCAGGCGGACATGGTCGAGGGTCGGGCCGCTGTCGCGTCCGCCGACATGGCGGAACACCAGGCCTTCGATCTCGCACTGCTGCCAGCTCTGGGTCTCGACCGGCTCGTGCAGGCTCTCGTCGACCGGATGGTGGCGGATGACGTCGGCGCTCTGGTAATTGGCGTACTGGGTGGCGAAGGTCTGGAAGTTCGCCGCCACCGCCGCGACCACGGCGCCGGACTGCAGCGCGTACTCCCAGACCATGTAGACGCTGCCGAACATGAGCTTCTGGCCGTCGCCGGGCGCGCGCAGCACCAGCCATGCGTACAGCGCGACCAGGCAGCAGCTCAGCAGCCGGCTGGCGACGTCGACCGCGCACCATTTGACCTCGTTGATGACGATCATGCGCCGCAGCGGCTCGAACACATCCTCGACGCGCTGTTGCAATGTGCGGATGAACGGGCGCGCCTGACGCAGCGCGAGCACGCTGGTGGCGTTGCCGAGCGCGTCGGCCAACACCGAGGTGTAGCGCCGCTCGGCGTCGTTGGTGCGGATCGCCAGGCGCACGATCGCGCGGTCGAAACCGACCACCGCGCCGCAGATCGCTAGCAGGCCGAACGAGGCCAGGCCGCCGACCAGCGGATGGATGGCGATCAGCGCGCCGATCGGCCCGACCAGGCGCACGGCGCTGCGCAGATAGATGAACTGGCTTTCGGCGAAGGTGCCCAGCGACGAGCTGCTCTGGTGCACGCGATGGGCGCTGGCGACGGAATGGTTGCGGTCGTGCCAGGACAGCGGAAACGCGAGCAGGCGCTGGGTCAATGCGGTGGCGACGCGTTGCCGCACGGCCAGCGCGACGTTGCGCTCGAGGATCCGGCCGGGGCCGTGGATCAGCCAGCTGACGATCGTGGCGGCGAGCACCGCCGCCAGCCAGAACGCCGCCTCGCCCGCGCCGTCGTTGCCGCGCGCCTGCAGCACGTTCAAGGACTTGCCGACCAGATACGGCACCGCCAGCAGCACCACCTGCGCGCCGACCAGCAACAGCATCGAACCCAGCAGCGCGGCGCGGTGGCCCTTGGCCTGAAACCACAGTTCCCGATACAGCTGCAGGACCGGGGCGCGGTGGATGCCCGGCTTTGCGTCGTCACTATCCATGCGATTCCGGCAGGGTTGGCAGGACACGGCAGACCACTCTAAAGCACCCGTCGCGAAACACAATCGGCTCGCGCGGGCGCGCCGGGCGCGTGCGATGTGAGCGCCTTGTGAGCGCACAATCGGCATGCAATACTCGGCCGTCGAGGGGTGCAGGTCGAGCGGCGGGGACAAGCATGTCACAACGAGCCATGATCGACGGCTACGACGCCGCCATGCAGGGCGCCGTAATCGAGGCCTATTACGGTTCCAGCGACTTCTACAATTTCGGCTTCTGGTCCGAGGCGACCCAGAACCAATCGCAGGCGTCCGAAGCCCTGGTCGCGCGCCTGCTCGAGTTCATTCCTGCCGCCGACCGCGGCGGCCGCATCCTCGATGTGGCCTGCGGCCTGGGCGCCTCCAGCCGCCACCTGCTGCGTCATTTCGCGGCTTCGCAGATCGTCGGCATCAACGTCTCCGAACTGCAGCTCGAACGCGCGCGGCACAACGCGCCGGGCTGCGAATTCCGGGTGATGGACGCGACCCGCCTGGATTTCCCGGACGCGTCCTTCGACAACATCCTGTGCGTGGAGGCGGCGTTCCACTTCGATACCCGCGCCGCGTTCCTGCGCGAGGCGCTGCGCGTGCTCAAGCCCGGCGGTCGGCTGGTGCACTCCGACATCCTGATGTCGACGCTGCCGCCGACCACCGAGGTGCGCACCCACATTCCCAACGCCAACGCCATGACCGATCCGGCCGAACTGGAGCGCGCGATCTTCGCCGCCGGTTTCGCCCGCACCGAGGTGGTGGACGCGACCGCGCAGTGCTGGACGCCGTTCCTGCGCTCGGTGCGCCGGTTCAAGGCCGCGCACAAGCGGCCCGGCGTCGCCGCGCCGCGCCGTTCGGCGCCGTTGTTCTTCAATCCCGAATACCTGGCCCGCTTCATCCGCCACTACGTGCTGGCCTGTTCGCAGAAAGCCGCGGCTTGAGCCGCGCGCCGCAGTGTTCGATGCACCGCAGCAAAATCCGGCGCGCGCCTCGCCCGCGCCGGAGGCTGTGAAAGAACTCCCCCGCTACGCACCCTGGACCCCAGCCGTCGCGCCTCGCGCGCCGGGCGGGCTCGACCGTCGTATCCAGCATCAGGGAAGGCTCGAATGGATGTCGCTGCGCAACACCGCGTCGAGGCCACGCCCGGCGCGAACGATGAACTCGATGCGATCCTGGATCGCGACCCGGCCGGCGCGTACCCGCACATGGACGCGCGCTCGCGCCAGGACTACCGGGCCTGCGCCGAGGACTGGGCCGCGCGCGCGCGGCGCGCGCCCGCGCAGGCCGCGCAGGCG
>NZ_LXSD01000074.1:0-2083 GCF_017168095.1 Lysobacter enzymogenes | reverse complement strand
GCCGCCCCGGCCGCGACCCAGGCCGCGCCGGCGCCGGCCGCGCCCGCCGCGCTGGCGCTGGACGAATCCAAGCTGCCGCAGCCGGTGCGCTTCGCCGCCAGCGACCTCGACCCGGCCAAGAGCGCCTGCGACAACCTCGGCCAGTACGCCAACGACAAATGGTTCGCGGCCAACCCGATCCCCGGCGACCGCTCGTCGTGGGGCGTGTCGGATGTGCTGGCCGAACGCTCGCTGGCGATCCAGCGCCAGCTCGCCGAGCAGGCCGCCGGCGACGCCAAGGCCGCCGGCGTGGAAAAACTCGTCGGCGACCTGTGGGCCACCGGCATGGACGAGGCCAGGATCGACGCCCAGGGCATCGCGCCGATGCGCGACGAACTGGCCGCGATCGACGCGGTGGCCTCGCCCGAGCAGTTGACC
The DNA here is from genome assembly GCF_017168095.1 of Lysobacter enzymogenes. Classification (GTDB taxonomy): domain Bacteria; phylum Pseudomonadota; class Gammaproteobacteria; order Xanthomonadales; family Xanthomonadaceae; genus Lysobacter; species Lysobacter enzymogenes_D. The sequence continues at coordinate 1,666 of NZ_LXSD01000074.1, read as the reverse complement.
GCCTACCTGCGCGAGAGCGCCGCGCACGGCCGCAACCCGCTGTTCGATTTCGCGCCCGAGGCCGACTTCAAGAATTCCTCGGTGAACCTCGCCTACGCCAGCCAGGGCGGCCTGGGCCTGCCCGACCGCGGCTATTACTTCGACGCCGACAAGCGCGACAAGCTCGAGGCCTACCGCAAGCACGTGGCCAAGGTGCTGGAGCTGGCCGGCGCCAGCGCCGCGGACGCGGAAAGGCAGGCCAAGGCGGTGATCGCATTCGAAACCCGGCTGGCCCAGGCCTCGCTGTCGAGCGAGCAGCTCTCGCGCGACATCGCCCTGTACTACAACCCGGTCAGCCCGGCCCAGGCCGACGAACTGACCCCGAATTTCTCCTGGACGAAGTTCTTCCAGTCGCAAGGCGTGGCCACGCCGAAGCTGTTCTCGCTGGCCATGCCCGGCTTCCACAAGCAAGTCAGCCAGATGATCGCCGACACCCCGCTCGATGCCTGGCGCGCGTTCCTGCGCTACCACGCGGTCGATGCCGCGTCGCCGTATCTGTCCGCAGCCTTCGTGCAGGAGAGCTTCGAATTCCACGCCAAGGCGATGCGCGGGCAGAAGGAGCCCAAGGCGCGCTGGAAGCGCGTGCTCGGCGGCATCGACGACCAGGCCGGCGAAGCGATGGGGCAGCTCTACGTCAAGGTCGCCTTCCCGGCCGACGCCAAGGCGCAGACCCAGGCGCTGGTGCAGCAGTTGCGCACCGCGTTGAAGACGCGCATCGAGAACCTGTCGTGGATGAGCCCGGAGACGAAAAACAAGGCGCTGGAGAAGTGGGCGAGCTTCACCCCGAAGATCGGCTACCCGGACAAGTGGCGCGACTGGAGCGGCCTGAACACCGGCCGCGACAGCTACTACGCCAACGTCAAGGCCGCCAACGAGTTCAACTACAAGTGGAGCCTGGGCAAGATCGGCAAGCCGGTCGACAAGACCGAATGGGGCATGAGCCCGCAGACGGTCAACGCCTACTACAACCCCTTGCAGAACGAGATCGTATTCCCCGCGGCGATCCTGCAGCCGCCGTTCTTCGATCCCAAGGCCGACGAAGCGGCCAACTACGGCGGCATCGGCGCGGTGATCGGCCACGAGATGATCCACGGCTACGACGACCAGGGCTCGCGCTTCGACCCGGCCGGCAACATGGCCAACTGGTGGACGCCGGCCGACGCCAAGGGCTTCGCCGCGCGCAGCCAGAAGCTGATCGAACAGTTCGACGGCTACGAAGCCGCGCCGGGGCTCAAGGTCAACGGCAAGCTGACGTTGGGCGAGAACATCGCCGACCTCGGCGGCCTGGCCACCGCTTACGACGCGATGCGCCTGGCCGTGGGCGACAAGCCCGATCCCAAGACCGACGGGCTGAGCCGCGACCAGCGCTTCTTCCTCAACTTCGCGGTGAGCTGGCGCGACCGCTACACCGCGGACCTGCTCAAGGTGCTGGTGGCCTCCAACCCGCACGCGCCCAGCGACCTGCGCGCGATCGGCGCGCCGTCGAACCTGCCGGCCTTCGCCGCGGCGTTCTCGTGCAAGCCCGGCCAGCCGATGGTGCGCGCGGGCGACAAGCAAGTGGTGATCTGGTAACCCAGCGCGCCCGCGCCGCGCCGCAGCGGCGGGCGCGGCGGGCGCGCGCAGCGGG
>NZ_LXSD01000073.1:0-875 GCF_017168095.1 Lysobacter enzymogenes | reverse complement strand
GCGCTGCCGCGCCGGCACGCCCCGATCGCCTCGTCGTCCGCGCCTCGGCGCGGCGCGGCGGGACGCCGTCGCGGATGGAACCGCGACCCTGCGCCGAGCGGCCATCGCCGCCGGCCGTTCCGCCGCGCGCCGCCGGATGCGCGCGCCCGGCCATCGCCACCGAAGACAGGAGTGCATGATGATGAGGATGTCCCGCGCCAAGCTGTTTTTGACCTGCTGTGCGTTCGCGTTCGGCCTGACCGTCAGCTTGTCCGCGTTCGCGCGGCCGTGCTGCAGCAGCTGCGATCCGGATCAGCCGGATTCGCGCTGCTGGGCGATCTGCACGCCGGGCTGCTGAGCCCCGGTTCGCGGCGAAAAGGGAGCGGGCGACCGCTCCCTTTTCGTTTCCGCCGGGACGCGCCGATGCGCGCGATCGGCGATTGCCGCTGTCGGCGTCGGCCCGCCGCCGCGTGCCGATCCGCACTTCGATCCGAGCCCCTGCCGAAGTCCCGATTCGCGCCGATTGCCCGAATTAGGACAATTCCGGGCCGCAATGCCCCGTAGCCTGAGCGCTCTGGAGACGGCCCCGACGCGCCGCGCGCGTCGGCCGGCGACCTCGTTCGAATCCGCATGTCGAACCCGCATGTCGAATGCGCGCGTTCCGGTTCGTCGTCTTCTGGCAAGCCGGCCGAATGCCCCGCCGCCGGCGGTTCGAGCCCGATCAGGAGAAACGCATGGACAGGTACCTGCCGTTGGCCGCGGCGCTGCTGGCGCTGCCGCATTTGTTGTCGATTGCGATCCGCAACGAACCGGCCGCCGCAGCGGCAGCGCGCACCCCGCGCGCGGTGGCGGCGCAGGTGCAGGCACCGGCGCCGGCGCTGGCCGCGCAGTGCCTT
>NZ_LXSD01000072.1:0-5128 GCF_017168095.1 Lysobacter enzymogenes | reverse complement strand
CGGGGTTTCGCGCCGCGCCGGCGCCGCCGGTTCGGCCGCGGCGCCGTCGGCGCGCTCGTAGCCGGCGCGGAACTTGGCCAGCAACGGCAGGCCCAGCGCCTGCGAGAGTTTTTCGATCTCGCTGGTGCCGTAGGCCAGCGCCACCGGCAGCACGCCGGCGGCGCGCAAGCCGTCGAGCAGCGCTTGCGCGGTGGCGGCGTCCGGGGCGTGGCTGAGCCCGCCGAAGTCGATCACCACCGCGGCGCGGCCGAACATGTTGGGCGCGCGCTGCACGCGGCTGCGCATTTCTTCGACCAGGCGCGGCACGTCGAGGGTGCGGATGCGCAGGTTGGCGATGCCGACCTGGCCGATCTTGAGTTCGCCGGCCTGTTCGTAATCCACCGCCACGCTCACGAACACGTCCCGGTGGGGCGCGGCGCGTCGGCGTGCAGGCGCGCGGCCGGCACGCGCGGGACGGTCAGCCACGCGGCTTCGGGCAGGGCGTCGCCGTAGGTCTGGCGCACCCATTCGTAGCTGCACAGGGCCTTCATCAGCATGGCCGCGCGCAGGCCGGATTCTTCCATCACGTGCTGGCCGACCTCGCGGAAACCGAAGCTGCCGTGGAACAGCAGGGCCGGGTCGTTGCCGCCTTCCAGGAACACCTCGCAGGCCAGCTGCGGATAGCGCAGCTCGGCGTAGCTCTGGGCGTCGGCGTAGAACGCGCGGCCGACGCCGCCGCCGCGGCGGCGGCTGGCGACGACGATGCGGTCGATGTAGAAGAAATCCGGATAGCGCTCGCGGAACCAGCGGAAATTGCTGCTGTCGTGGCCGGCGGCGGAGCCCACGCCGATCAGGAAACCGGCCAGGGTGCCGTCGCGCTCGGCGACGCGGAAATATTCGGCGGTATCGAAGAAGTGACGCAGACGCGCCGCATCCAGCGGCAGGATCGCAGGCCCGGCGGCGTTGTTGAGGGCAAGGACGGAATCCAGCTCGTGCTCGCGCACGTCGCGGACGACGATCGACATTCCAGGCTCCAGATAGTTGCAAGCCGACGCGCAATCCGTGCCGGCGGCCGCGATTATCGCACGGGGGGAGGCCGGGGGGCGAACGCCCGGGTCCATGACTTTCGGACGGCTCCGGGCGACGGCCGCTACCGTTAGCATGCATTCATGCTGGCCCGCCTCACCCCCACCCAACTGATGCGATTCGCCGGGCTGTTCACCTGGGGGGTGGCCGGGTGCTGGCTGGTGATCATGTGGCTGGAGCCGGAGGCGGCGGCGTCGCTGCCCGGCGGCAGCGAGCACACCTTCTTCCTGCTGATCCTGCGCTGGGTCGCGATCCACCTGGCCTTCGGCGTGGTCTATTGGTGGGCCAGCCGCGGCCTCGGCCAGCGCCGGCCCGGGCCGGCCGACCACGCCCTGCTGCTGGTGCTGACCGCGTGCGCGATCGGCGTGGGCTACTACTCCAACTCCGGCATCGGCAGCATCCTGCTGATGGTCGTGGCCGGGCTGCTGCCGTGGCTGCTGCCGCTGCGGGTCGGGGTGGCCTGGCTGATCCTGAGCAACCTGTCGATCATCCCGGTGTTCGTGATCGCGATCGGCCAGCCGCTGCTGGTGGCGATCGTGCAGTCGGTGGCCTATGCCGGCTTCTCCAGCCTGGTGTTCGTCAGCTCGTTGGTGGCGATGCAGCAGGCCCTGGCGCGCGAGGACCAGCGCCGGCTCAACGCCGAGCTGCGCGCGACCCGCGCGCTGCTGGCCGAAAGCGCGCGCATCAACGAGCGCACCCGGATCTCGCGCGAGCTGCACGACCTGCTCGGCCATCACCTGACCGCGCTGAGCCTGAACCTGGAAGTGGCCGGGCACCTGTCGGAAGGGCGGGTCAAGGAACACGTGCAGCAGGCGCATACTCTGGCCCGATTGCTGCTCACCGACGTGCGCGAGGCGGTCAGCCAGTTGCGCGAGAACGGCGCCATCGACCTGTCGCTGGCGCTGCGCCCGCTGGCCGAGAACGTGCCCGCGCTGGACATCCGCATGGACATCGAGACGCCCCTGACCCTGGACGACCCCGAGCGCGCCCACGTGCTGCTGCGCTGCACCCAGGAGATCATCACCAACGCGGTGCGCCACGCCGGCGCCCAGCACCTGTGGATCGACGTGCGCCGCGACGACGGCCACATCGTCATGAGCGCGCGCGACGACGGCCGCGGCGCCGACCACCTGGTCGCCGGCAACGGCCTGCGCGGCATGCGCGAGCGGCTGATGCAGTACGGTGGCCAGCTGCGAATCGAAACCCGGGCCGAGGCCGGCTTCAGCCTGCGCCTGACCCTGCCCGCCACCGCGGCCGTCATGGGCCGCGAAGGAGCTCCGACATGATCCCCAATCCCATCCGCGTGCTGCTCGTCGACGACCAGACCCTGGTCCGGCAGGGCGTGCGCTCGCTGCTCGCCCTGGCCGACGGCATCGAGGTCGTGGCCGAGGCCGGCGACGGCCGCCAGGCGGTCGAGATGATCCCGAACCTGCGCCCGGACGTGGTCCTGATGGACATGCGCATGCCGGTGATGTCCGGCCTGGAGGCGCTGCAGGCCCTGGCCCGCAGCGGCTACCTGCCGCCGACCATCATTCTCACCACCTTCGACGACGACCAGCTGGTCCTGGCCGGTCTCAAGGCCGGGGCCAAGGGCTACCTGCTCAAGGACGTGTCGCTGGAGCAACTGGTCGGGGCGATCCAGACCGTCGCCGACGGCGGCTCGCTGGTGCAGCCGGCGATGACCCAGCGCCTGCTGTCGGGCCTGGAGCACATGCGCAACGACTTCGTCAGCCTGGACCGGCCCGACCCGCTGACCGAGCGCGAGACCGAGATCCTGCGGCTGATGGCCGGCGGGTTCTCGAACAAGGAAATCGCCAACTCGCTCGGGGTGGCGGAGGGGACGATCAAGAACCACGTGTCCAACATCCTGTCCAAGCTCGGCGTGCGCGACCGCACCCGCGCGGTGCTCAAGGCGTTCGAGCTGCAGTTGGTCTGAGGCGTTCGAACCGGCCCGGCGCGCGGCGCCGGGCGTTCGCGGGCGGCGCCCGTTGGCCGAGTCCGGCACACGCGGCCGCGCTCGGGCAGTGCGTAAGGCGTTGGATCTGCGCAGGGTTTGAGACAGTCGCGCCGGCGTGCGCACGGCGGGCCCGCTGGCCTGAGTCCGGCCGCACCGGCACGAGGCGGGATGCAGCGCGGCGACGACGTTCGCGGATGCGATCGCCGGCCGCGTCCGAGCCGCGCCGGGCCCAAGCGCGGCAGTCCGGCCCGCCGCGCCCCGGCCGCGCCCGCGGCGGGTTCTACTTTCGTCGTAACCCACAACCCGGGCCGCGCGAGCCGGCCCGCGCACGGACCCCTGCGCGCGGACGCCGCGGCGGTGGCGCGACTTGACTTGATTTGCGCTTACGCGCCCGCGCGGCGACCGCACACCGGGGCGAATGCGGCTGCGAGGCGGCACAAAGCCGGCCAGTTGCGCGCTTTTCGCCGCCCGCGCCCGCCGATGCCCGTTCCGGTGGGATTTCTTGCCTGTGACGGCTGCCCTTGCCGGGATTTATCTTGCTACGATTGCGGGTCTGCGCCCCTGGCCCGCACCTGGGCCCGGCCCTGGAGAACCCTGAATGACCCGTCTGATCGAGATTCTGATTTCCCTGGCGATCGTCGCCGTGCTGTTTCTGGTCGTCGGCATCGTTCTGCCGTCGAGCCGCCACCTGTCGCACTCGGTGGAGACCAACCGCAAGTTGACCATCGTGTTCGACACCCTGAACAGCCTGCGTCGCTTCAAGGAGTGGAACCCGCTGGCGCTGCGCGACCCCGCCATGGAGATGAAGCTGGTCGGCAAGGACGAGGGCGTGGGCGCCCGCCTGGAGTACTCGTCCAAGGAGCGCGGCCTGGGCAACGGCAGCTGGGAAATCGTCAAGAGCGAGCCGGGCAAGCTGGTCGGCTACAAGATCACCAACCCCGAGCGCGGCGACAACAAGCGCACCGAGTTCACCCTCAAGCCGACCGGCCGCAACAACCGCAACGTCGAGATCACCCAGACCTACGACGTCGACTACGGCTTCAACCTGCTCGGCCGCTACTCCGGCCTGTACGTCAGCAGCAGCGTCGGCGAAGACATCAAGATGGGCTTGGCGCGCCTGAGCAACCTGCTGGCGACCGTGCCGAACTACGACTACGCCAAGCTGTCGGAAACCGACCCGAACAACGCGCCGAAGGTCATCGACCGTCCGGCCGAGAACATCCTCAGCGTCAACGCCGCGGTCGAGCGCAACAACGACAAGATCAAGGGCCAGATCCACGCCAACATGGAGTGGATCAACAAGGTCATCGCCGCCAACGGCCTGGAAGCGGTCGGTCCGGTGCGCATCGTGACCAACGAGTTCGGCGCCGAGACCTACGACTTCGACACCGTCCAGGTCGTGCGCAAGAAGGGCGACACCGCCACCGGCGACGCCGCCGCGATCGAGATCAAGGTCGAAGGCCCGGTCAAGGCCTCGCTGCTGCCGGCGTCGAAGGTCGTCGTCGCCTCCAGCGGCGGCCACAACTTCGCCGCGCTGCCGCCGGTGCGCGACGCCGTGCGCGCCTGGGCGATGACCCGCGGCTACACCACCAGCGACCGTCCGTACGAGTCGTGGAAGGCCGGCATCGACCAGAGCTTCGACCCGGCCCTGGGCCAGTTCGACGTCTACTGGCCGGTCAAGTAATTCCGCCGCCCGCGCTAACGCGCGGGCCGGATGCGACACCGAACGCGCCGCGGATTCCGCGGCGCGTTTTTTTGTCGCGCAGTGTCGTACGCGAAGGTCCGGACCCGCCCTGTAGGAGCGACGCGAGTCGCGACCGCGGGGTCGCCCGATCGCGCCGTATGCGCGGTGTCGCGGTCGCGACTCGCGTCGCTCCTACAGGGCGAGTCCGCGGCGATTGCGGCGTCCCGCGCCAACGCTGCTATCGTTGAACGCCTCCCACTTCCCGCGTTCGCCCGCATGAGCGCCAGCGTTCCCGATTCCCGTCCCGCCGCGCCGTTGTCCGCGCGCCTGCTCGCCGCCAGCGGCGGCGTGCTCGCCGCGCTCGCGGTGGCGCTGTCGGCCTATGCCGCGCACGCCGGCGCCGACCCGCACGCGCAGGCCCG
>NZ_LXSD01000071.1:0-14444 GCF_017168095.1 Lysobacter enzymogenes | reverse complement strand
GCGCGCCGTGACGCACGCATCGAGCCGGGCCGGCGCCGCGCCGCTCAGCGGCGCGCGTCGACCGCCATGCGCACCGCCAGCGCCGACAGCACGCCGCCCATGACCCAGCGCTGCGCCGCGATCCAGCGCGGCCGCCCGGACAGGAACGCGGCGATCGCGCCGGCGCCGGTGACGATCAGCGCGTTGACGCCGAGGCTGATCGCGATCTGCACGCTGCCCAGCAACAGCGACTGCGCCATCACGCTGTGCTGCGGATCGATGAACTGCGGCAGCAAGGCCAGATAGAACACCGCCACCTTCGGATTCAGCAGGCTGGTCAGCAGGCCCATGACGAACAAACGGCGCGGACTGTCCGGCGCCAGCTCGCGCACCTGGAACGGCGAACGCCCGCCGGGCTTGACCGCCTGCCAGGCCATCCACAGCAGGTACAGCGCGCCGCCGATGCGCAGCGCGTCGTAGGCGTAGGGCACGGCGAACAGCAGCGCGGTGATGCCGAAGGCCGCGGCCAGCAGATAGAACACGAAACCCACGCCGACCCCGGCCAGCGACACCAGGCCGGCGCGGCGGCCCTGGCAGATCGAACGCGAGACGAGATAGACCATGTTCGGTCCCGGCGTCAGCACCATCACCAGGGCCAGGCCGGCGAACGCCAGCAACGACGAAAGCGCGATCACGCGGATCTCCCAGGGCGGAAACGGAGGCCCATGATCGCCGATCCCCGGCGCGGCTGGAATCGTCGGCGCCGGTGAATATTCGACGGCGCCCAGGCTCCGCCTGCAGCAACGTTCGCGCCGGATTCGCACGGCCATAAAAAAGCCGCGACGGCGAACGCCGTCGCGGCTCCGCGGCGCCCTCGGGAGGCGCCGATGGCGGGTGGGATCGGACCCGGCCGATCGGTGCGATCGGCCGGGGCGATCCGGCTGCGTGGATCAGAACCGCAGCGAGTAGCGCGCGTTGACGCCGTGGTCGTCGGCCTCGTCGGCGAGCTGACCGCTGTAGTTCAACTCCAGCAGCCCGTTCGCGCTCAGGCGCGCGGCGATGCCCGCCTCGACCAGGGTGGCGTCGTCGGCCAGCGGCGCGCCGGCCGCGTCGAAACCGGCGCCGCCGCGCCAGGCCACCTGGGTCACCGGGGTCAGGTCGCCGCTGGCGTGGCGACGGCCGAGGCCGCCGCGCAGGCTCAGCCAGCTCTGTTCCTGCTGCGAGCCCTTGAGGTCGAGGTTGAAGCGCACGCCCAGGGTCGACAGATCGACCTTGCTTTCGGCGCTGCGCCCGCTCAGCGCGGCCGCGCCGCCGGTTTCCTGGAACGCGTCGCTCTTGGCCCGCACCTGGGCGAACTGCAGGTACGGCTCCACGCCCCAGGTATCGCCGCCGAAGCGGTAGCCGCCTTCGACGAAGGCCTGCTGGGTGCGGCCGTCGTAGGAGGCGCGGGTGCGGTCGGCGAAGCCGTTGAAGCCGATCCGGCGCTCCAGGGTCAGGTCCTGGCGCGCGTGCGCGTAGCCGGCGCTGAGCGCGATGCGGCCCCAGTTCTGGCCGGCGTAGACGCCGAGCTGGGTGCTCTTGATCCGGCCCTTGTCGAGGCGGTCGTTGTCGGTGTCGGTGCGGCCGGTGCCGCCGAGCACGCCGATGCGCCAGCCGTTGCCGAAGCGGTAGTCGTAACCCACCAGCGTGGCCGAGCCGTTGTACTCGTTGCGCGCGGCGTTGCCGTCGCCTTCGAGCGTGCCGCCGGACTTCAGCAACTGCACCCACGCGCCCTGCGAGGCCCCTTCGCCGTCGGCGGCGAACTCGCCGCGGCCGCTGCGCGCGCGCGCCAGCGCGGCGTCGCGGACGTGGCGGCTGTCGTCGATGGCGATCGAACGCAGGCTGGCGTGGCCTTCGCCGCTGAGCTGGTCGAGCGCGGCCAGCGCCTGCGCCGGGAACAGCTGGGTCAGCGGCTGCGCCAGGCCCTGGGCGATGGCCAGGCGGTCGGCCGCGGTCGCCGCCGCGATCTGGTTCGGCGTGGTGCCGGCCGAGGCCAGCGACGCGCCGCGGGTGACTTCCACCCCGACCTGGTTCGCGCCGTAGCTCAGGCCGAACTTGAGGAACGGCGAGAACGCGGTCTGGTCGAGCGCGGCGAACTGGCCGCTGATGCCGCCGGCGGCGCTGATCAGGTTGAAGTTCTGGCCGAGGAAATACTGGCCCGGCGCGTGCAGCACCATCAGCGTGCCGCCTTCGAGCACGGCCTTGCCGGTGACGTCGATGCGGTCGGACTGGCCGCCGGCCGAGAGCTCGGCGACGTAGGTCGAACCCGCCGCCTGGGCGTAGTCGCCCTGCACGGTCAGGGTGCCGATCGAATTGCCCGGCGACACCGCGCCTTCGACGCGCACGTCGCCGACGATGCGGCCGCTGCCGCCGAGGCCGGCGCCGGCATGCACCGGCAACTGCGCGGTGGTCAGCGTACCGTTGACCACCAGGGTGCCGCCGTCGACCTGCGCGGCGTAGGCGTTGTTGCCGGTCAACTCCAGAACGCCTTCCTTGACGTGCAATCCGCCGAAGGCGTTGTTGCCGCTCAGGCGCAGCCAGCCGATGCCGGACTTGGTCAGCACGCCGGTGCCGCCGATGTCGTTGCGCCAGTCGTCCCAGGCCTTGCCGTCCCACACCTTGGCGCCGCCGGCGAGGCGGTCGACGATCACATCGGTGTCGACGCGGATCTGGCCCGGGCCGTCGATGGCCTTCTTCAGATCGATCAGGCCCCAGCCGTAGACCTCGTCGACGCCGGGCGCGCCCAGGTCGGTGGCGGTGGTCAGCAGCACGTCGCGGACCTGCGCGCCGGTCATGTACGGGAAGCGTTCGAACAGCAGGCCGAGCGCGCCGGTGACGTGCGGGGTGGCCATCGAGGTGCCGCTGAGCAGGCCGTACTCGTAAGTCGGCGTACCGGCGGTGATGTTGAACGATTGCGAGCCGTCGGGGTTGGTCACCAGCCCGCCTTGCAGCGAGCCTTCGCCGCCGAGATAGGTCGAAGCGATATCCGAACCCGGCGCGGCCACGCACCAGTTCGCGGCCTGCGCGCAGCGCATGGAAAAATCGCTGAGGGTCAGTTGCTGGTTGACGCTGACCACGGTCAGCCAGTACTGCTCAAGATCCTTGAACGCGCGCGGCAGGCTCGCGTACAGGCCGGCCTGCGGCGCGGTCTCGGGCGTGACGTTCTCGTTGTGGTTGCCGGCGGCCCAGACCTGCAGCATGCCCTTGGCGCGCGAAGCATCGCCGAAGACGTTGAAGTAGGACAGGTTCTCAGGCTCGAACAGATAGCCGTCCAGGTCTTCCAGCGTGGCCGGTTCGTCGGCCAGCCCCCAGCTGTGATTGATCGCGCGCACGTTCTGCGAATTCATGTCGGCGTACATGCGCGCGATGGTGGCGTCGTCCGCGCTCGGGCGCGGGATGCGCACCACGTTGTAGCCGGTGGCGGTGCGCTGCCATTCCTGCACGGCGTTGAACGACCACTTGGCCACGCTGAGGTCGGAACCGAAGGCGACGCCGTGGGTGCCGGTGCCGTCGCGATTCGCGGCGATGGTGCCGCCGACGTGGGTGCCGTGGGTGTTGAACTCCCAGCCTGGCTGCACGTACGGGCCGGCCATGATGATGTCGCGGATGCTCTGCGGTACGTTGGCGTTGAAGCCGGTGTACGAGATCTGCGCCTGATCGCCGCGCGAATGGAAGCAGGCGCCGTCGCCGGTCAGCACGCTGGTGTTGCTGCAGAAGCTGCCGTCTTCCAGCTGCTCGGCCATGACGATGGCGCGGTTGTCCTTGCCGGCGAACTCCGGATGGGCGAGCGCGGTGCCGCTGTCGTAGACGCCCAGGCGCACGCCCTTGCCGGTCAGGCCGCGGGCGTAGGCGTATTGGGCGTTGATCGCGTCCAGGCCCCAATCGGCGTCGAATTCCTCGCTGTGCCAGCTGTCGGGATTGCCGGCCTGGCCGTTGACGCTCTGCGCCGAAGCGGCGCCGGCGGCGGCCAGCAGGCCGCAGGCGACGGCCAGGCACAGCAGCGAGCGCGAATGGGGGCGGCGGGACAAAACCTTGGTGCGCGTCAGTGCGCGGTGAGAGCCTTGCATCTTCTTGATGAACCCCTGTCATGTGGAAGACGTCCTGGCGGACGCCGTCGGTCAATGGCGGATGCGCGTGGGCATCGCAGACGAAACGGGCCGCTAGGGCGGCCTCTGATAATCAGTAACGCAACGGAAAGATCGCCTCCCTACCCGCAGTTTTGCGGATTGAGGCATGACCAACGACACATGAAAGATCGAACTCGGCAAAGCGCCGGCGTTTTTTTCGCCGCTTTGTTGTAACGCACGCCCCCTGTAGGAGCGGCGCGAGCCGCGACCGCGATAACCCAACTGCGCCGCAACTGGCGCAATGGTTGCGTTGTCGCGGTCGCGGCTCGCGCCGCTCCTACAAGGGGATGCGAACCGTCGCGGGCTCAGTCGTCGTCGCGCTCGCCGGCCATCAGGCCACGGCGCCAGGCGAAGGCCACCGCTTCGGTGCGGTCGGCCAGGTGCAGCTTGGCCAGCACGTTGCCCAGGTGCGACTTGACCGTCTTCTCGCCGATGTTGAGCGCGGCGGCGATGCGCGCGTTGCTGCCGCCTTCGGCGAGCTTGCGCAGCACGTCCAGCTCGCGCTCGGTCAGGCAGGCGAACGGATCCTCGCGCGGTTCGCGCTTGCGCCGCACCGCCTTGAGGATGCGCTGGGCGACGAAGGGATGGATCACCGCCTCGCCGCCGGCGATCCGGCGCAGCGTCGCCAGCAGTTCGTCGCCGAGCATGCTCTTGAACAGCAGCGACTGCGCGCCGGCCTCGATCGCGGCGAACGCGAGGTCGTCCTGGTCGGTCGAGGTCAGCACCGCGATCGCGCTGCGCGGGCTGAGGGTCTTGATCGCGCGGATCGCCTGCACGCCGTCCACATCCGGCATCATCAGGTCGATCACGATCAGGTCCGGGGCCAGGTCGCGCGCCAGCGCGATCGCCTCGGCGCCGCCGGCGGCCTCGCCGATCACTTCGAAATCGTCGGTCAGCATCAACAGGCTGCGGATGCCCTTGCGCACCACTTCGTGGTCGTCGACCAGCAGGACCGAGGTGCTCATGCGGAATCTCCTTGCGGCTCGGGCAGAGTGAACGACACCGTCACCACCGTGCCGCTGGCGGAACTGGCGATGCGGAAGCGCCCGCCCGGCAGGGTGCGCGCGCGCATGCGCATGTTGCCCAGGCCCATGCCGGTGGTTTCGTGTTCGTCGATGGAAAAACCGCAGCCGTCGTCCTGGATGGTCCAGCCGTAGCGGTCGCCGGCGCTGTTGAGCACCACCTCGATGCGCTTGGCGCCGCTGTGGCGCAGGCTGTTGGCCGCGGCCTCGGTGGCGATCAGCAGCAGCTGCCCGGCGTGCTGCGGATGCGCGCCGACGCCGCGCTCGGCCACGCCGTCCAGCAGCAAGCGCCATTCGATGCCGCTGCCGCCGAGCAGATGCGAGTACGTGTCTTCCAGCGCCTTGCGCAGCCCTTGCTCGGCCACGGTCGGCGCGCTGAAACGCTGGATCACGTCGGCCAGATCGCGCTGCAACTGCCCGGTCAGGCCGAGCGCGGCCTTGATCAGCGCGCCCTGGCGCGGATCGCGGCCGCTCTCGCCGTCGCGGCCGTTGAGGTGGTCGAGCACGCTCAACTGCAAGCCCAGGGCGAAGCTGCGCTGCTTGGCGGTGTCGTGCAGATCGCGCGCCAGCCGGTTGCGTTCTTCCGACACCGCCAGCCGCTGGCGCACCTGGATGACCTCGCCGAGCGCGTCGGCCATGCGGTCGAAGCGTTGCGCCAGGCGGCCGAATTCGTCGTGGCCGCGATCGTGGATGCGGGTGTCCAGATCGCCTTCGGCCCAGGCGTCGGCGATCTGTTCGGCGTGGCGCAGGCGCTGGGTCAGCAAGGTCGCCACCGCCACCGACGCCATCGCGCTGATCACGATCAGATAGATCGCCAGCCCGACCACGTCGCCCAGGGTCATGCGCATGAAGGTCGCGACCGAGCCGCCCGGATGCTGGCCGACGCCGAGGCTCGCGCCCGGCGTCGCCGCCAGCGGCACCGCCGCCACGCTGATCCAGTCGCCTTCGCGCTCCAGCCGCCGGGTCGCGGCGACGCCGTCGGCGGCGGCCTGCTGCCCGGCCTGCGCCAGCGCCTTCGCCAGCGGCGCGCCGGGCTGCGGCGGATACATGCAAGCGCGGCCGTTGCGGTCGAGGTAACGGATCGCGATGCGGCCTTCGTTGGGCCCGCCGGCGTAGCTGTAGGAATACATCCATTGCGGCGTGTCCATGCCGACCACGCGCACCAGCAGGCCTTGCAGCAGCGCCTGGCACTGCGCCGGCGGCAGCGTCGCCAGATCCGGCAACGGCCCCACGCGCTGGAGTTCGCGCTGGATCGCCGCTTCCAGCACCTGCGGCGCCAGATCGGTGCGCAGGTCCTGGCGCAGCAGATACACCGCCAGCAGCGACAACAGGCCGGTGCTGATCCAGCACGCGACCAGCATCGACAGCAGGCATTTCCAGAACAGCCCGCTCCACCAGCGCCGGGTCGGCGCGCGTGCGGCCGGATTCGGGCGGGCGGCGGTTTCGTTCATGCCGCCAGTATTCCAGTTTCTGCGCTGATTTGATCCGCCAAACGGCCGGGATCCGGCCCGTCCGCGGCCCGATGCCGTACGCGCAAGCGGCGCTCAGCATGCGTCCTCCCCGACCGGACCTGCGCCCATGCCCGCCCCTCAACGCACCGATGTGCGCAGCGACGCGCGCATCGAACAGCTCGACGCGCTGCGCGGCCTGTCCCTGCTCGGCATCATGCTGGTCAACATCGGCGTGTTCGCCTCGCCGTGGTGGGGGCTGGGCCCGGACCCGGTCCACGCCGATCCGCTCGACCGCGCGGTCGAGGCGCTGGTGACGGCGGTGTTCGAGATGAAGTTCTACCTGTTGTTTTCGTTTCTGTTCGGCTACAGCTTCAGCCTGCAACAGGACGCCGCCGCGCGCGCCGGCGAAGCGTTCGCGCCGCGCATGGGCCGACGCCTGCTGGGCCTGTGGGCGGTCGGCGCGCTGCACGCGGTGTTGCTGTTCCACGGCGATATCCTCACCACCTACGCGCTGATGGGCGCGGCGTTGCTGGCGTTGAGCGGCGCCGGCGAGCGAACGCAACTGCGCATCGCGCACACGCTGATCCTTGCCACCGCGCTCGGCTGGGCGGGATTGGGCGTAGCGGCGTGGATGCGACCGCAGGCGTTCGCCGAGCCGGCCGCCGCCGCAATCCAAGCGCAGACCCTCCTGCGAGGTTTCACCGGCGCGCCGGCGCAGGTGCTGGCCGCGCGCTGGCACGAGATCGGCGGCACCTGGCCGATCCTGCTGCTGTTGCAGGCGCCGTGCGCGCTGGCGATGTTCCTCTACGGCATGATCGCGGGCCGACGCGGAATCGCCGCGCGCCTGGACGACTACCGGCCGCTGCTGCGGCGCCTGCGCCTCGCCGGTTTCGCCATCGGCGTGCCCGCCGCGCTGGCGCTGGGCGCGAACGCGCTGTGGCCGGTGTCGGACGCGGTGCAACTGTGGGTGCTCGCGCTGAGCCTGCTGACCGCGCCGCTGTTGAGCCTGGCCTACGCCGCCTGCGCGCTGCCGTGGCTCGCGCGCGGCGGCGCGCGGCTGGCCGAGCGGCTGGCGCCGGCCGGACGCATGGCCTTGTCCAACTACCTGCTGCAATCGGCGGCGCTCGCGTTCGTGTTCACCGGCTACGGCTGGAGCGCGATGGGACGAGCGACGCCAGCGCAGGCGGTGGCGATCGCGCTGGCCGTGTTCGCCGCACAACTGTGGCTCAGCCGCTGGTGGCTGCGCCGCTTCGCCTACGGCCCGCTGGAATGGTTGCTGCGCGCGTTGACCATCGGCGCGTGGCCGCGCCTGCGGCGGCCGGATTGCGGCAACGCGCGCTGACGTCTGCGAACGGACGCGACAGGCCGCAAGCGGCTTGCGCATGAACGCGGCGCAGGCGACCTGACGCCTGTCATCTGTGTCGCGAACCGTGATCCGCGTTGCGTCCCGCGTCGTAGCCACCGCGACGGACCCACGCCACACTCAACGGCCGTTTCGCTGTCGCCGGGAGTTCGCGCATCGCGTTCGCCATGACCGTCGCATCGACCGTAACCATTACGCCGCCGCGCCGCGCGCCGGCCGCGCGCCGCTGAGACCGGCGTGGACGGCCTGTTCCGCGAACAAGCGCTCGACGCGCGCCGGCAACGCTGGCTCGGCCGCATCCGCCTGCCGCTGTCGCGCATGGGCACGGCGATGGCGGCGCTGGCCGCGTTCGCCTCGCTCGCGCTGGCCGCGCTGCTGTGGTTCGGCCACTACACCCGCAGCGAACCGGCGTACGGCCAGTTGCAGCCGCGCGGCGGCGTGCTGGCGCTGGCGGCGCCGGCCGCCGGCACCTTGCTGCGCAGCCCGGTCAACGAAGGCGAGCGCGTGCGGCGCGGGCAGATCCTGCTGGAGATTTCGCCCGAACTCGACAGCCCCGCGCTGCGCGGCGGCGTCGGCGCGGCGGTCGGCGCAGAATTGTCGGCGCAGCGCGCGCGCCTGCTCGCCGACCGCAGTGCGCTGGAGCAGGGCAATGCGCAGCGAAGCGAGCAATGGCGCGAGCGCATCGACGCCGCGCAGCGCCGCATCGCCCTCGCCCAGGCGCAACTCGCGCTGCGCGAGCAGCAGGCCGCGCAGGCGCGCACGCTGTCGGCGCGGGTGCGGCCGCTGCGCGGCGACAAACTGCTCAGCGAAGTGCAGTGGCAGCAGTACGAAACCGCGCGCATCGACGCCGAGGCGCGGGTTCAGGACGCGCGCCGCGAACGCCTGGACGCCGAACGCGAACTGGCCGACGCGCGCGCCGCGCTGGCCGAGCAACCGCGCGACAACGAACGCCAGCGCCACCGGATCGAACGCGAACTGGCCGACATCGCCCAGGACGACGCCCGCAACGAAGGCCGCCGGCGCATCGCCGTGCGCGCGCCCCGCGACGGCCGCGCGGTCGCGGTGGCCGCGGTGCCGGGCCAGAGCGTCGCCGCCGGCCAGCGCCTGCTGTCGCTGGCGCCGTTGCACGCGCCGATGCAGGCCGAACTGTGGGTATCCGACCGCGTCGTCGGCCTGGTCGCGCCGGGCACGCCGGTGGCGATGCGTTATGCCGGGTTTCCGTACCAGCGCTACGGCGTGCAGCGCGGCAAGGTCGTCGCGGTCGCGCGCGGCGCGCTGTCGGCCGAGGAAATCCGCGCCCGCACCGGCCTGGCGGCGGACGCGCCGGCGTGGCGGGTGCTGGTCGCGCTGGAGCGCCAGCGGATCGGCGCGCGGCCGCTGCAAGCGCAGATGCGCGTGGACGCCGAACTGCGGCTCGAGCGCCGGCGCCTGTACGAGTACCTGCTCGCGCCGCTGCAAGCCGGACGCGACGATGCGCCCGTGCGCACCGCGGGAGTATCGCGGTGA
Source organism: Lysobacter enzymogenes (assembly GCF_017168095.1). Classification (GTDB taxonomy): domain Bacteria; phylum Pseudomonadota; class Gammaproteobacteria; order Xanthomonadales; family Xanthomonadaceae; genus Lysobacter; species Lysobacter enzymogenes_D. The sequence continues at coordinate 4,957 of NZ_LXSD01000071.1, read as the reverse complement.
GCCGGCGCCGCCCGTTGCCGGTGCTGCAACAGGCCGAACTGGCCGAATGCGGGCTGGCGTGCCTGGCGATGATCGCGATCCATCACGGCCACGACACCGACCTGGCCAGCCTGCGCCGGCGCTTTCCGGTATCGCCGCGCGGCGCCACCCTGGCGCGGCTGCTGCAGACCGCCGGCGCGCTCGGCCTGGACGCGCGCGCGCTGCGCGCCGAGCCCGAGGCGCTGGCGCAGCTGCGGCTGCCGTGCGTGCTGCACTGGGACCTCAATCATTTCGTCGTGCTCAAGCGCATCCGGCGCGGCCGCGCCGAGATCCACGATCCCGCGCTCGGCGCGACCGCGCTGACGCTGGCCGAGTTCGGCCGCCATTTCACCGGCATCGCGGTCGAACTGAGCCCGCGCGCCGACTTCGCGCCGATGCGCGAACGCCAGCGCCTGAGCGTGCGCGCGCTGGCCGGCCGCATCGACGGCCTGCACCGCGCCGGCGCCCAGTTGCTGGTCCTGGCGCTGGCGCTGGAGCTGTTCACCCTGCTGCTCCCGCTGGCGATGCAATGGGTGCTCGACCGCGTGCTGGTCTCGGCCGACGTCGAACTGCTGCACCTGCTCGGCCTGGGCTTCCTGGCGGCGGTGGCGATGCAGGCCGCGCTGGCGGCGATGCGCGGCTGGCTGGTCGCCGACCTCGGCGCCGCGCTCAACTCGCAATGGCTGGCCAACCTGTTCGGCCACCTGATGCGGCTGCCGCTGGAATTCTTCGAAAAACGCCACGTCGGCGGGGTGATGTCGCGCTTCGTCTCGGTCCAGGCGATCCAGCTCACGCTCAGCGCCAGCTTCGTCGAAAGCCTGCTCGACGGGCTCACCGCGGCGCTGGTGCTGGCGCTGCTGCTGTTCTACAGCCCGCCGCTGACCGCGCTGGTGCTGGCCGGCTTCTGCCTCTACGCCGGCCTGCGCTGGGCCGCGCTGCGGCGGCTGCGCCGGCTCAAGGAGGAACAACTGGTCCAGGCCGCGCAGCAGCACGGCCTGCTGATCGAATCGATCCAGGGCGCGCAGACGATCAAGCTCGGCAACCGCATCGACGAGCGCCGCGCGCGCGTGGCCAACGCCGCGATCGAGGTCGCCCGCCGCGACGCCGCGATCGGCCGCACCAACGCGGTGTTCTCGGCGCTGGCCAGGCTGGTGTCCGGCGGCCAGCGCGTGCTGCTGATCTGGCTGTGCGCGTGGCTGGCGCTGCAGGGCCGCTTCAGCGCCGGCATGCTGGTGGTGTTCGTCGCCTACGCCGATCTGTTCGCCACGCGCACCGCCAGCCTGATCGACAAGCTGGTCGACCTGCGCCTGCTCGGCCTGCACGCCCAGCGCATCGGCGACATCGCCCTGCATCCGCCGGAGGCGGACCTGCACGGCGACTACGCCGGGCCGGCGCCGGACCCGCGCATCGAGGTGCAAGGCATCGGCTTCCGCTACGGCGAGGACGAGCCGTGGATCCTGCGCGACTGCAGCTTCAGCGTCGAAGCCGGCGAGTCGGTCGCCATCGTCGGCCCCTCCGGCTGCGGCAAGACCACCCTGGCCAAGCTGCTGCTGGGGCTGCTGCGCCCCGACGAAGGCCGCATCCTGATCGGCGGCGTGGACATCCACCGCTACGGCCTGAGCGCCTATCGCGAACTGTTCGGCGCGGTGATGCAGGAGGACGCGCTGTTCGCCGGCTCGGTCGCCGAGAACATCGCCTTCTTCGATCCGCAGGCCGACTTCGAACGCATCCAGGCGGCGGCGCGCGCCGCGCGCATCCACGACGACATCGCGGCGATGGCGATGGGCTACGAAACCCTGGTCGGCGATCTCGGCCAGTCGCTGTCGGGCGGGCAGAAGCAGCGCGTGCTGCTGGCGCGCGCGCTGTACCGGCAGCCGCGGATCCTGCTGCTGGACGAGGCCACCAGCCATCTCGACGTGGCCCGCGAGCACGAGATCAACCGCGAGATCGCCGCGCTGCGCATCACCCGCATCGTCATCGCCCACCGCCCCGACACCATCCGCAGCGCCCAGCGCGTGGTCGCGCTGCGCGGCGGCTCGGCCGAGCAGTACCCGAACACGCCGCAGGCGCCGCATGCGCCTGCCGACGCCAGCGATCGCCGCCATCGCGACCCGGGCGACGCCCCGGCGCCACCCTCGTTCGTGCCGACGCCGGAACGGCCTTCTCTTTCCGGCACCCCGCGTTTCTAAGGAGACTTTCATGAGCAAGCACGACGTGAACCAGCCTCAGAACGACCTCGCCCGCCCGCTCGCGCGCATCGCCGCGCGCGAACTGACCGTCGAGGAGATCGCTGCGATCTCCGGCGGCAAGGGCGACACCACCCACGCCACCGGCCCGAACGGCGACGACCCGGGCGATCCGGACCTCGTCTGAGGCCGCACCGCCGGCACGCGCCGGCGGGCAGCGCACGCCACGCGCGCACAGCCCGCTAGCGCCCGGCCCCAGGCACGCCCCTTCGCGGGGGCGTGCCTGACTTGTGGCCTATTGGCCCGCCCTTTCTTCTCGCACCGCGTTGTCGCCGACCGCAATGCCCACACGTCCGCTGATCCTGTCCGCCCTGCCCCACGACATCCACGCCGCCGCCGTGCGCTGGGCGCTGCGCGCGAATGGCGTCGACGCGTTGTGGTGCGGCTCGCTCGCCGACCCGGCGCTGGCGCCGATGTCGCTGCACTGCGACAGCGAAAACGGCCTGCGCATGAGCGGCGCGCTCGACGCCGCCGGCATCGGCGCGGTCTGGTACCGGCGCCCGCGCGATCCCGACACCTTCGCCCACGCCCATCCCGGCGACGCGCCGTTCCTGCGCGGCGAATGGGGCCGGTTCCTGCGCAATGTCCACGCGCTGGCCGACGAAGGCGGCGCGCGGCTGTGGATCAACCGTCCCGCCGCCGCGGCCGCGGCGGAGAACAAGCTGCTGCAACTGCGCGCCGCGCACCGCTGCGGGCTGCGCTTTCCGGCCACCCTGGTCTCGCACGACCCCGCCGAAATCCGCGCCTTCGTGCGCCGCCATGACCGCGTGGTCTACAAGCCGTTCCTCACCCACACCTGGCAGGACGCCGACAGCGGACGCATGTTCAGCACCTATGCGCGCATCGTCGAGCCGGCCATGCTCGACGACGACGCCAGCCTGCGGCAATGCCCAGGCATCTATCAGGCCTACGTCGACAAGCGCTGCGACCTGCGGGTGACGGCGATCGGCGAACGCTTTTTCCCGGCGCGGCTGCGCTCGCAGCAGCGCGACGGCTTCGTCGACTGGCGCGTGCGCCAGGCCGTGCAGGGTCTGCAGGCCGAGCCGGGCGAATTGTCCGGCGCCGACGAGGACAAGCTGCGCGCGCTGATGCGCGAGCTGGGGCTGGCGTTCGGCTGCATCGACCTCGCCGTGGACGGCGACGGCCAGGCGCATTTCCTGGAAGTGAACCAGGCCGGGCAGTTCCTGTTCGTCGAACACCTGGTGGCGCAGTTGCCGTTGCTGCGGGCGATGAGCGCGATGCTGGCGCAGGGCCGCGCGGACTACCGGCTCGACGACGCCGCGGCGGTGGGGTACGCCGATTATCTGGCCAGTCCCGAGCACGCCGCGTGGTGGGCGCAGGCCAGCGAAGGGCTCAAGGATCGCAGTCCGGCGGCGGCCGGGATCACCTTGGAGTGAGGCCGCGGCGGGCACAAGAGCATCGGGCCTGAAGGCCCTCCTGCAAAAGCGCGGCGCGGCCGCTCTTGTGGGAGGGCCTTCAGGCCCGATGCTTTTCCATAGCCCGGGACCGTCCCTTTTAAAACGCCCGGCTGACGGTCACGCTGCCGAACACCGGCGTCTGCTTCTGCCCTTCGAACTCGCGCGTGCTGTGATAGCGCGCGAACGCGAACTTCCAGCGCCCGCGCATCAGCGCCACGCCGTAGCCGACCTCGGCCACGAACGGGCGCTTGTCGACGCTGTGGCTGCTGCGGAAGGTGTTGCCGTCCAGGGTGATGTCGCGCAGCACCCAGCGCACGTCGCTGGTCAGGAACAGGTGCGCGGCGAACGGCCGGTCGCCGGTGTTGTAATGCTTGGTCGGCGCAGTGTTCTCGCCGGCCGGGCGCAGCGGGGTGCTGCCGAAGTCGTCGGGCAGGCGCAGGCCGAAGCGCACTTCCATGCCGGCATTGGCGTAGGTGGCGAGATTGCCGAAGCTGCCGCCGTAGTGGCCGACCGCGTCCCAGCCCCAGCGGCGCTCGGCCGCATCTTCCGGCGCGAAGCGGCGCATGCGCTCGTGGACGATGCGGAACACCGGCTCGTCGTGCAGTTGGTTGTCCCAGCCTTCGAAGGTCTGGTCGCCGAGCGCGCGGTGCACCGCGTTCTGCACCTGCTTGCCCAGCGCCGAAGGGCCGACGATGCCGAACTGCAACTGCGTGGTGCGCAGGCGGTCGCCGGTACGCGCGTTGTAGCCCAGGCCGGCGAGCAGCGCGCCGGCGTAGGGGCGGTCGTCGCGGATCAGGTCGCGGCGGCTGTAGTCGGTGGGGGTGAAGATGCCCTGGGCGAAGGTCGCGATCATGTTGCGCTGTTCATAGCCTTGCGGCGGTTGCAGCGCGTCGAGATGGCGGTTGATCCAGCGCGCCAGGCGCGGAATGCACGGGTCGTCGGTGTAGTCGGCCAGGTTCGGCGACACCAGGGTCAGCTGCACGCCGTTGCTGTAGCCCTGGTCCTGGCCGCCGAACAAGTCGTTGTCCACGCGCAGGTTGACCGTGGGCGGCAGGCGGGTGTGGCCGTTGGTGCAGGCTTCGCGGCCCTGCGCGGCGACGGCGGGCGCGTGCAGCGCGGCGCCAGCGAACAGCAGGGACGAGAGCAGCAGGGACGAGGACGGACCGTTCGCGCGCATGGGCATCGGCAGACGTGCGCCGCCGCGTCCGGCGCGACGGCGGGTGGGTGCGGCGGGACGCGCCGCGAACCGTGGCGGCGGCGGCGCATCGGGTGGCG
>NZ_LXSD01000070.1:0-14736 GCF_017168095.1 Lysobacter enzymogenes | reverse complement strand
GGTCCTGGCCGCGCCGGCCGCTGCCGCCGCCCGGCCCGCCGCCGCGGTCGGCATCGCCTACGAGGAGTTCACCCTGCCCAACGGCCTGCGGGTGATCGTGCACACCGACCGCAAGGCGCCGATCGTCGCGGTCAACGTCTGGTACCACGTCGGCAGCAAGAACGAGCAGCCCGGCCGCACCGGCTTCGCCCATCTGTTCGAGCACCTGATGTTCCAGGGCTCGGAAAACCACCGCGACGAATTCTTCGGCCCGTTCGAGCTGGTCGGCGCCACCGACCAGAACGGCACCACCAACGTCGACCGCACCAATTACTTCCAGAACGTCCCGACCACCGCGCTGGACATGGCGCTGTGGATGGAATCCGACCGCATGGGCCACCTGCTCGGCGCGATCGACCAAAAGACCCTGGACGAGCAGCGCGGCGTGGTCCAGAACGAGAAGCGCCAGGGCGAGAACCAGCCCTACGGCCGCCGCATCAGCAGCAAGCTCTACGAAGCGCTGTATCCGGCCGACCACCCGTACAGCTGGTCGACCATCGGCTCGATGGCCGACCTCGACGCGGCCTCGCTGGACGACGTCAAGACCTGGTTCCGCAGCTGGTACGGCCCCAACAACGCGGTGCTGGTGCTGGCCGGCGACATCGACGCGGCCACCGCCAAGGAAAAGGCGCTGCGCTATTTCGGCGACATTCCGGCCACCGCCACGCTCAAGGACATGGCCACGCGCATCCCCAAGCGCGAGCGCGACACCGAGGAGACCATCGGCGACCGCGTGCCGCAGGCGCGCGTGTACCGCGCCTGGCCGGTCGCCCAGTTCGGCGCCGCCGACGGCACCGACCTGGGCCTGTTCGCGCAGGTGCTCGGCGGCAGCGCCGCTTCGCGCCTGGACGAGCGCCTGGTCCACCGCGACCGCATCGCCGACAGCGCCAGCGTCTCGATCAACGACGCCGAGATCAGCGGCACCCTGGTCGTGGTCGCCAACGTCAAGCAGGGCGTGGACCCGGCCAAAGTGCGCGCGGCCATCGACGAGGAAATCGCGCGCCTGATCGCGCAGGGCCCGAGCGCGGAAGAACTGGACCGGGCCAAGACCGCCAGCCGCGCCGAGTTCGTGCGCGGGATCGAGCGCATCGGCGGCTTCGGCGGCAAGTCCGACGTGCTCGCGCGCTGCGCGGTGTTCCTGGGCAAGCCCGATTGCTACCGCGACGAACTGGCCGACCTCGACAAGGCCAGCATCGCCAGCGTGCAGGCGGCCGGGCGCAAGTGGCTGGGCAAGGGCTCGCACACCATCGTCGTGGTGCCCGGCGACAAGCCGGCCTCGGCGCTGCCGGAAACCGCGCGCGCCGCGCCGGCCGCCGCGCCCGCGGCGCTGCCGGCGCCGGATCCGCGCTTCAAGACGGTCAAGTCCGAGGTCGACCGCAGCCTCGGCGTGCCGAAGACCACGAGCTTCCCGGCATTGAAGTTCCCGCAGCGGCAGACCGCGACGCTCGGCAACGGCATGCAGGTGGTGCTGATCGAGCGCCACGAAACCCCGGTGGTGCAGCTGCAGATGGAATTCCCCGGCGGCTTCAGCGCCGACCTGGGCCGCAAGATCGGCACCGCCAGCTTCGCCATGGCCATGCTCGACGAGGGCGCCGGCGATTACGGCGCGCTGCAGTTGTCGGCGCGCAAGGAATCGCTGGGCGCCGAGCTCAGCAGCGGCGCCAGCCTGGACGGCGCCAGCGTCGCCCTGTCGGCGCTGAGCGACAAGCTCGAACCCTCGCTGGACCTGTTCGCCGACACCGTGCGCCGCCCGCGCTTCGAAGACAGCGAGATCGCCCGCGTGCGCGCGCAGTGGCTGGCCGGGATCAAGCAGGAGAAGGCGCGCCCGCAGACCGCGGCGCTGCGGGTGCTGCCGCCGCTGCTGTACGGCGCCGGCCACGCGTATGCGATTCCGTTCACCGGCACCGGCACCGAGGCCTCGATCGGCTCGATCCAGCGCGACGACCTGGTCGCCTTCCACCGCGACTGGCTGCAGCCGCAGCGCGCCCGCGTCATCGTGGTCGGCGACACCACGCTCAAGCAGATCGTGCCGCTGCTGGAGCAGCGCTTCGGCGACTGGAAGGGCGCGGCCGACGCGCCGGCGCTGCCGGCCTTGGCCGCGGTGGCGCGGCCGAAGGCGCCGCGGGTGTTCCTGGTCGACCAGCCCGGCGCGATCCAGTCCAACCTCTACGTCGGCGAGCTGATCGCGCCGACCGGCGACAAGAGCACGGTCGATTTCGACTTCGCCAACGGCGTGCTCGGCGGCGAGTTCAGCTCGCGCCTCAACATGAACCTGCGCGAGGACAAGCACTGGGCCTACGGTTCCTACAGCGGCTCGGGCAACGCGCTCGGCCAGCGTCCGTGGATCGCCCAGGCGGCGGTGCAGGCGGACAAGACGGTCGAATCGCTGGCCGAGCTCAAGCGCGAGATCGAAGCCTTCAGCAGCGGCAGCAAGCCGATCAGCGAGGCCGAAGTGGCCAAGGTCCGCGCCGCCAACACGCTGAGCCTGCCGGGCGCCTACGAAACCGGCGACGCGCTGCTCGGCCAGGTCGGCGCCGACCTGCGTTACGGCCGCCCGGCCGATTACATCCTGCAGTACAAGGCGCGCAACGAGGCGATGACGCCGGCGCTGGCGCAGGCCGCGGCCAAGACCCTCGACCCGGCCGCGCTGACCTGGGTGGTGGTCGGCGACCTGTCCAAGATCGAGCAGCCGGTGCGCGCGCTCGGCCTGGGCGAGGTCAAGGTGATCGACAGCGACGGCAAGCCGGTGCGCTGAGCGCGGCCGCGGCGACGGCGTCGCCGCGTCGCCTTCGAATGAGCGTGGCATCGACGGGCCGTCCGCAGGGGCGGCCCGTCTTGTTGCTGCGGCCGCCGCGTTCCTGTCGCGCTGTTCCTATCGCGCTCAGCCGTTTCCGGCGACAATGCCGCCCGGTTCCAACCGCACTCATCGAGGTTCCGCATGCGCGCACCGGCAATCGTGTTCCTGGCTCTGAGCGTCTCGGCCTGCACCTGGGTCAACATGGCCCCGGGCGCGCAGGCGGTGCGCGTGCTGTCCCCCGGCGCGGCGCCCGGCTGCGAGAAGCGCGGCGAAGTGCAGGTCGCGGTCAAGCACAACATCGCCTTCTACGAGCGCAACGAACTGCGCGTGCGCGAGGAACTGGAAACCCTGGCGCGCAACGAAGCGCCCGCGCTGCAGGCCGACACCATTCAGCCGCTGGCCCCGCCGGCCGAGGGCGCGCAGCGCTTCGCCGCGTTCCGCTGCGGCGCCAACGCCCCGCACACGGCCGCCCCGGCCGCGCAAAACCCGGCTTCGGGCAGCGCCCAGACCTTCCCGATCGGCGGTTGAGCGCAAATCCAAACGCCGGCGTACGGCTTTTTTGCGGTGCAAAAACCGCTGTAAGCCACTGAATAAAAAGAAAAATAACCCTTTCGACTTGGTTCAGGTCGGGGCTCAGGCGTGAGCTTTGCTGGTGCATAGGGGGCACGAAGGCGCTAACCTGTCGCACTTTTCGCCTGCCAAGGGTTCGCGCCCATGCTGTTCCAACACGTAGCCATCGCCGGCCTCGCCCATGTCGACGCGCCGCGAAAGCTGTCCACTGAGGAAATCAACGCCCGGCTCAAGCCGACGCTCGATCGCCTCGGCATCAAGGTGGACGTGCTGCAGAACATCGCCGGCGTACGCGAGCGCCGCCTGTGGGACGGCGAGGTCAAGCCTTCCGAAGCGGCCACGTTGGCCGGGGTCAAGGCGCTGGCCGACGCCGGCGTCGACGCCGATCGCATCGGCCTGCTGGTCAACACCTCGGTGAGCCGCGATTACCTGGAGCCGTCGACCGCATCGATCGTCGCCGGCAACCTGCGCCTGGGCGAGAACTGCCAGAACTTCGACGTCGCCAACGCCTGCCTGGCCTTCATCAACGGCATGGACATCGCCGGCCGCATGATCGAGCGCGGCGAGATCGACTACGCCCTGGTCGTCGACGGCGAGACCGCGAACAAGGCCTACGAGAAGACGCTGGACCGCCTCTCGCGCGCCGACGTCACCGAAGCGCAGCTGCGCGACGAGATGGCGACGCTGACCCTGGGTTCGGGCGCCGCCGCGATGGTGCTGGCCCGCGCCGAACTGGCGCCGGGCGCGCCGCGCTACCGCGGCGGCGTGACCCGTTCGGCCACCGAATGGAACCACCTGTGCGTGGGCGACCTGCACCACGACCGCATGGTCGCCGACGGCCGCATGCTGATGATCGAAGGCCTCAAGCTCGGCCAGAAGACCTTCACCGCCGCGCGCGCCGCGCTCGGCTGGGCGGTGGAAGAGCTCGACGAATTCGTCATCCACCAGGTCAGCCGCGCACACACCCAGGCCTTCCTCAAGGCCTTCGGCATCGACCCGAACAAGGTCATGACCATCTTCGGCGAGCACGGCAACATCGGCCCGGCCTCGGTGCCGATCGTGCTGAGCAAGCTGCGCGAGATGGGCCGGCTGAAGAAGGGCAACCGCGTCGCGCTGCTGGGCATCGGTTCGGGCTTGAACTGCTCGATGGCCGAAGTGGTGTGGTGATCGCCGATCGAGCCGGGCGCCTCGCGGCGCCGGCTTGAGAACGAACGGGTTCGATGCGCGAGCATCGGGCCCGTTTTGTTTTGTGCGGGCGGTGTGCGGGGTTGCGTTAGGTTTCGTCGTAGTTGTCTTGGCGCGGTCGCGGCTTGCGCCGCTCCTACAGTCGGATACGAAACTGGCCGAAGCCCCTGTAGGAGCGGCGCGAGCCGCGACCGCGCCAACACAACTACGACGAACCCATTCCCACGCCGTGCCGCCGCCGCGCCCCGCGAACCCCGCACCGACCTTGCTATAGTCGATCCCATCACGCGCCGGCCGCGACGGCCGCCGCACCGGGACTTCATCATCCGCAACGGAGTTGCAAGCATGGCCCAGCCCAAGAGCCACCTCGTCATCGCCCTCGCCTCGATCCAGGTCTTCAGCAACGACGGCACCCTCGACGTCGCCGAACTGCAGAACCTGCTCGACCTCGCCCTGCGCGACGACACCATCGACGAGGACGAGAAGCGCGTGCTCGGCAACATCTTCAAGCAGGCCGAACTCGGCCCGCTGGATCCCGAAGTCCAGCGCCGCATCGCGCAAGCGCGTCAGCAGCACGGCATCGCCTGACCGCTCCGGCCGCTCCGCTCCTGCCCGAAGCCCCGGCAGGAGCGGCGCAAGCCGCGACCGCGCATCCGCCCGCACCGACGCAGCCCTCCCGGCCGCTCCCCAAACCCCTGATCCGACACCAGCGAAGGCGGCCCGGCCGCCTCGCCCCGCCGTTCGTCGGCTCTCACATGTGACATCTTGCCTGTGTCACATGTAATGACTTACCTTGGTCCGCATGGAACGCCGATCCTCCGCCTACTACCAGCGCCGCCACCGCGAACGACTGCGCGAGAAAGGCCTGGTCAAGAAAGAGCTGTGGGTGCTGCCCGAGTTCGCCGACGAACTGCTGGCGGTGGAAAAGCGGATGCGGCAGCCGCGCGGTGCGGCGGCCGGGCGCGGACAGGTGGAGAGGGACATGAACGACGGCAAGGTCTGGACCGCGACGGGGCTGTACGACGCGCTGTGCCAGCTCGAGGAATTCGTCTACGGCGACTCGCAGATCGAACTGATCGACGGCGCCGAGCCGAGCCTGCACCTGGTCATGGCCGACTACGGCGACCTGCCGCTGTTCGTGGCCGTGGTCGGCGAGCAGATCGTGGTCGAGGCGCTGCTGTGGCCGGTCGCGCACGTGCGCGACGCCGCCGCCTTCAACGAGGAAGTGCTGCGCACCCACAAGGTGTTCCCGCTGTCGACCATCGGCATCGAGACCCTCGCCGACGGCGAGGCGGTGTACATGATGTTCGGCGCGCTCAGCGCGTCGTCGTCGCTGTCGAACGTGATCTACGAGATCGAAACCCTGGCCGACAACGTCATCAAGGCCACCGAAGCCTACGAGACGCAGTTGCTGGAGGCGGCGTGATGGCCAAGCACGACGGCATCTGGAGCAAGCTGCTGACCTCGGTGCGCGCCGGCGCGCAGGAACTCGGCGAGGCCTGGGCCGACAGTCAGGCGCTGCGCATCCTCGACCAGGAAATCCGCGACTGCGACATCGACCTGCGCCAGTCGCGCGAATCGCTGGCGCACCTGATCGCGCGCCACACCCTGGCCGAGCGCGCGCTGGCGCTCAGCGCCGACAAGATCGCCGAATACGAAGGCTATGCGATCAAGGCGCTGGAGTCGGGCGAGGACGCGCTGGCGCGCGAAGTCGCCGACAAGATCGCCGCGCTGGAAACCGCGCGCGGCGACGACGAAGCGCATCTGGGCCAGCTCGCCGCCAGCGTCGCCGAACTGCGCCGCGCGGTGGCGATGGCCGAAGGCAACATCCGCCGGCTCAAGCAGCAGCTCGATACGGTCAAGGCCACCGAAAGCATGCAGCGCGCGCAGGCCGCGGTCGCGCAGCGCTACGCCGGGCCGCACAACCGCCTGCAGACCGCGGTCGATTCGCTGGCCCGGATCAAGCTCAAGCAGGCCGAGCGCGGCGCGCGCATGGAGGCGGCGGCGGAACTGGCGCGCCACGACAGCGGCGACGCGCTGGAACGCAAGTTGCGCGACGCCGGCATCATCGCCGACGAGGCCGGCGCCGAAGCGGTGCTGGCGCGGTTGCGGCAGAAACTGCCGGGCTGAGCGCCCGGCTCGATACGGCCGGCCGACATGGGGTCGGCCGGTTCCATGGAGGCGCCGCGGGCGATGCGGCAAGCGGGGGAGGGAAACGGAATGGGCGATTTCTTCAGCACGATCCTGACGTTGCCGACGGCGTTCTACACCGTCCTGCTCGGCGTGGTCGTGGGCTATTGGCTGCTGTCGGCGGTGGGGCTGGCCGGCGGCGAAATGATCGACGGATGGATCGGCGGCGACGGCCACGGCCACGGCGCGCACGGCCTGGGCGACCACACCCTGGTCGACGGCGCGCACCACCCGCAGCACGGCATCTTCGATCCGCTGATGCGCCTGGGCCTGGGCGGCATCCCGATCACCGTGGTGGTCAGCGTGATCGTGCTGGTCGGCTGGATCCTGACCTATTACGCCGACGTCTACCTGCTGAGCCTGGTGCCGGGCACGCCGCTGCGCATCGCCGCGGGCGCCTTGATCATCTTCGTCAACTTCTGCCTGTCGCTGCCGGTCGCCGCGCTGGCGCTGCGTCCGCTGCGCACGCTGTTGCGCAAGATGCAGCCCGGGCCGCCGCGGCCGATCCTCGGCCAGGTCGCGACCATCCGCAGCCCGGTCAACCGCGGCACCGGCACCGCCAGCGTCGAAGACGGCGGCGCCGGCCTGATCCTGCAGATCCGCGACGAAGACCCGCAGCGCTTCAAGCGCGGCGACCGGGTCGTGCTGATCGAATACCTCGAAGACCAGAACGCTTACCGCGCGGTCAGCGAAGAAGAATTCCGCGGCGGCTGAATCCGGCCGCCCGCCAACGAACCGTCGCCGCCTTGTCGGCCGCGACATGCAGTCGTGTCATAGGGAGATGCAAATGGGCAACTTGATGATCGTCGGCGCCGCCATCGTCGTCGTCGTACTGATGATTTTCGTCATGCTGTTGATGTTCAAGGCCTTCTACATCAAGGTGCCGCAGGGCACGGCCTTGATCGTCAACGACATGTCCGCCACGCCGAAGGTGCACTTCACCGGCGCGCTGGTCTATCCGGTGATCTACAAGAAGGAGTTCATGAAGATCTCCCTGATCACCCTGGAAGTGGACCGCCGGGCCAAGGACGGGTTGATCTGCCGCGACAACATGCGCGCCGACATCACCGTCGCCTTCTACCTGCGCGTCAACGAGACCCAGCAGGACGTGCTCAAGGTCGCCAAGGCCATCGGCGTGGACCGCGCCTCCGACCGCACCGCGGTCAACGAGCTGTTCAACGCCAAGTTCTCCGAGGCGCTCAAGACCGTCGGCAAGCAGATCGAATTCGTCAAGCTGTTCGAGAACCGCCAGGAGTTCCGCGACCGCATCATCGAGGTGATCGGCAACGACCTCAACGGCTACGTGCTCGAGGACGTGGCGATCGACTACCTGGAGCAGACGCCGAAGGCCTCGCTGGACCCGACCAACATCCTCGACGCCGAGGGCATCCGCAAGATCACCGAGCTGACCGCGGCGCAGAACGTCATCACCAACGAGCTCGAGCGCAACGAGCAGCTGGCGATCACCAAGAAGAACGTCGAGACCCGCGAGGCGATGCTGGCGCTGGAACGCCAGCAGGCCGACGCCGAGGCGCGGCAGAAGCGCGAGATCCAGACCATCCAGGCGCGCGAGCAGGCCGAGACCGCCAAGGTCCAGGAAGAAGAGCGGCTCAAGGCCGAGCAGGCGCGCATCGCCGCGCAGGAGCAGATCGACATCCGCGAGCAGAACCGCCAGCGCGAGGTCGAAGTGGCGCAGCAGAACCGCCAGCGCGCGGTGGTGATCGAGGTCGAGAAGGTCACCCGCGCCAAGGATCTGGAAGTGGTCTCGCGCGAGCGCGAGGTCGAGCTCAACCGGATCGAGAAGGAGCGCGCGCTGGAAGAGCAGCGCAAGGAAATCGCCAACGTCATCCGCGAGCGCATCGCGGTCGAGAAGACCGTGGCGCAGGAAGAAGAGCGGATCAAGGAAGTGCGCCAGGTGTCCGAGGCCGACCGCGCCAAGCAGGTCGCCGTGCTCGCCGCGCAGGCGCAGGCCGAGGAAGAGCTGGTGCGCCAGGTCAAGCAGGCCGAGGCCGACGAGACCGCGTCCAGGCACAAGGCGGTGGAGATGACCACGCTGGCCCAGGCCGAGTTCGAGGCCGCCGGCAAGACCGCCGAGGCCAAGAAGAAGCTCGCCGAAGGCATCGAGGCCGAGCGCGCCGCGCCGGGCCTGGCCGATGCGCGGGTGCGCGAAGTCACCGCGGCCGCGGCCGAGAGGGAAGGCCTGGCCAAGGCGCGCGTGATCGCCGAGACCCTGGGCGCGGAAGCCAAGGGCGAGCAGGAAAAGGGCCTGGCCCAGGCGCGGGTGATCGAGGCGCAGGCCGAGGCCAGGCAGAAGCAGGGCCTGTCCGACGCCAAGGTGCTGGAAGAGAACCTGTTCGCGCAGGCGCGCGGCGAGGAGCAGCTGGGTTCGGCCAAGGCCAAGGCGACCCAGGCCCTGGGCCTGTCGGAAGCCGAAGTGCTGCTGCAGAAGTTCAAGGCCGAGGCCGAGGGCCTGGGCGAGAAGTTCGGCGCGCTGGGTTCGCTCAGCGATCAGGCGCGCGCGCACGAAGAGTTCCGCATGCAGCTGGAGAAGAACTTCGAGCAGGCCATCGCCGGGATCGAGGCCAACAAGGAAATCGCCAAGGAACAGTCCGAGGTGCTGTCGGCCGCGCTCAGCAAGGCCAACATCGACATCGTCGGCGGCGAGGGCGCGTTCTTCGATTCCTTCGCCAAGGCGCTGTCGGTCGGCAAGGCGATCGAGGGCGTGGCCGGCAAGAGCCCGATCGTGCAGGACGTGCTGCAGCGCATCCTGGCCAAGGCCGAGACCAAGCCGGCCGGCGACAAGGCGGCCGACGGCGCCGCCGCGCTGGATTCCTGAGCGCGCGCATAGCCAAGGAATGCGCCGCCGCGACGGCGGCGCATCGATGTGACGCCGGCGGCGCGCGTTCGCGCCGCCGGCCCGATCGGTAGGACGGAACATGGCGGACACCAAGCCCGCCGCGGCTGCGGCCGCGGGCGCACCCCTTGCTGGCGACACCAGCGCAGTCGATCAGGCCGTCGCCCAGGGCGGCGCCTACGAGGTGCTGAGCAAGCGCCTGAGCGAACAAGGCCAGAAGCTGCGCGCGTTGGCCGACGCGCTCAACAAGCAGCGCCTGGCCGAGTTCGGCAGCAGCCAGATGGAGGTGGTCGGGCGCTTCCGCATCCGCACCGAGAACAACTGCGTGGCGCGCGACATCGTCCAGGTCGGCGAATTTCTCGTGTTCGGCTACAACGTGTTCATGGGGCTCAAGAAAGAGACCACGGTCGCCGACGTGTTCTCGCTGTACAAGCTGGTGCAGGGGCCGGAGGGCTACGATGTCACTCCGGTCGAGCTCAAGGGCAGCTTCCTCGGCATCGACAGCTTCGCCCACGATTTCCGCGAGCTGTACGCGTACTACAAGCACACCCGGCTGATCCAGCTGATCGTGCGCGACGGCAAGCTGCTGGCCGCGTTCCAGATCGGCGAGCGCATCACCGACCTGCGCGTGTTCCGCTGGTCGGTCTCGCCCGACGGCGAGGTGCGCTACATCGACAACCGCGGCGAGCGCGACATCGCGCTGCCGGCGCCGTACGACTTCGAGTGGATCCGCGCCGGCCGCGACATGGTCGTCAACGGCCGCCATCCGCATCTGAACATCCTCGACAGCGTGTTCGTCGAGACCGTCGGCGGCGATCTCACGATCAAGGTCGAGAACAACACCGAGGACGGCCAGGGCATCTACCGCGAGCCGGTGCAGGACAAGACCCAGTCGCTGGACGACGCCCAGGTCGATTTCGCCAAGGTCGGCAGCCTGATCCTGCTCAAGATCCTGCCGTACCGCGAGGAGCAGTGGCGCTACCTGGTGTTCAACACGCTCACCCGCAAGGTGGTGCGGCTGGACGAGATCGGCCTGGCTTGCATCCAGCTGCCGGAAGACCACGGCATCATCTTCCCCGGCGGTTACTACCTGCAGAACGGCGAGCACAAGCGCTTCGACCAGTCGATGGACGGCATGCGCTACAAGCGCAACATCCGCTCGCCCAACGGCGAGGACGTGATGTACCTGTTCTACGAGCCCGAACAGGGCCGCACCGCGATGTTCACCTACAACCTGATCGAGCGGCGCCTGCAGACGCCGATCTTCGGCCACGGCTACGCGCGCCTGGAAGACGGGCGCATGGTGATCTTCGCGACCGAAAGCGACGAGCCGACCCGCGTGCACCCGATGCAGGTGTGGCAGACGCCGTACGCCAGCGAGGAGTACGCGGCGAAGCAGCCGGCCGGCAACACCTTCATGGGCAAGATCGGCAACGCCGAGCTGGTGCGCGGCATGTCCGAGCTGATCAGCCTGAGCCGCGAGATCGAGGCCACCGAGGTTTCGGCGCAGCGCTACGGGTTGTTGGCGCAGAACACCCGGCGCCTGTTCGACGTCCACCATTGGCTCAGCGACCCCCATTGCGGCGATGTGGCGCCGCTGCTGCGCGAGATCGCGGCCACCGCCGAGTCGGTGCTGGACGAGTACGAGAAGGTCGAAGGCATCCGCAGCCAGTCCGAGCGCGCCATGCGCGAGGCGCAGAGCAAGCAGAAGGCCTTGTTCGACAGCCTGCAGCCGGACAATTGGAACGAGGTGCAGCCCTTCGTCGATGCGCTCAACGGCCTGACCGCGCAGCGCGGGCACCTGCTGACCATCCGCGATTACCGCTACATCGACGTGGCCAAGATCGACGCGATGGAGCAGGCGTTGATCGCCGCGCACGAGCGCATCGGCGCGGCCACCGGCGCGTTCCTGGCCGGCGACAAGGCGCTGGCGCCGCTGGGCGAGAAGCTCAAGGCGCTGGACGCGCAGGCGCAGGCCGCGGGCACGGTGACGCAACTGGCCGAACCGCTGGCCCAGCTGCAGGAGATGTCGGGCGACCTGGACATGCTGTCGGGATTGATGGCGACGCTGAAGGTCGACGACGCCACCCAGCGCACGCGCGTGGTCGAGGCGATCTCGGAAATCTACGCCCGCCTCAACCAGGCCAAGGCGCGCGCCGACCAGCGCCGCAAGCAGCTGGGCTCGGCCGAATCGGTGGCCCAGTTCGGCGCCCAGTTCACCCTGTTCGGCCAGAGCATCGCCAGCGCGCTGGCGCTGGCGCAGGATCCGGAAAAGGCCGACGAACAGCTGTCGCGCCTGCTGGTGCAGCTGGAGGAACTGGAAAGCCAGTTCGGCGAACACGAGGCCTTCCTCGGCGACATCCTCAGCAAGCGCGAGGAATTGCTGGAGACCTTCGAGGCGCACAAGCAGACCTTGCTCGACGAGCGCCAGCGCAAGGCGCAGGCGGTCATGGACGCCGCTACCCGCATCCTCGAAGGCCTGAGCCGGCGCACCGCGCGCTTCGCCGACAGCGACGAGCTCAACGCCTTCTTCGCCGGCGACGCGCTGATCCTCAAGCTGCGCGAGCTGGCCGAGCGCCTGCGCGCGCTCAAGGACAACGTCAAGGCCGACGACGTCGAGGCGCGGCTCAAGGGCGCGCGCGACCAGGCCGTGCGTGCGCTGCGCGACCGCAGCGAGTTGTTCGAGGACGGCGGCGGGGTCATCAAGCTCGGCCCGCGCCATCGCTTCAGCGTCAACACCCAGGAACTCGACCTGACCCTGATGCCGCGCGGCGACGCGTTGAACCTGCACCTGACCGGCACCGATTTCTTCGAGCCGATCGACGATGCCGGCCTGGACGCGGCGCGCGACTACTGGGGCGTGTCGATGGATTCCGAATCGCCGCAGCTCTACCGCGGCGAGTATCTGGCCGGACTGGCGATCGAAGCCGCCGAAGCCGGGCGCGAGAACCTCAGCATGGACTTGCTGCGCGAACAGCTTGCGCGGCCCGACGCGCTGGCGCGCACGATCCGCGACTTCGCCGCGCCGCGTTACCGCGAAGGCTACGAGAAGGGCATCCACGACCACGATGCCGCGCTGATCCTGCAAGCGCTGCTGCCGTTGCGCGACAGCGCCGGCAGCCTCAGCTTCGAGCCGGCCGCGCGCGCGTGGGCGGCGTACTTCTGGTCGCTGCAGGGCGGGCAGGGCGAGCCGGCACTGTGGCCGGAGCGCGCGCGCACCGCGGCCGACATCCAGCGCCTGTTCGCCAGCGTCGACGGTTTGACCGCGCTGCGCGGCGAAGTCGCCGCGGCGATGGCGGCCTGGGCGCAGGCGCAGGCGATGCCGGTGGATCCGGCGCTGACCCCGCGCGCCGCCGAATACCTGGTGCTGGAACTTTCGGCGCCGCAGCCGCGGTTCGTGTTCAGCCGCTACGCCGCGCAGCTGCTCAAGGCCTTGCGCGAGAAGCTCGACGCGGCGCGGATGTGGGACGGCTTCGCCGCCGCGCTGGAATCGCTGCGCGAGCGTCCGGCCGCGCGCTGGGCGCTGGCGGCGAACTGGCTCGACGCGCTGGCGCGCACGCCGGAACGGGCCGCGCAGGCGGCCTACGCGGCGGAAGCCGCGGCGCTGCTGCTGCTCGACGACGACTTCCCCAAGACCACCAGCGAGACCGAGCTGGGCGCCGACCTGCAGGGCCTGCTCGGCGAACATCCGCGCATCCGCGAAGGCCGCATGCGCCTGGCCGTGGACGACTGGTCGGCGCGGCTGCGCCATCATCGCGAACGGTTCGTGCCCGGCTTCCAGACCTATCAGGCGCTGCGCCAGCAGATCGTCGCGCGCGAACGCGCCGCGCTGCGCCTGGACGAGTTCAAGCCGCGGCCGCTGAGTTCGTTCGTGCGCAACAAGCTCATCAACGACGTCTACCTGGGCGTGATCGGCGACAACCTGGCCAAGCAGATGGGCACCGTCGGCGAGAGCAAGCGCTCGGACCTGATGGGCCTGCTGATGATGATCTCGCCGCCGGGCTACGGCAAAACCACGCTGATGGAATACGTGGCGCACCGGCTGGGCCTGATCTTCATGAAGATCAACGGCCCTGCGCTCGGCCACGAGGTGCGCTCGCTCGACCCGGCCCAGGCGCCGGACGCGACCTCGCGCCAGGAGCTGGAGAAGCTCAACCTGGCGCTGGAGATGGGCAACAACGTGATGCTGTACGTCGACGACATCCAGCACACCCATCCCGAGTTCCTGCAGAAGTTCATCTCGCTGTGCGACGGCACCCGCCGCATCGAGGGCGTGTGGAAGGGCCGCACCCGCACCTACGACATGCGCGGCAAGAAGTTCTGCGTGGTCATGGCCGGCAATCCGTACACCGAGTCGGGCGAGGTGTTCAAGATTCCGGACATGCTCGCCAACCGCGCCGACATCTACAACCTCGGCGACGTGCTCGGCGGCATGGAGCACGCCTTCCTGCTGAGCTACATCGAGAACAGCCTGACCTCCAATCCGGTGCTGGCGCCGCTGGCCACGCGCGAGATGGGCGATCTGTACAAGCTGATCGACAAGGCCCAGGGCAAAGCGTTTTCGGCGAACGAGCTCAGCCACGCCTACAGCGGCGCGGAGATCAACGAGATCGTCGCCACGCTCGAACGGCTGGTGCAGGTGCGCGACGTGGTCTACCGGGTCAATCAGCAGTACATCGCCAGCGCCGCGCAGGCCGAGACCTACCGCACCGAGCCGCCGTTCAAGCTGCAGGGCAGCTACCGCAACATGAACAAGCTGGCGGAGAAGATTTCGCCGGTGATGAACGCGGCCGAGTTGCAGCAGTTGATCGGCGATCATTACTTAGGCGAGGCGCAGTTGCTGACCTCCGGCGCCGAGGAGAACCTGCTCAAGCTCGGCGAGCTGCGCGGCGTGCACAGCGAGGAGCAGGCCGCGCGCTGGGCCCAGATCAAGCGCGATTTCCAGCGCAACAAGGCGATGGGCGCGGGCGAGGCCGATGTCGGCGGGCGGGTGGTGGCGCAGCTCAACGATCTGGTCGAGAGCGTGCGCGCGCTGGATGCGGCCGCCGACCGCGCCGGCGCGGCGCAGGCCAAGGCGGCGCAGGCCCAGCCGGCCGAGCCG
>NZ_LXSD01000069.1:0-762 GCF_017168095.1 Lysobacter enzymogenes | reverse complement strand
CCGGCGCGTCCTGGCCGGGCGCGCGCGCCAGCTCCGCGCCGAGCGCGTCGGCGCTGGCGCGGCTGGCGGCGATGCGGTCGATCTCCTCGATGCGGCCGTCGCCGTCGATGCGCAACACCGTCCACACATTGCCGGGCTGCGCCGGGGCGGCGTAGGTGCGCACCAGGGTCTGGCCGACATAGACGTAGACCCGCGCGCCGCTGCGCGCCAGCGCATCGCCGTCGGGCTGCTGGCGGTGGCCGAAGTCGTGCACGGCGTAGGTGTAGGTCGCGCCGGGCAGGCGGCGGGCGATGGTGACGGTCTCCGGCCGGCGGTGGTCGGCGGCGTCGAGGTCGAGCAGCGCCTCGGGCCCGCGCGGACGCTGGAAGTAGACATGGTGGCCGGCGTAGCTCAGGTGCGCGTCCAGGTCCACGCCGGGCGCGTCCCAGCTCAGCACCACGCGCAGGCCGTCGAGGGTGGCCAGCGCCGGGCTCAGCGCATAGCGCTTGCCGTCGCAGGGGCATTGCGCCAGCAGTTCGGCGTAGCCCGGCTTGCGGATGCTCAGGCGCGCGTCCGGGTCGCGCAGCGCGTCCGGGTCGAACGCGGCGCGGCCTTGCGCGTCGCTGGCCGTGGCCAATGCGGCGTGGCCGTCGCGGCGCAGCTCCACGCTCGCGCCCTCGATGCGCTGGTCGGCGACGGTGGCGCTGAGCACGGTGACCGCGCCGTCGGAATCGGCGGCGCCGGCGCTCGCCGCCCAGGCCAGCAGCGCCATCGCGGCGGCAG
>NZ_LXSD01000068.1:0-12680 GCF_017168095.1 Lysobacter enzymogenes | reverse complement strand
ATCCTGTGCGCCGCCCTTCGGGTCTCTGGTTGCCTGTGGCGAGTTCGGGGCGGCGGGGGGAGCTGAGGGCAAAGGCATACGTAGTGTGGATTCCGGCTTTTGCCGGAAAGACGGGAGGTGTTTGGTGCTCTGGATTGATCGCAGGGCGGTGTGGTTTGGGGGGGGCGCTCGTGCTTGCGAGCTTGAGGGCGAAAAATCGGCTGTCGGCCTGAACTTCGTTGGCGCCGGCCAGTCGAACCTCGCTCATCCGCTCGGGCGTCCGCCCGCCACCCGCCGGGAAGGCCTGGAAAACCCGCGTCCGGTCACGGTCCTTGCCGGGCCCGGACCCGCGCCGTTACCCTGGCCCCCCCGCAAAAAGGACCTGCCGCACGCCTCATGCCCGCATATTCACGTCCCGCCCGCGCCGCGCGCGCCCTGGTCGGCTTCCGTGCGGCGGTCGCGCCGCTCGCCGCCGCGCTCGCGCTGTGCAGCCTCTCGCCGCAAGCCGCGGCCCTGTCCAAGCGCGATCAGGCCGCGGTCGACGCGCTGAGCCAGCGCATGCAGTCGGCCGAAGCCCGCTATCAGTCGGCCCTGGTCAAGATCCGCAACGCCGACCCGACCGGCCGCCAGGACAGCGATGCCGCGCTGGAGGACATGGAGGACGTGATCGCCGCCTGCCTCAAGCAGAAGGGCTGCGCGCCGAGCACCATGCTGGCCGGCTACAAGCGCCTGCTCAAGGCCAACGCCGACTCGGTCGCCAACACCGACGATGACGCCGAGGACGCCGGCCAGCTCGACAGCGACGGCCTCGCCGCCGATGTGCCCGAGGCCGCGCGCGCCGCCGCGCTGCTCAGCGACGACGGCCAGCGCTTCGTCAAGATGGTCCAGTACAACCCGGCCGTGCAGGCCGGCATCCGCCGCTGGCTGACCGACCTGCGCGGCCCGCTGATGCAGAGCTACGACAACTATCAGTACATGCGCGGGCTGATGTGGCCCGAGTTCCAGCGCGCCGGCCTGCCCGAGGCGCTGCTGTTCGGGATCATGGCCAAGGAATCCAACGGCCGCGTGCATTCGACCTCGCGCGTCGGCGCCGCCGGCCCGCTGCAGTTCATGTTCGCCACCGGCAAGCGTTTCGGCCTCGGCGACGACGGTTCGGGCTTCGACACCCGCTACGACCCCAAGCAGTCCGCGCAGGCCGCGGCCGAGTACTTGAACGAACGCCTGGGCCAGCTCAACAACTCCATCGAGCTGTCGCTGGCCGCCTACAACGGCGGCGAGGGCCGCGCGCTGCGGATCAACAACGCCTCGGGCGGGCGCAACTTCTGGGACGAGTCGGTCTACAACCAGTTCCCGGCCGAAACCCGCGACTACGTACCGATGGTGGTCGCCGCGGCGTGGCTGTTCCTGCACCCGCGCGAGTACGGCCTGAATTTTCCCAAGGTCGACAGCAAGCTCGCGCAGTTGCGCCTGAGCCGGCCGAGTTCGATCTACGAACTGACCATCTGCATGGGCGGCAGCGGCAGCCGCGACGGCTACATGCGCGCGCTGCGCAACCTCAACCCGCGCTATCAGGCCGACAGCTACCTCTCCGCCGGCACCACGCTGACCGCGACGACCCGCATGGTCAGCCTGTACAACCGTTGGTGCGTGCAGGGCAAGCGCGCCGAGCTGGCGCGCACGCTGGTGGCCAGCGACGCGAACAGCGCGATCGTGCGCACCGGCCCGCTGACCGTGCTGCCGGTGTCCAGCGCCGGCGAGGACGGCACCGTGGCCTATGCCGGCACCAGCGCCGCCGCGGTGCCGACCACGGTCGCCACCGGCCGCCCGGCGCCGGCGCCCAAGCCCGAGCCGAAGAAGAAGGCGACGCCGAAGGACTACAAGATCCAGCGCGGCGACACCCTGACCGACGTCGCGCGCAAGTTCTCCTGCGACACCCGCGCGCTGGCCAAGGCCAACGGGCTGAAGGCGCCGCGCTATGCGGTCAAGCCGGGGCAGCGGATCAAGTTGAGCGGTTGCGGCGACTGAGGCGCAGGCCGGCATGAGCACGGACGCGACTGCCGCCGGACCCGCCGCCCGTCCGGGCGGCGACGCGCCCGTGTTGCGCGATCTGTCGCCGCGCGCCTTGCGGCGATGGACGTATCTCTCGCGCCTTTGGCTGGGCTCGATGTGGGGTGCGCTGGTCGTGGCGTTGTCCGAGCTGATGGCGGGGACTGGGCCGGTTCCCGTGGCGCTGCTGGTCGGCGCGTCCTTGCTGGCGATGATCTCGGTGGTGCCCGTGCACGAGTGCGGGCACTGGTGGGCCGCGCGCCTGCGCCGCATGGCGGTGGCGGTGGTGGTGATCGGCCCGCTGGAGCTGCAGCCGCGCCGGCGCGGTTTGCGCCTGCGCCTGCGCGGGCGCAACAGCGCCCGGCGCGGATTGGGCGGATGGGTGGTCGCGTTGCCGGACCCGCGCCGCGACGTGCGTCGCGATGCGATGTGGATGGTCGCCGGCGGCAGCCTGGCCAACCTGTGTTTCGCCGCGGCCTGCTTCGTCGCCGCGCTGCTCTTGCCGCTTTCGCCGCTGCGTTCGGCGTTGTGCCCGCTGGCCACGGTGCACCTCGCCATCGGCGTGCTCAACCTGCTGCCTTATCTCGTCGGCGGCCACACGCCCAGCGACGGGCTGAACCTCTGGCGGCTTTCGCTCAATCGCTATGAGGATCTGCCGGGCTGGTCGCTGAAGCTCGTGCTCGGTCATTTCGCCGCCGGCTTGCCGGCGGACCGACTGGACCCGGCGCTGCTGCAGCGGATGGCGGCCGAGCCCGAGCCGATGCCGCTGATGCGCGATTGGCTGGAATTCGAAGCCGCGCAGCAGGCCGGTGCCGCGGCCGATGCGGCCCGGGTCCTGGCGCGCATGCGCGAGCGCGCGGAGGCCTACGCGCCGCAGCAGCGCGAATCGGTGGCTGACGTATTGGCCATAAGCGAGGTGCAGGACGTGTTTCATCGAGCGCTCGGCGGCGGCGACCGCGAAGCCGAGCAGGCGCTGTCGGCGCTCGACCTGAGGCAGCCGGCCTTGTGGCGCGCGCCGCAGGTGGCGCCGCGGGTGCGCGCGCTGTCGGCGGCGTTGAACGGCGACGCCGCGGCCGCACGGGCCGAACTGGAGCGTTCGCGGCGACATGCCGAGAACGATCCGGTTCCCGGCGTCGCCGAGCACGAGGCGGCGCTGCGCGAAAGGATCGTCGCCCTGTTGCGCTCTGCGCCCGCAACTGCCGGAGCCGCGCGATGAGCGGCGGTGCGCGTATCTGGGCGGCCTGCATCGCGGTCTCCGCCGCCCTGGCCATCGTCGGCGCCTACGCCCCCGGCGCGATCTGGCTGCATTACCTGTTCAAGCCCGCGACCACGCTGCTGATCGCGGCGATGGTGCTGCGCCAGGGCGCCGGCGCCGATCCGCGCTATCGCCGCGCGATCTTCGCCGGGCTGCTGCTGTCGACCGCCGGCGATGCGTTCCTGATGCTGCCCGGCGACTGGTTCGTGTTCGGCCTGGGCTCGTTCCTGTGCGCGCATGTGGCGTATCTGGTCGGCCTGTGCAGGCGCGCCAGGCCGTTCGCGGCGCGGTGGCCGTTCCTCGCCTATGCGGCGGTCGCCGCGACGGTGATGGGCGTGCTGTGGCCGCATCTGCCGAACGACTTGCGCATCCCGGTGATCGTCTACGTCGCGGTGCTGGCGGCGATGGCCGCGCAGGCCGCGGCGGTGTGGCGCACGCGCGCGGACGCGGCCGGCGTCGCGGCGGCGATCGGCGGGGCCTTCTTCGTGTTTTCCGACGCGACCCTGGCCATCGACCGCTTCGCCGCGCCGTTCGCGGCTGCGCAGGCCGTGGTCTTGGTCAGCTATTGGGCCGCGCAGTGGTGGATCGGGCGCTCGGCGGCGTTGGCGCGGGGTTGATCGCGCGCGCAAGCGCATGCAAGCCGCACGGCGGACCGCGCCACCCACCTGCCGTGACCGCGCCACCCACCTGCCGTCATTCCCGCGAAGGCGGGAATCCAGAGACTTCAGCGTCATGTCGCGATGAAGCCCTGGATTCCCGCCTTCGCGGGAATGACGGCGTGGTGGGCGCCTGCGCGCTTAGCGCGACCGATCGTCCCCGAGCGCCAGCGGTCAGGCCGCAGGCTCGGCCCGACCCTCGTCCTTTTTCTCCGCCGGCGCCTGCGGCCCCGGCGACGTCAGTGCCTCGCGCGCCTTGCGCCACCATCCACCGGCGACATCGCCGGCCTGGCCCACGCCTTTTTGCAGCGACTCGCCCATCGGCTTGAGCGCCTGCTCGTCGGCGAAGCGGGTCGCCGCGCGCATCGCCTCGGGGCCGTGCGCCTGCACCGCGTCCCAGGCCAGCGAAGTCGCCAGCCGCGGCATGAACGCGAAGGAATCGACGTCGTCGCCCTTGGCCTCGGCCTGGGCGATGAGCCCGGCCAGTTCCTTGCGCAGCTCGGCCGGCACGCTCGGGTCCGCGCTCAGGCGCTTGAGCGCGACCAGCGCGTCGCGGGTGCGGCCTTCCTGCACCGCCACGCCGGCGCCGGCGATCTGGCCCAGCCACGGCGCGCGCAACATCTGGCCGAGCGCGTCGGCGTGGACCTGGGCGCGGTCCCAGCGCTTTTCGCTGACCGCCAGGTAGCCCAGGCCCAGGTGCAGGGCGAGCATCTGCCCGGCCGGGCCCTGGTCGAAATCGCCGTCGCCCTGGGCGGCCCAGACCCGCTCGCTCTCGGCCTGCGCCAGCTGCGGCCACTGCAGGCGCTGGAACGCGACCGAGCGCAGCGAGGCGGCGGCGAGATTGTCGAACGCGGCGCACTCCTGCGCCTCGACGATGTCGGTTTCGGCCAGCGCCAGGGTGGTCTTGTCGGCGCCGAGCGCGCCGTAGGCCAGCAGCAGGTGGGCGATGCACAGATCGGCCGGGCCGAGTTCGGGCAGGTCGGATCCGGCGATGCCGGCCTTGTCGCTGAACTGCGCGCCGAAGCGGTAGGTCGCCAGCGCCGCCGGCAGGCCGTTCTCGGAGACGCGGCGGTATTGGGTGTAGGTCAGGCCGTCGCGCAGGTCGGCGAGTTGCTCGGATTCGCTCTTGGCGCCGCAGGCGGCGAGGGCGGCGGCGAGCGTGGCGAGAACGAAAATGCGTCCGTAGCGGGTCATGCGTTTCCCCTCCGTGGGGTTGGATGGCTACCTGTAGGAGCGGCGCAAGCCGCGACCGCGACACCGCACCTACGACGCAAGCGAGGTGTCGCGGTCGCGGCTCGCGCCGCTCCTGCAGGAGGCTTTCAGCGGGTGCGGCGGGCCAGCGGCTGGCCCAGGCGCACGGCGGTTTCGGCCTGCAACGCGGCGTCCAGCGTCGCCGCGCCCGGCGGCAGCAGCACGATCACGGTCGAGCCGTAATTGAACCGCGCCATTTCCTCGAAGCGCTTGAGGGTGATGCCCTTGCCGCGGTAGTCCTTGGTGGTGACGCGGTCGCCGTAGGCGGGGATCTCGATCCCGCTCCACACTGTTTCCACGCCCGAGACCAGCAGCGCGCCGACCATCACCAGCGCCATCGGCCCGAAGTCGGTGTCGAAGTGGCAGACCAGGCGTTCGTTGCGCGCGAACAGGCGCGGCACGTTGCGCACCGCGTCGGGGCCGACGCTGAACAGTCGCCCGGGCACGTGCACGGTTTCGCGCAGGGTGCCGGTCCAGGGCATGTGCACGCGGTGGTAGTCGCGCGGCGACAGGTACACGGTGGCGTAGTCGCCGTCGCGGAACGGCGCCGCCGCGGCCTCGTCGCCGCCGAGCAGTTCCAGCGCGGTGAACGAGCGGCCCTTGGCCTGGAAGATCTCGCCGGCGCGGATCGGCCCGCACTGGCTGATGCGGCCGTCGGCCGGCATCAGCAGGGTGCGCGCGTCGCCTTGCGCGCGGCGCGCGCCGGGCTTGAGCGCGCGGGTGAAAAAGGCGTTGAAGGTCGGGTAGGCGCGCGGGTCCGGGTTGGCGGCCTCGTTGAGATCGACGCCGAACTTTTCGGTCACCGTGTCGATCAGCCAGCGGCTCACCCGCGGGTCGTCGGAATAGGCCAGCATCCGCGCCAGGCCCGACAGGAACCGGTGCGGCAGCACGTAGGTGAGGGTGGTGACCAGGCTCACGGCGAGGCCTCCGTCAGCGCGGCCATGTCGCGCGCGATCACGTTCGGCTCGAACGGCGGCCGCACCAGGCCGGCCATGCGCCCCTGCGGGTCGAGCACGGCCATGCTCGCGCTGTGGTCCATCGAGTACTGGTTTTCCGGCGCGCCGGCCGGCGCGGGCACCTTGGCGAACACCATGCTCAGCGACTTGGCGAAATTCTCCAGCGCCGGCACGTCGGCGGTCGCGGCCAGGGTGTCCTTGTGGAAGCCGTGGGCGTACTCGCCGATCTTGTCCGGGCTGTCGCGCTCGGGATCGACCGAGACGAACAGCACCCGCGGACGGGTCGATTCGGGGATCGATTCCCAGGCCTTCTGCGCCACCGACATCTGCGCCAGCGTGGTCGGGCACACGTCCGGGCAATGGGTGAAGCCGAGGAAGACCAGGGTCCAGTGGCCCTTGAGCTCGCCCGGGATCAGCTGGGTGCCGTCGGACTGGCGCAGCGAAAACGCGGGCAGGGTGCGCGGCGGGTCGAACAGGCGCACCGCCTGGGTCTGCGGCAGGTGCGAGCGCTTGGCGCTGCCGAAGTATTTCTGCGAGGCCCACAGGCCCAGCGCGGCGGCCAGCGCGGCCACCAGGACGATGGCGGTAGTGCGGTTGAACATGGCGGTTCCAGCTTGAATGCCCGGCCATGATAGGGGATTCGCGCTGGGGGATCGGCAAGGCGGCCGGGCCCGGTCCCGATTCCGCATTGCCGACCCAAGCTATACTGCGCCCCCTGCTTCGCTCCGCATCCCGTCCTGGACCCGCCGTGCCCGCTTCCGTTTCCTTCGAACCGCTGACCCTCGTCGACCTGATCCGCTACGGGGCCAGCCGCTTCAACGCGGCCGGGCTGAGCTTCGGCCACAGCTACGACAACGCCCTGGACGAGGCGACCCAGCTGGTCCTGCACGCGCTGCACCTGCCGCACGACCTGAGCCCGGTCTACGGCCAGGGCCGGGTCACGACCGAAGAGAAGGACGCCGTGCTGGCGCTGTTCCAGCGCCGCGTCGACGAGCGCATCCCGGCCGCCTACCTGACCGGCGAGGCCTGGTTCGCCGGCCTGAGCTTCAAGAGCGACGTGCGCGCCCTGGTGCCGCGCTCGCCGATCGCCGAGCTGATCGAAGCCGGCTTCGAGCCCTGGCTCGGCGGCCGCGAAGTGCGCCGCGCCCTGGACCTGTGCACCGGTTCGGGCTGCATCGCCATCGCCACCGGCCATTACCACCCCGACTGGGAAGTGATCGGCGCCGACATCAACGACGCCGCGCTGTCGCTGGCCGCGGAAAACAAGGAACGCCTGCTCGCCGGCAACGTCGAGCTGCGCAAGTCCGACCTGTTCCAGGGCCTGCAGGGCGAGGTGTTCGACCTGATCGTCACCAACCCGCCCTACGTCACCGACGACGAGACCGACGCGCTGCCGCGCGAGTACTCGTTCGAGCCGGAACTGGGCCTGCGCGCCGGGCACGACGGCCTGGACCTCGCGCTGAAGATCCTGCGCGACGCGCCGCAGCACCTCAGCCAGGACGGCCTGCTGATCTGCGAAGTCGGCGAAGCCGAGCGCGCGCTGAGCGAGCTGCTGCCGCAGCTGCCGCTGGCCTGGGTCGAGTTCAAGGTCGGCCAGATGGGCATCTTCGTGGTCGAGCGCCACGACCTGGTCGAGCACCACGACGCGATCAAACGGCTCGCCGACGCGCGAGCCTGATCGAGCCGTTCAAGATCACGCGCGTCGGCGGCTGGTAGCGCGAGGTTCCCGCCTCGCGCAGCGCCGCACGCGACGCTGACTGCACAGCATCGCCGGCGCCGACCGGCCGGAACTCGCAAGCGCCCCGCGGCGTCTGCGCTCCTCGAACGCTTACGCCTGCGGACTCCTTGGAGATCGCCGCGGGCTTGCGCCTGCCTTCGTTGCAGCGGAAACCGGAGCGGTCGGCTATGGTGGCCGGGGCGGTGCGCGCGCGGTTGCGTCGCGCGGGCGGGGCGCATCGGGTCCGAGGACGTTTCCGCGGGCCGGGCCTGGCGGCAAGTCCCGCGGAAACGTCCTCGGACCCGATGCTTCGTCGCGTCTGGGGCGCTCGCTGTGATTCGTGCCGGCACTCCTGGTTCTCTCAAAATGGGGGGGGCGGCGCCTGCGAATCGATCATTTCCGCCCGTCACGGCCGCGACTTACCATCGATCCGCCCCTGTAGGAGCGGCGCGAGCCGCGACCGCGAATCCGCAACGACGACAAACCCGCTTCATCCCCACCACACCCACCCCCGCGATCATCGCCAACGCTCCACCCGGCACCCACCAGGATCCCCCCGCAGTGGCCAGCAACAGCTTCGGAACCCTCCTCACCGTCACCACCTTCGGCGAAAGCCACGGCCCGGCCATCGGCTGCGTCGTCGACGGCTGCCCGCCGGGCCTGGAACTGGCGCCGGAAGAGTTCCGCCACGACCTCGAGCGCCGCGCCACCGGCCGCAGCCGCCACACCTCGCAGCGGCGCGAGACCGACGAGATCGAAATCCTCAGCGGCGTCTACCAGGGCCGCACCACCGGCACCCCGATCGCGCTGCTGATCCGCAACACCGACGCGCGCAGCAAGGACTACGGCAACATCGCCGAGCAGTTCCGCCCCGGCCACGCCGACTACAGCTATTGGCAGAAGTACGGCCATCGCGACCCGCGCGGCGGCGGGCGCTCGTCGGCGCGCGAGACGACGATGCGCGTGGCCGCCGGCGTGATCGCCAAGAAGTGGCTGGCGCAGCGCTACGGCGTCGTCGTGCGCGGCTACATGGCGCAGATCGGCGAGATCGTGCCGGCCGGCTTCGACCTCGACGCGGTCGAGGGCAATCCGTTCTTCTGGCCGCACGCGGACCAGGTCGGCGAGCTGGAGCGCTACATGGACGCGCTGCGCAAGTCCGGCGATTCGGTCGGCGCGCGCGTGGACGTGATCGCCGACGGCGTGCCGCCGGGCTGGGGCGAGCCGATCTACGGCAAGCTCGACGGCGAACTGGCCGCGGCGCTGATGAGCATCAACGCGGTCAAGGGCGTGGAGATCGGCGACGGCTTCGCCAGCGTCGCGCAAAAGGGCACCCAGCACCGCGACGAGCTGTTGCCGCAGGGCTTCGCCAGCAACCACGCCGGCGGCATCCTCGGCGGCATCAGCACCGGCCAGCGCCTGCGCTGCTCGGCCGCGTTCAAGCCGACCTCGAGCCTGCGCCTGCCGGGCCGCAGCCTGGACGTGCACGGCAACGAAGTCGAAGTGGTCACCGTCGGCCGCCACGACCCTTGCGTGGGCGTGCGCGCGACCCCGATCTGCGAGGCGATGGTGGCGCTGGTGCTGATGGACCAGGCGCTGCGCCATCGCGCGCAATGCGGCGACGTCGGCACGGTGACGCCGCGGGTGCCGACGCAGGCCGGCTTCGACGATGCGGGCACGGGCGATGTCTGAGCGTCCGCGCGTGTGGGTCTCGCAGCCGCTGTTCGCCGACATCGTCGCGCGGCTGGGCGAGCATTTCGAGGTCGAGACCACGGCCGAAGTCACCCGGCACGCGCCGGACGCGGTCAACGCGATCCTGCGGCGCATGGACGGCGCGCTGGTCACGCTCAACGATCCCATCGGCGCGGCCCAGATCGAAGGCGCACCGCGCCTGCGCGCGATCGCCAACGTCGGCGTGGGCTACAACAATCTCGATGTGCCCGCGCTCAGCGCCGCCGGCATCCTCGCCAGCAACACCCCCGACGTGCTGACCGAAACCACCGCCGATTTCGGCTTCGCCCTGATGATGGCGGCCGCGCGCCGCATCGGCGAGGCCGAGCGCTGGCTGCGCGAGGGGCATTGGCAGCGCTGGAGCTTCGACAGCCTGCTCGGCGCCGACGTGCACGGCGCGACGCTCGGCATCCTCGGCATGGGCCGGATCGGCCAGGCCATCGCCCGCCGCGCCGCCGGCTTCGGCATGCGCACGCTGTACCACAACCGCAGCCGCTTGCCCGAAGCGGTGGAAGCTGACTGCAAGGCGAGCTACGTCGGCTTCGACGAACTGCTGGCGCGCGCCGATCACCTGATCCTGGTGCTGCCGTATTCGCCGCAGGCGCATCACCTGATCGACGCCGCCGCGCTGGCCCGGATGCAGCCGCACGCGACCCTGACCAACATCGCCCGCGGCGGCATCGTCGACGAGGACGCGCTGTGCGACGCGCTCGAACGAGGCCGCCTTGGCGCCGCCGGCCTGGACGTGTACGAGGGCGAGCCGCGGCTCAACCCGCGCCTGCTCGAACAGCGCCGGGTGGTGCTGACCCCGCACATCGCCAGCGGCAGCCTGGCCACGCGCCGGGCGATGGTGGCGCTGGCGGTCGACAACCTGATCGCCGCGCTGGGCTGCGGCCCGCGCGCGGGCGATCCGCCGAGCCCAATTAACGCGGCCGAAGCTGCGGCGGCGAGGGCGGGGCGATGAACCTTCGACGGTGCTGTTGTGGGAGGGACTTCAGGCCCGATGCTTTTGTGCCAGGTCGCCGCGATCCGAAAGAAGAGCATCGGGCCTGAAGGCCCTCCCACCAGCGCCGCCGCCGCAACCCTCACGATTTCGCACCACCCGCCGGAAATGGGTCCGGCGGTCCCCACAAGTCAGGTAACTCAGAACAGATGAACGCCAAGACGTCCTGCAATGTCGCCGTCGTCGGTGCCACCGGCGCGGTCGGTGAAACCATGTTGAAGGTGTTGGCCGAGCGCAAATTCCCGATCGGCAAACTGCATGTGCTGGCGAGCGAGCGTTCGGCGGGCGAGAAAATCGAGTTCGAAGGCCAGACCCTGGTGGTCGAAGACCTGGCCAGGTTCGACCCCAAGGGCGTCGACATCGCCCTGTTCTCGGCCGGCGGCTCGGTGTCGAAGGAATACGCGCCGAAGTTCGCCGCCGCCGGCGCGGTGGTGATCGACAACTCCTCGGCGTTCCGCTACCAGGACGACGTGCCGCTGGTGGTCAGCGAGGTCAATCCCGACGCGCTCAAGAACCGCCCGCTCGGCATCGTCGCCAATCCGAACTGCTCGACCATGCAGTTGATGGTCGCGCTGGCGCCGATCCACCGCAAAGCCAAGCTCGAGCGCATCAACATCGCCACCTACCAGTCGGTGTCCGGCACCGGCAAGCGGGCGATGGAAGAGCTGGGCCGGCAGACCGCGGCGCTGCTGAACTTCCAGGAGGCGCAGCCGGAGATCTACCCTGTGCAGATCGCCTTCAACGTGATCCCGCACGGCGGCGACTTCACCGACAACGGCTACACCACCGAGGAGATGAAGCTGGTCTGGGAGACCCGCAAGATCCTCGGCGACGACAGCATCGGCGTGAACGCGACCGTGGTGCGGGTGCCGGTGTTCTACGGCCACTCCGAGGCGGTGCACATCGAGACCCGCGACAAGCTCTCGGCCGCGGACGCGCGCGCGCTGCTGGAGAAGGCGCCGGGCCTGGTGGTGGTGGACGAGGCCAAGGGCGGCGGCTATCCGACCCCGGTGACCCACGCCTCGGGCGAGGACCCGGTGTTCATCGGCCGCATCCGCGAGGACATCTCGCACCCGCGCGGGCTGTCGCTGTGGGTGGTGGCCGACAATATCCGCAAGGGCGCGGCGACCAATGCGGTGCAACTGGCCGAGCTGGTGTGGAACGAGCGCTGAGGCTCTTCGCTCAGCGGTGAGATCGGGCCCTGCGGGGCCCGATTTCGTTTTGGGGGCCTTCGACCTTCTTTTGTGGGAGGGCCTTCAGGCCCGATGCCCTTCGGTCAGTTCGCGGCGAACTGAGACAAGAGCATCGGGCCTGAAGGCCCTCCCACAAACACCCGCTTCCTCACCGCCAGTCAACGGCTTAGGATGAAAACTTAA
The DNA here is from genome assembly GCF_017168095.1 of Lysobacter enzymogenes. Classification (GTDB taxonomy): domain Bacteria; phylum Pseudomonadota; class Gammaproteobacteria; order Xanthomonadales; family Xanthomonadaceae; genus Lysobacter; species Lysobacter enzymogenes_D. The sequence continues at coordinate 713 of NZ_LXSD01000068.1, read as the reverse complement.
CGAACGCGTTGCGCATTAAGCCCGTACACCTTTAGAGTCGCCGCCTGACTTCGGATTGGGATGCCTCGTGAGATCAGGTTTCGCACGCACCGCTCTGGGCCTGGCGCTGGCATTGGCCAGCTCGGCGGCCTGCGCGCTGGGTCTGGGCCAGATCGAGGTCAAATCGCGCGCCGGCCAGCCGTTGCTGGCGGAAATCCCGGTCATCGCCAGCGGCCCGGAGGAACTGGCGCAACTGCGCGCCGGCCTGGCCTCGCCGGAAACCTTCCAGCGCATCGGCCTGGAGCCGCCGCAGGGCATCGTCACCGACCTGCGCTTCACCCTGGCGGTCGACGCCAACGGCAAGCCGGTCATCCGCGTCACCAGCACCCAGCCGGTGCAGCAGCCGCTGCTGACCTTCCTGATCGAAGTGGATTGGGGCCAGGGCCGCCTGACCCGCGAATACTCGGCCCTGCTCGACGCGCCGCGCACCGCGTCGGCGCCGATGCAGCCGCCGATCCAGGCCGCCGCCGGCGCCGCGCCGAACACCATCGAACGACCGCTGCAGGCGCCGCTGCCGTTCGGCGCGCAGCCACAGCCGACCGACCCGCTGGCGGTGGAGAACGCGGCGCCGGGTTACGACCCGGGCAACCTCGGCCAGGCCCCGGCGCTGCCGCCGGACGCCATCGCCGGCCAGGGCGAACCCTTGCCGCCCGCGCGGCCGCTGCCCGACGCCG
>NZ_LXSD01000067.1:0-874 GCF_017168095.1 Lysobacter enzymogenes | reverse complement strand
CGGCCGGGCGCGCGAACGGTCGTGCCTGCGGCGATGGTGGCGGTCGTGTCGGTCGTTGCGCGGGCGTCCTCCCCAGGCCGCCTGCGCCGGCGCGCGCCGGCGCGCGGCGCGCGAAGAAGGATTGGAAACGCGGCGCGGCTCAGCGCTCGCGCTTGCCCGGATCGTGCTTGCCGGGCTCGCTGTTGGCCTTGGGCTTGGGCGTGACCGGCTGGCCGACGCTGCCCGACAGGTTCTGCTGGAATTCCTTCCACAGATTGAGGTTGCGCTCGGTCAGCTGGTTCATCATCGCCCACGGCGTCTGCCCGAGCATGCCGCCCATCTGGTTGCGGAACTGCTGCTGCTGGTCGAGGAACAACTGCATCGAGCGTTCCAGGTAGTTGCCCATGAAGCCCTGCAGCGAATCGCCGTAGAAACGGATGATCTGGCTCAGCAACTGGGTCGACAGCACCGGTTCGCCGTCCTGCTCGTGCTCGGCGATGATCTGCAGCAGCACTTGCCGGGTCAGGTCGTCGCCGGAGCGGGCATCGCGCACTTCGAACTCTTCGCCGTCGACGATGAGCTGGCGCACGTCTTCGATGGTGATGTAGCTGGAGATCTCGGTGTCGTAGAGACGACGGTTCGGATACTTCTTGATGACGCGGGTCGAGGCCATTGAGCTTTGGCTCTAAAAATCGTGGTGCCTTGCAGCATGGCGCAGGCCGGCGGGCCTTGCAACAGTTGGCGGGAAGGGCCGGCGGCGGGCGTCGCGGGCGGCCGCGGCGGGCATCGGCGAGGGCCGAAATAATTCCCTGAAAAAAGCGGAAAATGCGCGCGCGGCGCGGTCGCGAGGGCGCGTTCGAGCGGCGCGCGCGAGGCGATGCGCGGCGCGCGATGG
>NZ_LXSD01000066.1:0-1039 GCF_017168095.1 Lysobacter enzymogenes | reverse complement strand
GGCCTGGCGCCCGGCGCGCTCGGCTTCGCGGCCGGCCGCTTCGGCCTCGCGCATCGCGCGCTCGGCCTCGACTTCGGCCTGGGCCGCTTCGACCTCGGCCCGCGCCGCGTCGCGCTGCAGCGTGTCCAGGTGCGCGCGGGTCGCGGCGTCGCGCACCGGCTCGTAGCGGCCGTCGTCGCGCACGCGGAAGTACTGTCCGTCCTTGATCGCCCATACGCGCGGGTCGCCGTCGTCGATCTCGGTGATGCGCTGTTCGCCGGCGGCGGACTTGCCGTGGTGGATGGTGACCTTGGACTGCTCGCGCACGGCGGCGGTGCCGGCGGCGGCCGCGACCGGCGCGACCGTCACGGTCATCGTCGCCGCCGCCGCTTCGGCCGCGGCGGTGACCTTGTACGGCACCAGTCCCAGCACGGCCACCGCGGCGGCCAGGGCCACGCCGCCCAGGCGCGCGGGGGAAGTCGAGTTCTGCAGCATGATCAGTCTCCGTTTGAGCACGGTGTAGGTGGGCGACGCGCCGGCCAGCGCCGTCGCCGGACGCGGCGCCACGCCCAGGCGCAGCAGCAGCCGGCCGTAGTCGTGGGCGGCGTAGCGGCGGCTGTCGAGCACGGCCGCGTCGCAGGCCTGCTCGCGGGCGATCGCGTATTCGCCTGCGATCACGTGGGCGAGCGGATGGAAGAAGAACAGGTGCCGCGCCAGCGCCGGCACCCAGCCCCACCACAAATCGCGGCGGCACAGATGAGTGAGTTCGTGATGCAGGGCCATCGCCAGCTCGTCGTCGCTGAGCTGGTCCAGCTGGCGCTGCGGCAGCAGCACCGTCGCCGGCGGTCCGACCAGTTGCGGCGAATCGATCTGCGCCGACACCCGCAGCGGCGGCAAGCGGCGCAGGCCGAGGCTGGCGCCGAGGTCGCGGTAAGTGCGCAGCGCGGGCGCGTGGTCGCAATCGCGCGCGGCGGCGACGCGGCGGCGCACGCCGAGATAGCCGCGCGCGCCGGCCACGGCCAGCACGATCACGCCGGCCAGCCACAGCGCGGCGAACAGC
>NZ_LXSD01000065.1:0-817 GCF_017168095.1 Lysobacter enzymogenes | reverse complement strand
TGCTGGCGGCGCGGTTGCGCGGCCGCGGCTTTGCGCGCGCGGCCGCCGCGGCTGATCGGATCAGCGCGCCGGCCTTGCCGCTCGCGTCGGTTCGCACAAGGGCGTTCAGGCGGATCCGCGCGCCGGACCAGCGCGGGCGCGCATCGGCGACGGGTCAGCGCTGCACCACGGTCGCGGCGCGGTAGCGCTGGGCCAGCACCGCCACGCGCTGCACGTAGCGCTGGGTCTCGGCGTAGGGCGGCACGCCCTTGTACTTGTCGACCGCGCCCTCGCCGGCGTTGTAGCCGGCCGCGGCCAGGGTCAGGTCGCCGTTGAAGCGCTTGAGCAGCCAGGCCAGGTATTGCACCCCGCCCTGGATGTTCTGGCCGGCGTCGAAGGCGTTGCCGACCCCGAACCGGCGCGCGGTCGCCGGCATCAGCTGCATCAGCCCCTGCGCGCCCACCCGCGACAGCGCGGTCGGGTTGTAGGCCGATTCGGCGTGGATGATCGCGCGCACGATCGCCTCCTCGACCCCGTGCTGGCGCGCGGCCGCGGCGATCTCGCTGGCGTAGGCCACGGTGTTGAGCCGCAGGGTGCCGAAGTTGACCCCGGGTTGGGCGGCGCAGGCGAAGCAGGTCTCGATGAAGCTGTAGCGGATGGTGCGCATCTGGGTGGCGTTGGCCAGCCCCTTGGGCCGCTTGCTGACGTAGTGGCGCACCCCGTCCTGGACGTAGGAATAGATCTCGCCCTGGACCAGCCGGGTCGGCGGCCGGGCCGGCGCTGCCGGAACCACCGGCGCGGGCGCCGGAACCGGGGCGGCCGCCGCCGGGGCCGCAGC
>NZ_LXSD01000064.1:0-2427 GCF_017168095.1 Lysobacter enzymogenes | reverse complement strand
CATCGTCGCGGCGGGTTTGGCGGCCGGGGTCGGCTGCGCCGCGGGCGCGGGTTGCGGCGCGGCGAACGCGCCCAGGCTCAGGGACAGCAGAACGGAAGCGAGCGAAACGGCGAGCGTGCGGCGCATGGCGAGTCTCCCTGAAAGACGACCCGAATGTGGATCGCAGGGGGATGCTAGCGCTGTCGTGTGCGAGGGGATGTGTTGGGCGGATTAAATTTACTTAATGAAGCTGCGCGGTGGGGGCGTGGTTTGTGCGGTTTCGCGGTCGCGGCTCGCGCCGCTCCTACAGTCGGCATCGTGGCTGCGACCGCGCCCTGTAGGAGCGGCGCAAGCCGCGACCGCGAAACCCCGCCTGCGCCGCAACTATCGACGCCTGGCACGCCCCGCAACCGCCCCGCCCGCCTCAGGCCAGCCGCGTCCCGTTCGGCACCGGCCGCTCCACCGCCGTCACCACCACGCCCTCCTCGGTCGGAAAGCCGGTCAGCAGGAACTCCGACACGAACGGCCCGATCTGCTTGGGCGGGAAATTGATCACCCCGACGATCTGCCGCCCGACCAGTTCCTCGGCCGAATACAGATGGCGGATCTGCGCGCTGGTCTTGCGCACCCCGTAAGGGCCGAAGTCGACCCACAGCTTCCACGCCGGCTTGCGCGCCTGCGGAAATTCCTCGACCTGGGTCACGGTCCCGGCGCAGATCACCACTTTCTCGAAATCGCCCCAGGTGATCGGCTCGTGCGCCGGGGCGGCGCCGTGTTCGTTCTCGCTCATCGATCGCGTCTCTCGCTGTTGTCCTTGAACCAATCCTTGAACTGCGCCCAGGCGTAGCTGAGCTGCGCGGCCGCCAGCCCGGCGGGCTTGAACGCCGAGCCCAGGCCGTAGCCCGACAATTCGCGCCAGCGCTCGTCGCCGTGCGCGATCGCGGCGGCCAGCAGCTCGCCGGCGAACGTGGTCGGCGCCACGCCGTGGCCGCCGAAGGCCTGCGCCAGCCACAGGCCGTCGCCGAGGCGGCCGAGCGGGCCGATCTGCGGCATCTGGTGGCGCGCGTAACTCATCAGGCCCGACCACGCATAGTCGATGCGCACGCCCGACAGTTGCGGAAACACCCGCAGCAGGTCGCGATACAGCAGCGCCTGCACCTGCCGCGGCGAGCGGTCGCGCACCGAGATGCGCCCGCCCCACAGCAGCCGGCCGTCGCGCAGCGGCCGATAGTAGTCGAAGGCGAAACGGCTGTCGTAGATCGCCGCGCGGGTCTGCAGCGCAGTGTCGAGCAGTTCGCCGAGCGGCTGGGTCACCATCACGTAGGTCGCGATCGGCATCACCGCCGCGTCGACCTCGCGCCGCAATCCGGCCAGATACCCGCCGCAGGCCAGCACCACCTGCTCGGCGCGCACCTCGCCGCGCTCGCTGCGCACCCGCCAGCCCTCGCCGTCGCGCTCCAGCGCCAGCGCCGGCGAGCCCTCGTGCACGCGCACGCCCAGCGCCTGCGCCTGCGCGGCGATGCCCTGGGCGTATTTGAGCGGATGGAAGTGGAAGGCCTGCGGTTCGAACAACGCATCGTGATAGCGCTGGCTGCGCACGCGTTCGCGCAGGCGCTCGCGCGGCCACCACTGCCACTCCACGCCGAAGTGTTCGGCGAGCAGGCGCTGGCGCGCGCGCAGCACCTCCGGGTCGGCGAACCAGTTGGCCCAGATGACGCCGGTCTCGGTCGCTTCGCAATCGATGCCGTAGCGGCGGATGCGCGCACGGATCAGCTCGACCGCGTCGAGCGTGCCGCGGTACAGGTCGCGCGCGCGCGCCGGCCCGAGTTCGCGCAGCAAGGCGTCCTCGCCGCGCGAGAAGCCGCCGAACACGAAGCCGCCGTTGCGCCCGGACGCGCCGTAGCCGACCCGCTGCGCCTCCAGCAGCACCACCTCGCCGACGCCGCGCTCGGCCAGCCCCAGCGCGGTGTTGAGGCCGGCGAAGCCGCCGCCGATCACGCACACCCGCGCCCGCGTCGGTTCCTCCAGCGCCGGCCATTGGCGGTCGGACTCGAGGCTGGCGCGGTAGTAGTGGTCGGCGAGTGAGGGCATGGGCGGGCGGCGCAGGGGGCGGCAGATGCGGCGGATGCGGCGCGCGCGGCGTCCGGCGCGCCGCCGGCCTGCCGGCGGAGGAGTGGGGCTCGTACAAAGGCGATCGTAATAAATACGATAGCGACGATGGAAATCCACCGCGCCGACCCAGCCTATCGCAGACGCAGCCTGTGGCTGCTGCTGGCCATCGCCGCCGGCTGCGCGCTGGCGCTGTGGCAGTTGCACGGCTGGCTGCAGACCCTGCAGGCGCACATCGCCGGCGCCGACCCGATCGAGGCGCGGCGCTGGCTGCGGCGCGCCCTCATCGGCCTGGCGCTGGCGCCGGTGGTGCCGCTGTGGCTGTGGGGCCGCGGCCTG
>NZ_LXSD01000063.1:0-4912 GCF_017168095.1 Lysobacter enzymogenes | reverse complement strand
TACGCGCCGGCGCCGCGCGAGCTGGCGGCGTGGCGCGAGCGCGCCGCCGCGGCGATGGGCGAGGCCGGGGTCGGCGTCGGCGTGTTCCCGGACACGGCGATGCAATGCGCGGTGGTCGCGCCGGCGCAGTTGCTCGAACATCTCGATGCGCTGATCGCCGACGCCGGCGCGGCGCCGGATGAATCCGCAGGCGCCGCGGCCGCGCTCGACCTCGCCCAGGCGCAGCGCGCGCTGGCGCAGAAGTTCGCCAAGCCGGGCAAGTGAGCGGCGGCGCGCAGCGGCGCGGTTCCAGTCGAGACGGCGAACCGGGCCTGGTCGGCGCACGCCACGCCCCAGCGCGCCCGACCCGCGGCTGAACGCGCAAAACCCCACGCGGCGCGGCGCCGCGTTCATCTGTTTTTCGCGACTCACCCCGGATCATTGCGCCCCATGAAAATCCAACGCCACCTCGCTCTCGCCGCCGCGCTGTCCAGCGTCCTGCTCGCCGCCTGCGCCGCGCCTTCCACTTCGCCCGGCACCGACGCCGCGCCCAAGCCCGAGGGCAGCGCCGCGCCCGCCGACGGCGCGCCGTCCGCCGCGGTCAAGAGCGATCCGGCGCCCGCCTCCAGCCTCGATCTGCGCGGCTACACCTGGAACCTCGACAGCGCGGTCGACGCCGCCGGCAAGCCGATCGCGCTGCTGCAGCGCGAAGGCAAGTACGGCCTCAAGCTGAGCTTCAACGGCGACAACCTCGGCGTATCCGGCGGCTGCAACCACGTCGGCGCCGGCTTCAAGCTCGCCGGCGACCGCATCGAGATCGGCGATTTCCGCACCACCTTGATGGCCTGCCAGGACCAGCGCCTGATGCAGATGGACAGCGCCATCAGCGAGCAGCTCAAGGGCAGCACGCGCTTCGCCATCGAAGGCCAGGCGCCGCAGCCGCGCCTGCTGCTGACCACCGCCGGCGGCGCCAAGCTCACGCTCAGCGGCGAGCCGACCGCCGAAACCCGCTACGGCGGCCCCGGCGCCACCGTGTTCCTGGAAGTGGATTCGCAGCTGCGCAAGTGCTCGCATCCGCTGATCCCGAACTACCAGTGCCTGTGGGTGCGCGAGCGCAAGTACGACGACAACGGCGTCGCGCTCAAGCCCAGCGACGAGTGGCATTTCCTCTACCAGAACATCGAGGGCTACACCCACGAGGCCGGCATCCGCAACGTCGTGCGAGTGAAGAAGTTCGACGTCAAGAACCCGCCGGCCGACGCGCCGTCGGTGGCCTACGTGCTCGACATGGTGGTCGAAAGCGAATCGGTGCCGGCGCCGAAGTCGAAGTAAGCCGCACGCCGATGTCTTGCGCGGGCCCGGTCGCGATGGCGGCCGGGCCCGTTCGTTGTGGCGCTCAGCGCTTGGCCGGCGCGGCCGCGCGCACCACCAGGGTCTTGGGAAAACGGTCGTGCCAGGCGGTCGCGCGCGCGGGGTCGCCGAACAGGATCGTGATCGGCTCGAACGGCACCTGGCGCACCAGGGTGCGTCCCAGCACCTGGCCCCAGCTCGGCGGGCGGCCTTGTTCGTCGACCACGCGGGTGCTGGTGACCAGCTTGCCCAGGGTGACGCCGAAGATGCCTTCCATCGGTACGTAGTAGGCGAACTGCACGCACAGCATGATCAGCGACATGGTCGGGTTCCACGCCGCGTCGGGCGCGGCGGGCTGCAGCAGCTTGAGCACGTCGGGGTCGAACGCGGACCACACGCTGAGGCCGCCGAGCGCGGCGGCGGCGCAGATCGCGCTGTCGATCAGCAGGTTGGCCAGGCGCTGGGCGCGGCTGGCCGGCACCAGCGCGGCGATGCGCTCGGCGCGGCGCTGCGACTGGGAAAACGCGGGGGATTCGTTCGGATCGTTCATGTCGCTGTTCGGTGGATGCGCCGCGGCCGGCGCGCGCGCCGCGCGCCGGCCGCGCGGCTCAGCCCTTCACCGCCGGGTTGAGCGAATAGGTACCGTAGATCGAAGCCTGCGCCAGCACATGGCCGTGCATGGCGTTGAGCGCGTCGGCGGCGGTGAAGCGCGCGTCCAGCGGCAGGCGTTCGACGTCGAGCGCGAACACGCGGAAGAAATAGCGGTGCAGGCGCAGGTCGTTCGGCGGCGGGAACGGGCCGTCGTAGCCGTACCAGTCGCCGGCCATGTCCGGGTCGGAGGCGAACCAGCCGGTGTAATCGTTCAAGCCCTGGCGCGCGCCGCGCGGGCCGGCCGGGTCGCGCTTGCCGTGGGCGACGACGCCGTCGCTGCAGCTGCCGGCGGCGATCTCGCGCACGTCGGCGGGGATGTCGGCCATCACCCAGTGGATGAAATCGGCGCGCACTTGATGCTCGGGAATCTGCACGTCGTCGCGGCCGACCAGCTCGGCCACGGTCGGCACGTCCGGGTCGATGCAGATCAGCACGAACGAACGCGCGCCTTCGGGAACATCATCCCAGGCCAGGTGCGGATTGCGGTTGGCGGCGAAGCCGTAGCCGCCGTCGACGGCCTGGCCGGCGGCGAACTCGGCCGCCAGGCGCTGGCGGTGCTGGAAGCTGTTGCTGCGGATCTGCATGGCGAACTCCTGGTGCGGGTCGAGCTGACGAGTCGGATCTCGGGCGCCGCCGCGCGCAGGCGAGGCGGCGCAAGCGGCCATGATCGCATCGGCGCATGACCGCGGCCGCGACCGCCGCCGCAGCATCGGCGGCTGAGCCGCGGCGCGCGCGGCTCAGCGCTCGGGATAGCCGAGCCGGCGCGCGACCGGGCCGAGCACGGCGAAGGCCTCGCCGAGGCAGCCGGCGTAATCGCGCCAGCGGCCGTTGGGCAGGCGGTCGCTGACGTCGATCTCCTTGGGCAGCTGGATGTTGATGCGCAGCGTGTCGGCCAGCACCTGGGCGATCGCGGCCGGGTGTTCGCCGACCTCGTCGAGCTTCACCAGCCGGTGCGGGAACAGGTTGCCTTCGTGCAGGTCGGCGACCTGCTCCAGGCTGCGCGCCAGCCAGCGCGCGCCTTCTTCCGGCGAGCTCAGGCGGTACGGGGTCGGGCTGCCGAAGGCGAGCCAGTCCAGCAGCATGTCGCGCGGGTCGCGGATCGACAGCAGCAGGAAGGCTTCCGGCAGGTACGGGCGCAGCGCGCGCAGCAGCGCGTTGTCCCACCACAGCAGCCAGTCGTACACCGGCGCGTCGGCGACGCCGCGCGCGGTCAGCGCGGCGCGGTAGAGCTTGACCAGGAACGCGGGGTCGAGGCTGCCGTTGAGCAGTTCGTCGACGGTGCCGTAGCGCTGCATCGGGTCGGTCGGCGGCTGCGGGCCGAAGCGGTCGAACAGCAGCGGCGCGCCGGCCAGGCCCAGCACCTGGCCGATGCGCTCGATCTGCGAGCCCGGCGCGCCCCACAGCAGCAGGATGCCGCGGCTGCCTTCCGGCGCCTGCGCCAGCGGCGGCCAATCCTCGCCGGTGCGCGGGCTGATCGGGTTCAGCGGCAGGCGCTGCTCGACCACCTCGGCGTGCAGCTCGGCCCAGGTCGCGGCCGCGGCCTCGGGCTGGCCGGCGACGTCGAGGGTGCGGCCGAGCATCTGCCGCAGCTCGCGCTTCACGCCGGGATCCGGCGCCATCTCGATCAGGCGTTCCAGGCGCTCGGCGGCGGCGTCGGGATCGCGTTCGATCAGGTTCTGCACGATGCGCATCTCGGCCTGGGCGTCGCCGGGGCTGAGCTCGGCGATGCGTTCGGCCAGGGCCACGGCCTGGTCGGTTTCGCCCAGGTGGTCGTGCACGGCGGCGCGCGCTTCCAGCGCGCCCAGGTTCTCCGGCATCGCCTCGCGCCAGCGCTGGATCACCGCCAGCGCCGACTCGGACGCGAACGGCTCCAGCGCGACCCGCGCGCGCCACAGCTGGGGCAGCTGCGGATGCGCGGCCAGCGCGGTTTCCAGCGACTGCACGGCTTCGTCGAAGGCGTCGTTGCGGCGCCAGGCTTCCATGCTCGCGTCGAGCGTGCGCAGGTCGCCCGGCTGTTCGGCGAAGGCGCTGCGCAGGAAGCCCAGCGCGCGCTCGTTGCGGCCGGCGTCGAGTTCCAGCTCGCCGGCCCAGCGGCGCACGCCGAAGTCGGCGCCGTCGCGCTCGGCCAGCGGCGCCAGGCGGTCGGCGGCGTCGATGAAGCGCGACTGGCGGCGCAGCAGTTCGGCCAGCAGCATCTGCAGCGTGGGTTGTTCGGGGTTGAGTTCGGACAGGCGCTGGAAGCACTGTTCGGCGAAGGCGAGGTGGTCCTTGGCCAGGTAGGCGAAGCCCAGCGCGTGCAGCACCTGCGGGTCGTCCGGGGCGACCGCGCCGGCCTGGCTCAGCACCGCCAGGGCGCGGTCGGGATCGCCGCGGCGCAGCGCCAGCATGCCCACCACCGCGGCCACGCGCGGGTGGTCGGGGGCGATGCGCGCGGCGGTGCGGGCCAACCGCTCGGCTTCGTCGAGGTCGCCGGCCAGCAGCGCCAGCTGGGCCTTGATGATGTAGGCGGGGAAGGTGTTCGGATCCAGGCCGATGGCCTGGGCCAGCGAGGCCTGCGCGGCGTCGAGCTGGCGCCCGTCGAGCAGCGCGCCGGCGCGCTCCAGGTGCAGTTGCGCGTCCTCGGGGGCCAGGCCGATGGCGCGGTCGAGCGCGGCCACGGCGGCGTCGCGCTGGCCGTCCAGGCGCAGCGCGGCCGCGTGCAGGCGGTGGGCGCTGGCGTCGTTGGGCTGCTCGCCGACGAGCTGCTCGGCGCTGGCGAGCGCCTGGGCCGTGTCGCCGCGGCGCAGGGCGTCGAGAGTGGGTTCGTACATGTGACGTGCTTCGCGCTGGATAAGAGGGGGGATTGTAGGGGCGCGCGCGGTTTTGCGCTGTTCCGCCCTGTGCCGGCGCGGCGCGGGCGGCGCGTCGGCCGCCGCGGCGGCGCGCTCAGCCC
>NZ_LXSD01000062.1:0-8413 GCF_017168095.1 Lysobacter enzymogenes | reverse complement strand
CGCCCGCCGCGGCGCCGGCCGCCGCGAGCGGCCACCGGCCGACGGTGCAACGGATGGCGGCGGCGGTGAGCATGGTCAGGTCTCCGGATGAGGGCGGCGGCAGCCCAGGCAACGGCGCAGGCGCCCGTGGCGGCTGCGCCGCGGCCGCGACAACAGGCCGCCGCAGGGGCATTGCGGCTCCCTGCCGCGTTCCCAGCGCCACAGGCGCCAGAACGAATGGACGAACAGGGTCGCGGCGGTGCCGAGACCGGCGAACTGCAGACACTGCGCCAGCCGCGCGTACGACCCGCCCGGCAGCGCGGCCGCGCCGGCGTCGGCCGGCACCTGCCCGGTCACGATCCCGGCCGCGAGCGCGAGCGCGGCCACCACCGCGGCCGGCGCGAACAACTGCAACGACATCCTGGCGCCACGATTCATCGATTGCCTCCCCATTGAGCCGGCTGGCCGACAAGCCGGCTAGGTAAACGGGGGCGGGTCTCAGTCGATGAGACGGTGGCCAGAATATGGCCAGCGCGCCGCGGCGGCCTCTGCCATTGGTCCGTGTGCCGATCGGTCGCTTGCCGCTGGTGGCGCGCGCGCGGCTGTGGGCAACTATGCGGCGACGGCGGGACTAGAATGCGCCGATGTGCCTGATCGCCCTCGCCTGGCAACACCATCCCCGCTACCGCTTGGCGTTGATCGCCAACCGCGACGAAGCGCACGCCCGCCCGACCGCGCCCGCCGGCGCCGACCCCGACGACCCGCAGGTCTTCGGCGGCCGCGACCTGTCGCAAGGCGGCAGTTGGCTGATGGTGTCCGCGCGCGGCCGCCTGGCCGCGGTGACCAACGTGCGCGACGGACGCCAGCTCGAAACCGCGCCGCGCTCGCGCGGCGCGCTGGTGCGCGAGTTCGTGCGCGGATCGATGAGCGCCGGGCAGTACCTGGAAACCTTGCGCGCGCCGGCCGCGCAGTTCGGCCGCTTCAACCTGTTGCTGTGGGACGGCGCGCAGTTGCGCTTCGGCAGCAACCATCCGCCGGCCGGCCACGGCGCGTTCCAGACCTTCGCCGTCGCCGCCGGCGTGCATGCGATGACCAACGGCGCGTTCGACGCGGCCTGGCCCAAGAGCGGCCTGGCCACGCGCGCGCTGTCGGCCTGGCTGGATTCGCCGGCGTCGCGGCAGCCGCCGCTGCGTAATTCCGACGGCGCCCCGTCCAGCGCCGACCCCGGCCTGGCGATGCTGCTGGCGGCGATGGCCGACACCACCATCGCGCCCGACGAGGCCTTGCCCGATACCGGCGTCGGCCTGGAGCTGGAACGTTTGCTGTCGCCGCCGTTCGTGCTCGGCGAGGCCTACGGCACGCGCTGCAGCACCATCGTGCTGATCGATGCGGATGGAATCGACTTCATCGAGCGGCGCTACGGGCCGGGCGGCGTGCACGGCGGAGAAAGCGCGGTGCGTCTGCGCATCGGTGATTGACCAACACCCGGGCCGCCGTTCGCGCAGATCGCGCCGCGCGGTCGAACCCGCAAATGAGAAGGCCCAGGCCACGAGGTGTCCCTCGGGTGTCCGGGCCTTCCGTTATCGGAGCGACTCCAGCGAAAGAGGTTAATCCGCTGGTTTTTCTCCGACGCCCGCAGAGTACCGCCGGCCGCGTTAGGCAGCGGTCAAACCTGCGTGAGCGCGACGATAATCGCGCCTGCCCGTGGCCGGCCCAGGCTCACGGCAGCTTCTGCGACGAACGCGGCGGACACTTGGGCACCGGCGGCGGCGGGCTGAAACCCGGGACCACGGCCTGGAACAGGTAATACGGAATGCCGCCGGGATAATTGCGGCTCGGATCGCCGATGCAGGTCTTCCAGTAGGAACCGGTGCCATTGACGCTGTCGGGGACGTCCACGAACAGATGGCCGTCCAGGTAGGCATCGCGCAGGTACGCCGGGCGGGTGTGGTTGTTGCTGTCGAACAGATCGATCAGGCCGGACAGATCGTAATCGGGATCCTTGTAGTGGCCGCAGTGCACGCGGATGTCGAGGCTGGAGTTCTTGCAGGTGAAGTACATCTCGGTCAGCGGCGGGCCGAAGCCGGTGGTGCGCGCGTGGACCTTGCGCCCGTCCAGGAAGATTTCGGTCTGGCCGAAGTTCTGGGCCTGCCAGTACGCCACCAGTGCCTGCTCGCTGGCGAACGGGCCCTGGCTGTGGGACGTCTGGGCCTGGGTCGCGGCGGCGTGCGCCACAGCGGCGGCGCCGATCAGCGCCAGCGCGATCGCTTTGAACGTCATCGGTTATGTCCTCGTCGGATGCGGTTCGCGGCGTCCGTCGTGGACGCCGGGCCGGCGTATCGCCGCGCCGGCTTCGAGGTACTCGCGTTCGGTGCGCAAAACGGCTCACGCCGCGGCGCGGGCGCTCAGCCCGGCCAGGGCCACCAGCCGCGGCCGGTGCGGGCGTAGCGATCGGCCGCGCGCTCGAAGCGGTTGCGCACGCTGATGCCGCCGCAGGCCAGGTACAGCGGCAGGAACAGCGGACCCAGCACCATGTACTGGTAGACGTGGGCGCGTTCGTGATCGGCCAGGCAGATCGGCGGCTCTTCGCCGTGGCCGGCGTCGTGGGCGTAGGTGTGGCACGGCGAATCCAGATCGCCGCCGGTGTGCAGGATCACGTTGCCCAGGGTGATCGCCCCGCCCGGGCCCCACGGCCAGTGCTGGAACACCAGGGCCAGATCGCGACGGCGCAGTTGCGCGCGCGCGCCGAACGGCAGCGCCAGCAGGCCGGCGAGCAGGCCGGCCGCGGTGACCGGCGAGGTCCAGATCAGGCCGAGCGCGGTACCGGCCGCGCGCAGCGCGCTTGGCAGCGGCGCGCTCAGCCGCAGCCCTCTTCCGGCATCAACAGCCACAGCACCAGATACGCCAGCGCCACCGGCAGCACGAAGGTGGCCAGGGCCAGCACGACGAAGCCCGCGCGCACCAGCACCGGGTTCCAGCGCAGGCGCAGGGCGAGGCCGCCGCAGACGCCGGCGATCATGCGGTCGTGGCGCGACCGGCACAGGGTTCGGGTGGCGCGGCTCATCGCTTGCGGGCGCTCCGGCGGGGCTCGCGGGCAGTCTAGCGCGTCGAAGCGACGGCGGCGTCTACGGCGCCGTCGCGCGTAACTGAACGAGTTTGGCTTGCAGCCACGCCGCCGAGGTCGTCGCCGCGGCCTTGCCGCAACGCACGTGATAGGGCTGGCCGCTGAGGCTGCTCTGGCTGGCGCCGCGCTCGATGAACAGCTCGGCCGTGTCGGCGAGGCCGCGCTTGCGCAGGTAGGCGAGTTTCTTGCGCAGGTGTTCCTGCGCCTGGGCCGCGTCGTACCAACTGCCGTTGCGTTCGAACCGGCAGCCCGACTGGCCCAGCGCCTGGATCAGGCGCTCGGTTTCGCGCTCGGCCTGCGGCGAAGGCGCGGCCTGGGCGGCGGCGCTCGCGCCGAGCAGCGCGAGCGACAAGGCGGCGATGGCGAGCTTCGTATTCATCGCGGCGCCGGCAGCTTGGCCAGCCAGGCACCGACGACGCCGGCCCAGATTTCGTAGCCGGTGCGGTTCATGTGCAGGCGGTCGCCGACGAACAGTTCTTCGCGCGCGGCGCCGTCGGCGCCGAGCATCGGCGTGAACGTGTCGAGGTAATCGACGCCGCGCACGCCGCGGGCGAAATCGCGCACCAGCGCATTGGCCTCGCGCACCTGCGGCAGGATCGCCGCGCGCGACGGGCTGGGCTTGATCGAGATGAAGGCGATGCGCGCCTTCGGCGTGGCGGCCTGGACCTTGCGCACGAACGCGGCGAAATCGTCGCGCACCTGGCGCGGGGTGCGGCCTTCGTGCAGGTCGTTCTCGCCGGCATAGAACACCACCGCGCGCGGTTGGTAGGCGTTGACGATGCGGTCGGCGAAGTAGACCGCATCGTAAGCGCGCGAGCCGCCGTAGCCGCGGTTGATCAGGACCACGCCGGGAAAATCGTCGGCCAGCGTGGTCCACAGCCGGATCGAGGAGCTGCCGACGAACACCACCGCGCCGGGCATGCGGCGCACGCGCGCGTCTTCGGCTTCCCAGGCGCGCACGGTCGGTTCCCATTCGCCCGGGTCGCGCGGCGCGGTGCCGGCGGGCGTCGGGGTTTCGGCGTGGGCGGCGTTGGGCGGCGGCGCGGAGGCGCAGGCGGCGAGCAGGATCAGCAGCAGCGGCAGCAGGACACGGCGCATTCGCGGGCTCCGTTGGGGGACGCGGGGGAGAGTAACCGGGAGCGCGTTAAGGCGGCAGGGGCGCGGCGATCGGAGCGGAGGGCATCGGGCCTGAAGGCCCTCCCACAAAATAGCCCTCCCACAAAATAGGACTCCCACGAATAGGCCTACCGCAACACAGGCCCTCGCATATGCAAGAGCCTGCGACAAACGCGGCGCCGCGCCCGCAAGCGCGAGCCGGCCCGCGATGCGCCGCATCGCGGGCCGATGGTCGCGGCTTCAGCGCGAACGCTGGGTCAGCCAGTCGTGGATCGCGCCGGGCACTTCGCGCTGGGCACGGCCGGAGACGTAGATGCCGATGTGGCCGCCCTTGAACGACAGCTCGCTGTAGTCCTCGCTGCCGACCAGATCCTTGAGCGCCTTCGACGCCGCCGGCGGCACCAGATGGTCCTGCTCGGCGTAGATGTTGAGCACCGGCATGTCGACATAGCCCAGGTCGACCGCGCGCCCGCCGATGTCGATGCCGCCGTTGACGAAGCCGTTGCCCTGGTAGAACTGCTTGATGAACTGGCGGAAGGCTTCGCCGGCCTGGTCGGGCGAATCGAAGATCCACTTCTCCATGCGCAGGAAATCTTCCAGCGCGCGCTTGTCGTCGAGGATGTCGATCAGGCCGACGTACTTCTGCACGAACAGCCGCCACGGCTTGAGCGTGAGGTAGCACCAGTTCATGACGTCGGCCGGGACGTTGCCGAGGGTGTCGACGAACTGGTCCACGTCCAGGCCGCGGGTCCAGTTGGACAGCATGTTGTCGCGGGTGTGGAAATCCACCGGCGTGACCATGGTGATGAGGTTGCGCACCTTGGCCGGATTCAACGCGCTGTAGCACAGCGAGAACGCGCCGCCCTGGCAGATGCCGAGCAGGTTGATCGCGTCCTGGCGGTACTCGCGGCGCAGATGGTCGACGGCGCCGCCGAGGAAGCGCTGGATGTAGTCCTCCAGCTCCAGATAGCGGTCGGAGCGGTCGGGATAGCCCCAGTCGAGGATGTACACGTCCTGGCCGCGCTCGAGCAGGCCGCGCACGATCGACTTGTCGGCCTGCAGGTCGACCATGTACGGCCGGTTGACCAACGCGTAGGCGATCAGCAGCGGCGCCTTGGCGGTCGGCGCGTGCTCGCCGCGGAAGCGGTACAGCGCGACCTTGCCGTCGCGCCAGACTTCCTCGCGCGCGGTCGCGCCGTAGTCGATGTTGTCGACTTCCTGCAGCGTGTCGAGCCCGGCGCTGAGCTTGCGCTGGGCGGTGAGCGCTTCCTGGGCCAGCGATTCGGCGGTGAAGTTGATCGGTGCGGTCATCTCAGCGCGCTCCCTGCTTGGCGGACTTGGCCGGCTTCGACGGCGGCTTGGCCGCAGCGGCGCGCCTGGACGGCGCGGCGGCCTTGGCTGCGGCGGGTTGGGCGGCGGCCTTCGTCGCCGCGGATTTCACCGCTGCAGGCTTGGCCGGCGGCTGCGGGCGGGCGATCGCGGTCTTCTTGGCCGCGCTCTTGGCCGCAGGTTTTGCGGTTGCGGATTTGGAAGCAGCCGGCTTGGAAACAGCCGGCTGGCTGACAGCGGGCGTGGCCGCCGCAGCGGCCGAAACGCTAGGCGCGGACGCGGCGGCCTGCGCCGCGCGCGGCTTCGGCTGGGCGCCGCCCTTCTTCGCAGACGGCCGCGGCCTGGCGGCGGGCTCGCCCGCGCCGTCGCCGCCGCGCAACTGCAACACCTCGTCGCGCAGCCGGCGCAGCTCGCGCTCGAGCTGGACGATCTTGCGGTGCGCCGCATCGATCTCGGTGCGGGTCGGAATGCCGTACTGGCCGCTGGCCTGTTCGATTTCCTTCTGCACGCCGGCGCGCAAGCGCATCTGCGAATTGACCAGCGCCGCGTAAGCGTCGCGGAAACGCGGCGACAGCGCGATCTCGGCGTAGGCGTCCTCGGCCGCGTCGATCCACAAATCGAACAACGCGCGCGCGCTGCCGATCTGCCGGCCCGGCTCGCTGCGTTCGGCCAGCTTGTCCTCGAAGCGCTTGAACGCGTCCTGGCCGGCTTCGGCCATCAGCGCGTTATAGGCCTGGCTCTGCTGTTGATAGTTCAAATAGGCCTGGGCCAGTTGCTGCACGCGCTCCTGGTGCTCGCGCGCGAAACCGAACGCGGGCAGGCCGAGCAGGCCGCTGCCGCCGTCCTGGAAGCGTTCCAGCAACGGCTTGACCTGTTCGACCCAGCGCGCGAAATCCTGCTGGCCCGGGCCGCGCATCGCGCCGAACACGTCGGCGAAGGGATTGGCGCCCTGCCCGCCCAGCGCCTGCTTCCACGCGCCGGCGATGTCGCCGGCCGAGGCGTCGCGGCCGGCGAACTGCGCGGCCAGTTTCTGGATTTCGCCGAACCAGCCGCGCGCCTGGCTGTTGAAGCGGTCCAGCGTGTCCTCGACCTGCGGCTGGGCGCCGCCGCGGGCCAGCTGCGACCACCAGTTCAGCGCCTCGTTCCAGCCCGGGATCGACGGCTGCGCGGGTTGCTGCGGCTGCGCGCCGCGCATCATCTCGCCCCATGCGCCCCAGTACTGACGTGCGAGGCGTTCGAAGTCCTGCGGGTTGAAGCCTGAGCCGGCGCCGAAATCGCCGGGGTTGTTCGAGCCGAAACCGAAATTCGCCATCGCCGCCTCCAGGGTTTGTCCCGATCATAGCAACCGCGTGTTGCCGGGCGCTGCCTGTGTCGTGAGGCACACAACCGCGTGAACGCGCGCGGCGACGATTTACGCGCAAATCCGCTCGCTCCCTGCAGGAGCGGCGCGAGCCGCGACCGCGAATCGCGGCGTGCGGCGCGAGATGGAAGCCCTGCGGTCAGGGCTTGGGGATGCGCAGCGTCTTGCTGATCATCAGCGATCCCGACAACGCGAACATCAGCACCATCGGATGGAACAGCCACGGGCCGATGCGCACGCCGCCGAACCACAGCTGATCGCCGATCGCGCCCTGCCACGCCGCCACCGCCAGCACGATCACCAGCAGCAGGCTGGTCGGGATCGGCGTGCCTTCGAAGTATTTGACCTTGCCTTCGTCGCCCGCCAGCGCTTCGGCGGTGACGTTGTAGCGCGCCAGCCGGCTCACGCCGCAGCCGACGAAGTAGCTCAGCACCACCCAGTCCCAGCCGCCCTGCAGGCCGCAGGCGTAGGCCAGCGCGGCCGGGGCGACGCCGAAGGAGATCACGTCGGCCAGCGAATCGAGTTCGCGCCCGAGCGTGGACGAGGACTTGCGCCAGCGCGCGACCCGGCCGTCGAGCGCGTCGAACACGAACGCCAGCGGGATCAGCGCCATGCCGATCATCAGGTTGCGCACCTCGCCGTCCTGCAGGAAGCGCATCGCGGCGAAGATCGCGCCGGTGCCGCAGAAGGCGTTGGCGAGGGTGAACCAGTCCGCGAGGTGGAACTCGCGGAGCATCGAAAAGTGACGCGGCATGCGGCGCAGCTCCGTGGCGAGGCGGCCGCGCGGCCGCCCGAAGACGTTCAGCCTGCCAAAGCCGGCGCGTGCGCCGCAAGGGGCGCAAGTCGCAAGCGCGACGCGCGCGCCGTCGGCAAGGCCGCCATCGCGTCGCGTGCGGGCCTGTCGCGGCGCGATGCGGGCCGCGCGGGCCCGCTCGGTTCGGCCGTCCGGTTCAGCTCGCTTACTTCGGCAGCGCCAGGTTCTGCGCCTGCAAGCCCTGCCCTTGCGCGCGCGGCACGGTCTCGACCACCGCATCGCCCGGCAGCGCCGCGCCGCCGCCCAGGTGCGCGTCGACCCGATCCAGCGCCGCGTACACGTACGGCAGCAGCGGCAGATAGCGCGCGCCCAGCGCCGGCAGGCCGAGGAAGGCGTCGAAGTGCTGGACGTTCCTGATCTGCCAATACGTCACCTGCGCCCCGGCCTTGCGCGCCATCGCCACGTACGGCGCGCTGCTGAACGCCGGCGGGATCAGGCCGTCGTCGAGGCCGTGCACCACCACCACCGGCAAGCCCTTGCGCGGCGCGCCGGCGCGGGTTTGCTCCACGCCCTTGCGCACGCGCTCGCCGGCGGCCTTCAGCGCCGCCTTGTCGGCGTCGGCGCGCAGCGGCTGGCCGGTCCACAGCTCGCGCAGGCCGGCCATCGCCTGCAGGCGCGAGACGCCGGCCGGGCCGAACAACTGCACGCCGGCGCCGGGCGGAATACCGCTGGCGTCGGCCCACCACGCCGC
>NZ_LXSD01000061.1:0-18559 GCF_017168095.1 Lysobacter enzymogenes | reverse complement strand
TTGCCGGCCCGGCGGCCCGCAACGCCCCGTCGCCGGGCGCCCGCCGGCCCAGGGGGCGGCGAGCCGCCGACAAGCGCCGCAGGCCTCGCCCGATGCCCGCCTAAGTATTTGATCGATCGACCATTCGGGCAGGGATCCGTCCCGCCGAGCCCGTTGCCGGAGCCATGCAGAAATGAAGAAAGCCGTCGTCCTTGTATCCGGAGGCATGGACTCCGCCGTCGTCGCCGCCATCGCCCGCGAGCAGGGGTTCGAGGTCTATGCGCTGAGCGTGCGCTACGGCCAGCGCCACACCTCCGAGCTCGACGCCGCCGCGCGCATCGCCGAATCGATCGGCGCGGCCGCGCACAAGACCGTCAGCGTCGACCTGCGCAGCATCGGCGGCTCGGCCCTGACCGACGAGAGCATCCAGGTGCCGCTCGACGACGACGGCCACGCGATCGGCCAGGACGCGGCCAAGGACGCGATCCCGGTCACCTACGTGCCGGCGCGCAACACCATCATGCTGTCGATCGCGCTGGGCTGGGCCGAAGTGCTGGGCGCCAACGACATCTTCTGCGGCGTCAACGCGGTCGATTACTCCGGCTATCCCGACTGCCGCCCCGAATTCGTCGAAGCCTTCGCGCGCCTGGCCAACCTCGCCACCAAGGCAGGCGTCGAGGGCGCCGGCCTGCGCGTGGTCGCACCGCTGCAGTTCCTGAGCAAGGCCGACATCGTCCGCGAAGGCGTGCGCCTGGGCGTGGACTTCGGCCAGACCGTGTCGTGCTACAAGGCCGACGACGCCGGCCGCGCCTGCGGCCACTGCGACGCCTGCCGCCTGCGCGCCGAAGGCTTCCACGCCGCCGGCGTGGCCGACCCGACCCGCTACGTCTGAACGACCAGCGGGCAGGGGCCTGACTCGCGCGCCGACCTGGGCTAGAATGCCCGGCTCCGGCGCAACCGGACATGTTTTGGGTCGTTAGCTCAGTCGGTAGAGCATCGGACTTTTAATCCGCTGGTCGATGGTTCGAATCCATCACGACCCACCATTCAAATCAAGGTCTTACGGGCTGCGCAACGACGCCCTCCGGAATTGCCTCCGGAAAACAAATCACTTTGCCGAAGGTTCCACGAGCGGCACGCTGTTGTCGTAGACCTTCATCATCCCTTCGGACAAGCCCGCCGCATCCTGCTTGGTCGCCTTCGTCCCCCGCGTGTCGGTTACCCCCTTGCGCTTGAGGTCGTGGGGGCTGAAGCGCTGCGCCTCGGTGATCGCGCCCTCGTTGATGGCCAGGCGAATGAAGCGCTGCCACATCGTGTCGAACCCGGCCTTGGAGAGCGGGCGGCCGTCGCGCCCGAGGAACAGCGCATTGCGTGGCGTGCTGACCGAACCTGATCTTTTTGCTAGCCAACGCGGCATGCTCCCTCGGCCTGGCTAAGTGTTGAGTTCACTGGTCGCGGTACTCGGCAAGCATTTGGTCGGATTCAAGACGCTGGGCTCTACTGACGACCGTGCTTCTGTACGGCACCGCGGAAGGCGCGGTCGCCGGGTTTTTTACGGCAGCGCGACGGAGCTCGGCGGTGCTCGCGCAGTGCGGACCTGCAGAGGCAGGTCCGGCGTCGACGGCATTCGCCGGACAGCCCTCGCGCTCAAGACCCCAGCGTCACCTTGGTCGCCTTCGCAGCGTCCTTCGTGTCGAAACGAAGATAGTTCACGCCGCAGTCCGACTGCTTCTCGCCGATCACCAGATAGCGGCCCATGGAGTCGCGGATCTTGTAAAGATCGCCCTGATTGGAGCCGAGGTTCTGCGAGTTGAACTTGTAGCTGCCCGCGGGGACGAACGCGAAGCGCTCGTTGCCGGGACTGCTGGTAGGCCGCACGTAGCCGTCTGACTGGTACCAGTAATAGTCCTTGTAACTGCCGCTGAGGATCTTGATCTCGCAGGCCAGGTGGCCGTCGGAGTTCTTGCCGCAGTGGCTGAGTTCAAACTTGTTGCCGGCCACGTTGGTCCTGAGCAGATAGCTGTCATAGGTCGAGCGTTGGATTTGTCCGCAATTGCCCTGTACCGCTGCGGCGTAGTCGAAGCCGGTAGACTCAGTGGTCGGATGGCTGGCGCTCGGCTCGCCGAGATAGAGCTTGAACACTTGGCCCTGCTGCAATGCTTGGGCGCTGATCGGAATCGTGGCCAACAGGCACAGACAAGTCAGAACCTTCGGCAAACGCGGTGTTCTCATGGCGCACGGCTCCTAAGCTGGGATGGGGGCGGTTCGTTCCGCCGACGCAGCAGCGACTGCTGAGTTGCAGCTTCGTAATTGCTGAGTTTCTTCACAGCTGTCATCGAAATCGTCATGGTGCTGCTGCGCGGCGGCGTGGCCAGTGCGAAGCTGTTGGGCCCGCTCTGGACCGCACTGGCCGCCTCGCGATCCGCACGACCCTGACCGAAGTTTTGCATTGCGCGTGGATCGTGAAGTCGCCAGCGCGCGCGTGATGTAGTCGGCGCTGAAGCAGGTCGTCTTCGCCGAGGATGGGAGAAGGACCTTCATCGCTACTCTCAGGTTGAGCGGCGGCGCGAGTCGAGTCGTGGCTGCGAAGCCGCCCAGCGTGGAATGATCGGAACGTGCGAGGGAGATGCTAGGCAGCGTGGTCGCGGCACAATGTGATTGACGTCATAACGTGAGCGTTCGTGGTTTGGGTCGCGGTACTTGATCGTGGGTAACCCTGGGTAATCAAGAGAGCTGGATTCCAGTTGCCCACGCTCCACCATTCCCCCGCGGTCAAACCGCGCCTGTCCGTACCCTCCCTCAGAAAAAGGCCCTGCCTGCGGCCTTGCCGCCGCGGACGACAGGCGCGTCGGGTCGATGTCGCGCCGCGCCACCATGACGGATGCCCGACGGCGCCGACGAATCTCGCGACCGAGCTCTCCACGATGCTCAATCGGCGCGGCGCGGACGCCAGGCCGCCAAGCGGCGTTTCGACGCGTCTTCGCTACCAGTTCGTGCGCACGCCGATGTTTCCATCGGCCGACTCGATGCCGTCGCCGGCGGCCTTCGCATATCCGAAATCGGCATAGAGCGCGACGCGCTCGCTCAGCCTGACGTCGACGCCGGCGCCGAACTCGTACCAGGTGCCGCCGATTCTCGAATGGAACGGGACGAAGCCATCGCTGGAGGACACCTCGATCTTGGAATCGCCGCGCGTCTCGCGCAATACATCGCCGCGGAACCACATCGAGATGCGGTGTCCGCCATCGCTGTCCCAGCGCCGCGACGCGCGCGCGCCCACGCGCCAGGCGAGGGATTCGGAACGGTCGAAGCGCACCTGCGCGGCGGGGTCGGCGGCGGTGTCGAGGTCGATGCTCTGATACACCAGCTGCGCCTGCGGTTCGATCCCCCAGCCTCGGCCCAGCGCGTACGCAATGCCGCCCTCGATCGAAGCGGCATAGCCGACGCCGTCGGTCCGCAGCCATCCCAGGTCGCGCGACCCGGCCCTCGCATCGTAGACGGCGGCTTGCACGACGGCATCGACATAAGCGTCATTCGACGCGTACCAGGTGGCGGACGCAGCGAACGAATAGCTGTCGAACCGGCTCGTGCCCGCGCGAGCGCCGTCGTCGCGATCGGCCCGGCCTTCGCTGCGGCCGATGGTGCCGATCAGTCCGATCTGGGTCCGGCCGCCATGGCCACGCTCCGTCGCGGGCACGGCGATGCCCGCCTGCAGCGCGAACACGTTCTGATCGAACGACGGGCCGTCGGCCTGCAAGGCGCCGGCTCTTGCGTTCCACCTGCCGTTGTTTCCGAATGCGCGCAGCCAGGTGTTGCCGCCTTCCTGCGCCGCCTCGCGCGGCAGGTCCCGCGCTGCGGTTTCGCCGATGCGTTCGTGCAGGGTGCCGATGCTGGCCCGGCCGTAGCCGATCGCCATCGAAGGCAGCGCCGCATAGGCCGCGACCTCGGGGCGGATCTGCGGACGCTCCGGCCGCGCTTCGTCCTGGGTCCGCAGGAACCAGGCGTCGGCGGCGCTGCCGTCGCGGGCGCCGCGCAGCAGGCGGTACTCGTAGGGGCCGCCGATCACGCGCTGGCCGAGGACGAAGGCGTCGGCGCCGGTGGTGGCGCCGCGAACCGGTTCGACCACCAGGATGCCGTTGCCGCGGCTGCGCTCGCCGACGCCGCCGAGGTTGTTGACGAATACGCGGGTCGTGCCGGCGACGGTTCCGCCGTCGATCACCAGACGGTCGGACGCCGAATCGTCGCCGCCCAGGACGGTGTTGATCGTCAGGCTGCCGTTCTGGCCGACGTAACCGCCGACGATCAGCCGGTTGCCGACCCCGGCGCCACCGATCCGCACCTGGCCGGCGTTGGTCAGCACGCCACCGATGGTGAATGTGCCCGATCCGCGGCCGGCGAACGCGCCGACCGCGTCGGCCACGGCGATGGTGCCGCGATTGACGACGGCTTCGGTCACCGTGCCGTAACCGCCGAGCGCGGCGCCGGCTTGCACCGTGGTGGTGGTCGGGCTGCTGCGCAGGAGCGCGCCGGTGTGCGCGGCATCGCCGACGGCGAGGGTGCCTGCGGCGACCAGATGCGAACCGGTCAGGTCGTAGCGGCCGTTGAGTACCGTCGTGCCGCTGCCGATCTGCGCCAGGCCGCCGCGGCCGCCGACGTTGCCGTCGAACACATACACGTCCGAGCGATTGAAGGCCAGCGTGCCGTGGTCGACGATGTCGCCGACGACGCTGCCGGTGCTGCCGCCGTCGCCCAGTTGCAGCGTGCCGGCTGCGATCGTCGTGCCGCCGGAAAAGCGGTTGTCGGCGGTCAGCACCGTCGTCCCGGCGCCGTTGTGTCGCAGCGCGCCGCTGCCGGAAATCGCGCCGGCCAGCACGAGCCTGTCGGCGCGATCGATCGCCAGCGTGCCGTGGTCGACGATGGCGCCGGCCAGCGAGCCGCCGGTGCCGCCGTCGCCCAACTGCAGCACGCCCTGGGCGATGGTGGTGCCGCCGGCGAAGGTAGTGTCGGCGGTAAGCACCAAGGTGCCGGCCCCCTGCTTGGTCAATGCGCCCGCGCCGGCGATGCCGCCGCTGAGCGAGAGCGTGGTGCCGTCCGCTTGCTCGAATGCGCCGCCGTTCGCGCCCAGCGTCGTCGCGCGCGCGCTGGCCACATCGGCCGTGGTGCGCAAGCTGCCGCCGTCCAGGCCGAGCGCGCCCGCCGCATCGCCCAGACTCGTGTCGCTGGCGATCTGGAGGACGCCGGCGTCGATGAGGGTGCCGCCGCCATAGGCGTTGTCGCGGGTCAGGACCAAGGTGCCGTCGCCGCGTTTGGTCAGGGCGCCGACGCCGGCGATGGTTCCGTCGAACGTCAGCGTGGTGCCCGCGGCCTGCTCCAGCGTGCCGCCGCCGCTCGCCAGCGTGGCTGCGCGCGCGCTGCTCATGTCGGCGGTGGTGCGCAGTGCGCCGTTGTCGAAAACCAAGGCGCCGGCCGTATCGCCGAGATTGCCGTCGCGCGCCACCTGCAGCACGCCGCCTTCGATCGATACGCCACCGGTGAAGCTGTTGCTGCCGCCGAGCACCAGCGTGCCGGCGTCGGCCTTGACCAGGCCGGAGGCGCCGCTCAGCTCTGCGTCGATGGCGGCGATGTAGGCGGCCCCGCCGCTGCTGCCGTCGCCGACGCGGACGACGGTCCGTTCGGGAGCGTCGGCCGAGCCGAGCAACGCGATCGCATCGCCGCCGATCCGATACCCGTCTGCGGCGAACTGCATTCCCGACACGGCCACCGCGCCGAAGCTGCCGTCCACCGTCACCGTGCCCGGCGTCGCCTGGAAAACGGCGAACTTGCCGTCGGCGAACGGCGTGTTGATCGAGCCGGCGGCATCGCTCCAGTTGTCGTTGCCGCCGGAGGCCTGCCAGAGGCCGTCGCCGCCGTCGACGGCGCCGTTGCGCTTGGGGCCGGCGCCGCCGTCCCAATAGTTCAGTTCCAGCGGCGCGAACACCAGGTTGACCTGATGGGCGACCGAGGTCTGCACGAACACGTTGTTTTCCGGTTTCGCGCCGATTTCCAGCAGGCGGTCGGTCAGCGCGCCGGCGTAATTGAACACGCGATAGACGCCGGGTCCGAATGCGCCGCCGAGCGGGACGTTCACGTTCAAGCTGCCGTCCAGGGTCAGGTTGCCGCCGACCTCGACCAGATCGTTGAGCGAGCCGCCGACGGTGTCGGGCTCGCCGAAGCTGTAGTCGAGCGCGGTGCCGGCACCGAGCACGAGATCGCCGTTGATGGTGAGCGTGCCCGGCGCCGGACCGGCATCGCCGGGCGCGAGCGTGGCGCCGTCGGCCAGCGTCACCGTGCCGCCGACGATGCCGGCGCCGCCGAACCTGGCGCCGGCGGCGACCGTGGTCGCACCGGTCGCCGCGCTCTGATCGCCGTTGACGTACAACGCGCCGGACGCGACCGTGGTCGCGCCGCGATAGCTGTTGTCGCCGAACAGCGTGGTGCTGCCGCTGCCGATCTGTTCGACCGCGCCGGTGCCGCTGATCGGGCTGCCGAAGAACGCATCGTCGGAATGATTGAACGCCAAGACCGCGTTGTCGACGATCGGGCTGTTGCCGACGAAGTTGCCGGCTTGGCCGCCGTTGCCGATCTGCAGGGTGCCGGCGCCGATGGTGGTGCGCCGGACATAGGTGGAGCCCAGCAGGGTCAGCGTGCCGGCGCCCTGCTTGGTCAACGCGCCGCGGCCTTCGCCGCCGATGTCCTGGGCGATGGTCGTGTCGAAGCCTTGCGTGTCGATCGTGCCCCCGCCCGCGTCGATGACGATGGCGCGATCCGGCGACAGGTCGAAGCCGGCGCCCAGGCGCAGGCCTCCGCCGTCGAAGCTCAGCGCGCCGTTGGCCGCGCCCAGCGCAGCGTCGGCGTCGGCCTGGACGAAGCCGCCCTCCAGGCGGGTGCCGCCGCCGTAGGCGTTGGCGCCGGTCAGGATCAGCGTGCCGGCGCCGCGCTTGGCGAGCGTGCCGGTGCCGGTCACGCTGCCGGCGTAGGTTCCATCGCTCGCCTGGTCGAACACCAGCGTGCCGTTGTCGAGGATGGTTCCGGGCAAGGTCGCGGTGCTGCCTCGCAGGATCGCGCCCGTGTCGATGGTCACGGTCCCGGTCAGCCCGGTGTAATCGGCCGCCATCGCCAGCGTTCCCGCCTGCACGTGCACGGTCGGATCGCCGGCCAGCGCGCCGGTCAGGGTCCAGGTGCTCGCGCCTAGCTTGTTGAGCGTCTGGAATCCGGACACATGGCTGGTCAGCGTGCCGGCGGTCGCGGCGGCGCCGGACAGATTGAGCACGTTCGCGCCGCCGCCGCCATCGAAATCGCCGTCCACGCTCGAGCCCGATTCGATGGTGAAGACGTCGTCGCCGCCGCCGAAATCGAGCGCGCCGGTGATGGCGGCGCCGGCGTAATTGGTGAAGTCGACCGCTCCGGCGCCGTCGCTTGCGAACACGGTCGCACTGCGTCCGAGGCCCGTGCCGATGGTGCCGTAGTTGTCCAGCGTATTGCGGCCGGTGTCGCTGCCCGTCCACAAGCGCAGCGCGGCGGTCAGGTCGGACGAGAGGGTGCCGCGGTTGACGATCGTCGTTGCGGTGCCGATCACGTTGACGGCCTCGGCGCTGGGATCCGGCCCGTGCGCGGCGATGCGGGCGCCGACGCCGATATCGATGCGGCTCGATCCGCCGATGTCGACCGTGTCGATGCCGACGCCCCACAGTCCGGAGCCTGACGCTCCGGTCGAGACGCTGTCGATGCCTGTGCCGGCTTCGAGGAAGAGCGCGGTCTGGTTTCCGAGGCTGACGCCTTCGGAATCTTGCGTGGCGATGATCGCGCCGCTTTGCAGCGTGACGCTCACCGGGCCGCCGCCGCCGGGCCCGGTGCCGACGCGCGAGGTGAACGGGTTGGGCGCGGCGGTGTCGCAGACGGTCGAGCCGAAGTTGGTCGCGCAGTTGGCGAACGCGGACCAGGGCACGCAGGCCATCGCGAAGATCAGCGGGTGCACGGCCAGCCGAATGCGCCGTCTTTCGCCCTTGGTGGAGATCGTCTCGAGTTCGCGGTGGAGTTTTGTGTGCGCTCTCATGGCGTGTTCTCGCTCGCGTTGGATCGCCGGCCCCGGAATCGCAGGCGCGCGATGTGGGTGGATCCGGTCGGGCATGAAAAGTGCGGCGGCCTCGACGCCGCCGTCCTCAAGCGGCAGCGGGGTCAGTGCGACGCGGGTGCGCGGCGCTCACGGCCGGCGCGGCGCCACCGGCACCATGCTCCAGCCGCTGGGGTAGCTGCCGCGGCTGCTTCCCGGGAACACCAGCAG
Source organism: Lysobacter enzymogenes (assembly GCF_017168095.1). Lineage (GTDB taxonomy): Bacteria > Pseudomonadota > Gammaproteobacteria > Xanthomonadales > Xanthomonadaceae > Lysobacter > Lysobacter enzymogenes_D. The sequence continues at coordinate 10,260 of NZ_LXSD01000061.1, read as the reverse complement.
GTCGCTCTCGGTATGGAAGCTGCCGTCGCCGTTGTTCTCCCACAGCAGGCCGTCGCGCGCGTCGCTGGTGAACAGGATGCTGGCGGTGGCGCCGCTGAAGCGGTCCACCGAGACCACGCGGTAGCCCGCAGGTGCGGCGGACACGCGGGTGGACAGGCGGGTGGCGCCGTTCATCAGCCACAGGTCGATCTGGCCGCTGGTGCGGTTCTCCAGCACCAGGTCGGCGCGGCCGTCGTTGTCGAGGTCGCCCGCGCCGACCACGGCCCAGCCGGCGGCGTAGCTTTGGCTCGCGGTCTGGGTGAAGCCGGTTGTGGTGTTCTTCCAGAAGGTCAGATTGCCCGCCGGATCGCTCCACATCAGGTCGATGCGCAGGTCGCCGTCGAAGTCGCCGACCGCGGCGAGGGTGGCGCCGGCGGCCGTGGCGTAGGTCTGCTGCATCGTCCGGCTGGCGCCGTTCATCCGCCACACCGTGAACTTGCGCAGGACCGGATCGAGGAACAGCAGGTCGTCGCGGCCGTCGCCGTTGAGGTCCGCGGCGCCCAGCAGCGTATCGCCGGCGATGCGATCGGGCGCGCGGGTCTGGACGAAGTCGCCGTGCAGGTCGGTGGTCCAGAACAGGATCTGGTTGCCTGGAGCTTCCAACACCAGTTCGGAGCGGTGATCGCCGTCGAAATCGCCGTAGGCCGCGATGCGCGCGCCGGCCGGCAGCGCGCGGCGGCCCGCCGAGTACGCGGAGAACGGCAGGTTGGAGCCATAGGGCTTGCCGCTGACGAACATGATGAAGGCCATCTCGGTGGCCGACTGCAGCGTCAGATCCGCATGGCCGTTGGCATCGAAGTCTGAGACCGGATCGCCTGGCTGGTTGAAGGCGGCGACCACGGGCATGGTCTGGCCGAGGGCGCGCGCCTGGTCGGCCTGGTCGGGCGTGCCGCATGGGGTGCCGCCGCAATAGAAGATGTTCGGATTGGAGTAATACGGCAGCGACTTCTGCCCGTCGACGCCGTAGGCCATGAGAGTGTGGAAGCTGCGCCCGTTATCGAGCGTCATGCGCCAGCCGTAGGTGTACGGGAACGGGCCGGGATTGGGCGAGACTTCGATCTCGTGCTGCAGGCCCATCGCATGTCCCAGCTCGTGCGCCAGGGTGGTGACGTTGCAGAAGAAGCCGGTGTTGTCGTCGGTGCCGTCGCTCACCACCGCGCGCCCGTTGAGCGAGGCCGCCGTCGTGTACGTGCCGAGATTGGAGCCGTTGACCGGCGCGAGTCCGCAATTGCCGTGCTCGGGCGTGAGAAAGGGCCGGACCAGCACCATCATGTCCGCGCCGGTGGCGCGGCGCAGGTCGCGCAGCTTCTGTAGCGGACTGCTGCCGGACACATCGGCCAACGCCGTCGAGGCATCGGCGTTGCTGCTGGTATCGGGATAGTCGACCTGCACCGTGCCGACCAGGCGATAGCGGCCGGCGACCTGGCTGTCCTGCAGCGCCTGGTTGACCACCGAGGTGAGATAGCTGAGCCGGGTCAGGGCGGCGGACTTGGACCCGTAGCGCTCGACGAGGCCCTGGTTGTAGCCCAGTACCAGATCGGCGAGCGGCGCCGCCGCCGCGGCGAGCGCCGGAGCCTGCGCCGGCGCCTGGAGCGACGAGGCGCGCGCCGGCGTGGCCGGCGTATCCGCCTGCGGGATGAAGTAATCCTTCGCGCCGGCGCGCGCGAACAATGTGTTGGCGTCGAGCCGCGGATCGCGCGCGATCAGCCGGGTCACGCCGCGACGGGTTTCCAGTTCCAACGGTGTTCCGTCGTTGGCCACCAGCGAGGCGAATACGGCGTCGCGCCCCTGGGTGATGAGCACGGTGCGATCCTGCTTCGCCAGCGAGACCACGCCGGCCCAGGTCAGGCTGCCGTCGCGCATGGATTCCGAGCGCAGCGTGCGCGCGACCAGGCTGGCGCCGTCGGGCAGATCGATGCGCAACGCGCCGGTGCGGATGGCCGCGGCGAGCGCGGCGCGATCGACCTGGACATTCGTCGCGTGCGCGGTTGTCTTGCCGAGCGCTCCACGCTGCTCGATCCGGGCGAACAACGCGGGCGTCGCGGCCGCGGCCGTTCCGCCCGTCAACAGCAACAGCGCAACTGCAATCGAACGAAGCATGGTGTTCTCCCGTGGCGAGTCGCGCACGCAGCGAGCGGTCGGCGGGCGACGGCCTTGCGTCGCAGGGGGATGGGCCCAGGCGAGCGCGCGCCCAGGCGCGGTGCCTGGAAGCGAACGGCTTCAGCGCGAACAGACCCGGCGTTTTTGCGGTGCGGGACGCGATGGGGGTGGCGTGGCGGCGCCCTCCTGTGGATTGCCCATTGCCGTGAGAGATCGGTATCGCGCTGTCGCCCATCAGTATCCGGCTGTCCGCCTGGTCGGCAGCCGCGCCGCGCGCTCAGCGGTCGGCGCGCGAGTTACCGTCAGCGAGCGAACCCGGCAAGCGAACTGCGCTCGAAGTCGGCACCGAAGTATCGATCCTTCCTCTACGGCCACTGGGCGATGTGGCTGGATATATATCGCTCTGCGCCTTCAGGCGATCAATAAACGCTCATGATTTATGTTCATTAGCATTGCCGGCATCCAAGGGCTCGTGCAGTCGTGAGCATGCTCGCGATCCGTTGCGGGCACGAGCACGAAGAGCGATCGCTCGATGAGTTCTCGGCCTCGCTCGGATTGGACGGGCCGGGTGGATCCGGCCTTCAAGCAACGACTCGACGGGCATCGCCGGTTATTCGACGATCGAGAGTGCGCCTTCATCGGACGTATCGATCGAGCCCTGCAGGCGGCGGATTGCCGCGACGGTTGTACTTCCGGGCGCCGCCGCTGATCGGCAGCAGCCGGCCCCGGGTCTCGCGAAGCTTCGGGCTCCGCCCGGCGACATCGGCTCGACACGGCGCACAACGTTTCCTTGGGGCGAGCGAAAGAACTATTTTTGAATGCCCAGCCGTCGCGCTCTCTATACTCAGGCCGGCGGCAGCGCAGCCAATATCGCAAGGCACTCGCATCGAACTCGCCAAGGACATCATTGTGATTCTACGTCTCTGCGTTGCCTTGTTTCTGCTGGTCGGTACCGCCCACGCCGGCACCGTTTTCACCGCGCCGCCCGAGCAAGCCGAGCGCGACCGCGTGTATGTGTTCTATCTGCACGGCCGCATCGTCGAAGACCGCGGAGTGCGACCGGTCGATACCCGCTTCGGCTTGTACGACTATCCGGCCGTGCTCGATGCGCTGGCTTCGCGCGGCGCGGTCGTGATCTCGGCGCAGCGGCCGCACGAGACCGATGTGGACGAGTACGCGGGCAAGACCGTCGCCCAGATCGAGGCGCTGTTGCGCGCGGGCGTTCCGGAGAAAAACATCGTCGTCGTGGGCTTCTCCAAGGGCGGCCGGATCGCCGTGCGCGTGTCCAGTTTCCTGCGCCGCCCCGCAGTGCGCTATGTGCTGCTGGCCGCGTGCTGGGATCTGCCGAAGGAGCCGCAGCTACGTCTCACCGGCCGGGTACTGGCGATCCGCGAAACCAGCGACGAACTGGTCGGGGAAAGCTGCCGTCCTCTGGCCGAGCGCAGCGAGCGCCCGGTCTCGTTCGATGAGTTGAGCATTTCCACCGGCAAGTCGCATGGCGCGTTCTATCTTCCGCGGCCGGAGTGGGTGGTGCCGGTGCTCAATTGGATCGATGGCTCGGCGCGATCCGGTGCGGGTGCGCCGTAACCGATAGCGCCGCTGGCTGGCGCTACCTGCGCGCGTCAGCGTGGAATCCCGGTTGCGGCGATTCGATTCGCAGAATGGACGCCGTCCAGTCGTGCAGGAAATTCCGCCGCTTGGTCTCGTCCAGATACACCAGCAACCCCAGCCCCAACGGCACCCGGCGCGGGTTCGCGGCCGCGCCGAGCAGGCCGCGGTAGGCCGGCGGCGCGGGCAGGTCGGCGCGCGCGGGGATCAGATAGGCCTCGCGCGCCAGCAGCGCCTGGCCGCGCGGCGACAGCAGATGATCGAGGAAACGGCGCGCTTCGTCGGCGTGCGGAGCCTCGCGCGGGATCAGCGCGGTGCGCGCGACCAGCAGCAGGTGGTCGCGCGGCAGCACCACGCGCAGCGGCGCGCCGCGTTCGATGCGCTGCAGGGCGTAGGAGCCGAACACCCCGTAGGCCAGGCTCAGTTCGCCTTCGGCGAGGCGGTCGAGCAGGGCGTCCATGCGCTTGTACGGTTGCGCGCGCTGCGCGCCGAGCGCGGCCAGCAGCGGCGCGGCGCCTTGGCCGAGCAGCTTAGCGTCCTGGGTGGCGATGAAATAGGCCACGGCGCTGTCGCGCGGATCCTGCACCGCGATGCGGCCGCACAGCGGCTGGTCGGCGCGGCGCAGCAGGCGCAGCAGGCCGTCGCGGTCGCGCGGCGCCTGCGCCGGGTCGAGGCGGCCGCTGTGGTAGACCATGGTCACCGGCTCGTAGCCGTAGGCGAACAATTCGTCGCGCCAGCGCGCGGCCGCCGGCAGCGCCTGGCCGTTGGGCGAGCGGTGGGCGCGGGCGTAGCCGTCGTTGACCAGCTTGGCCTGAAGGTCGGTGCTGGCGCTGAGCACCAGGTCGGCGCGTTCGGCGGCGTTGCCGGGGCGCAGCACGCGGTCGTACAGCGCCTGCGTGTCCAGGTGCGAGTAACGCACTTCCACGCCCGGGTGCAGGCGTTGGTAATCCAGGATCAGCGCGCGCATCAGCCCGGCGTTGGCCGAGCCGTGCAGCACCAGTTGCCCTAGTTTGGGCAGGCGCGGCGCGAACACGCTGATGCGTTCGTTCTGCTTGGGCCGCGCCTGCGCCGGCGACAGATACAGCGTGCCCAGCGCCGCGACCAGGAACAGCGCGATGCCCGCAAGCCAACGCAAGGTCTTCATGCCGCGTCCTTGGGCAGGCGCAGGCGCGCCTCCAGGCCGCCGAAGCTCGAGCGCGCCAGCTCGATGCGGCCGCCGTGGCTTTCCACCACCCGCTTGACGATGGCCAGGCCGAGGCCGGCGCCCTGCGCGCTGGCGAGGTCGCCGCGCACGAAGCGCTCGAACGCGCGTTCGCGTTCGCTCTCGTCCATGCCGGGGCCGGCATCGGCCACGCTCAGCGCCAGGCCGGCGTCGTCGCGTTCCAGGCGCACGTGCACCGGCGCGTCGCCGCCGTGCTTGATCGCGTTGTCGATCAGGTTCTTGATCGCCTCGCGCAGCATCAGCGCGTCGCCGAGCAGGCGGGTGTCGTTGGCCGCGCATTCGAAGCGCACCTGCGGGCGCGGCTCGGCCAGCGGCACCGATTCGTGCAGGGCCTGGCGGGCGATGGTCTCCAACTGCAGCGGCTTGAAGTGGTGCAGCTCGGCGCGGTGGGTGACGTGGGCGTGGCTGAGCAACTGATTCAGCAGGCGGCTGAGCTTGCCCGCGTGCCGGTCGATCTGCTGCAGACCCTGGCGCCACTGCTGCGGATTGTTCTGGTGCAGGGCCAGCTGCGCCTGCGCGCGCAGCGAGGCCAGCGGGTTGCGCATCTGGTGCGCGGCCTCGGCGATGAACGCGCGCAGGGCGTCGATGTTGGTCGACAGGCGCGACATGAAATGGTTCTGCGCGGCGACCACGTGCGACAGCTCGGTCGGCACCGCGCGGTCGATCGGGCGCAGGTCGAACGGCGTGCGCACGCTGAAGTCCTGTTCGATCCGCGCCAGCGGTTGCAGCGCGCGGTCGACCGCGAGCCACGCCAGCAGCAGGGTGGCGACGGTGAACAGCGCGATCCAGCCGGTGACGTGCCAGACGATGTCGTCGGCGACCGCCTCGCGCGCGCGCCGGGTCTGGCCGATCTGCACCAGCGCCGCGCCGGCGCCGTCGCCGCTGGCGGCGCGGCGCAGCACGGCGAAGCGCACGGCTTCGCCGCGGTAGGGCGCGTCGAAGAACAGCGGCTGCTCGCCCACGGCGTTGGGCGGGCGCGGCAGGTCGGCGTAGCCGGTGAGGGTGGCGCCGTCGGGCGCGTAGACGCGGTAGAACGCGCGGTCGTCGGGCGCGGCCGAGAGCAGTTCCAGCGCGGCGCAGGGGATGTTCGCCTCCAGCCGCCCATCGACCAGCGCCAGGCTGTCGGCGATGGTCAGCGCCGAAGCGTTGAGCAGGCGGTCGTAGGACAGGTCGGCCGCGCGCCGGCCGTAGCGGCCGGCGCCGAGGAACAGCAACAGCATCGCCACCAGCGACAGCAGTCCGATCGACAACAGCAGCGTGCGCCGGATCGACGGCGGCGGCCGCGGCTGCGCGGCGCTGGCGGCGGCCTCACTCATGCGCGCCGCCGCCGGGCTGCGCCTGCGCGCAGTCGCGCAGGTTTTCGGCCAGATAGCCGGTGCCGCGCACGGTGACGATGCGCAGGAACTGCTGCGGCAGCTTCTTGCGCAGCCGCGCCACGTACAGCTCGACCGTGTTCGAACCGGCCTCCTCGCTCAGCGCGAACAGGCGGTTGGTGATCTCGGCCTTGCTGACCACCTGGCCGAGCCGGCCGACCAGGATTTCCAGCAGGCTGTACTCGCGGTTGGGCAGGTCGATCGTGCGGTCTTCGAAACGCAGCCGGCGCGCGGCGTTGTCCATGAGCATCGGTCCGATCCGGACCAGACTGGAGGTCTGCGCCTGGGCCTGCCGGCGCCGGGTCAGCGCGCGGCAGCGCGCGGCCAGCTCGCGGAAATCGAAGGGCTTGCCGATGTAGTCGTCGGCGCCGACGTCGAGCGCGCTGATCCGGTCTTCGATGTCCGAACGCTCGGTCAGCATCAATACCGGCGTGGCGTCGCCGCGCCGGCGCAGTTCGGCCAGCAGGCTCAGCCCGTCCAGGCGCGGCAGGCCGATGTCGAGCAGGACCAGGTCGTAGCGTTCGTGTTCGAGAAAGCGCAGCGCGTTCAATCCGTCGGCTTCGTGGTCGACGGCGTTGCCGGTGCGGCGCAGATGCTGGACCACGGAATCGGCGAGGTCGAGATTGTCCTCGACCAGCAGGATGCGCATAGGAACTCCTGGGCGTGCGCGCGGGCGCCGCCGTTGTGCGGTGGAAATGCGGGGCCCGAAGGCGGTCGCGACGGCGCGGGCGAGGCGGACGGAACGGCGGCTGCGCGCCGGTGTTCGTGCCGCTTGCGCATCGCGCGACAGGTCGCCGACAGGCCTCCGGCCTAGACTGTTCGCGTGCTCTGGAGGGAGTGTTCGGTCGCGCTGAGTGGGTGGTTCCGCTGGCCGGTCGATAGTGCGATGGACGCATGCTCCGGGGAGGGAGCATGCGTCCACGACTAACACGCAGATAAGGCCCTGTCGATGGGCCGCGCGAGCAAAGTTCGAAAGTGTGAGGCGCTTAAAGGAGCGCCGCGCCGGGGCGGGCGATTTTGCCTGTGCCCGGCGTCCGCGAAAAAAGCGGAGCTGATGGCAGTCGTAAGCAAAAGTAGGTAGCGCGCGAAACCATCGCCGCGCCGATGACCGCCTTCGATCCCGCATCACTTGCAGGAGGAGACATGCGTCAAGGTATACGATCCATCCGCAGCGCTCGCCGCGCCGGGCCGTTGTGGCTGGCGCTGGCCGCGTCGCTGGCCTCGGGCTGCGCCAGCGCGGCCAACCAGAACGGCGGGTTCTACGTCGATCCCGATTCCAATCCGGCGATCTGGGTGCGCGACCACGGCGGCGATGCGCGCGCGGCGAAGATCCGCGGGTCGATCGCCGGCAAGCCGATGGCGCGCTGGTTCGGCAACTGGAGCGGGGCGATCGGCGGCGCGGTGTCGCGCTACGTCGAGGCCGCGCGCAGCGCCGACAAGCTGCCGATCCTGGTCGCCTACAACATTCCCGGGCGCGATTGCGGCAGCCATTCCGGCGGCGGCGCCGGCAGTCCGGAGGCCTACCGCACCTGGATTTCGAGTTTCGCTTCCGGCATCGGCAATTCGCGCGCGGTGGTGGTGATCGAGCCCGACGCGCTGGCGCAGTTGGACTGCCTGTCCGCCGAGCAGCGCGCGGTGCGCGTGGGCTTGCTGCAGTACGCCGCGCGCGAGTTCAAGCAGCGCGCGCCGAACGCGCTGGTCTATCACGACGGCGGCAATGCGAGCTGGATCGGCGCCGACGACATGGCGCGGCGCCTGCAATCGGCCGGCGTCGCCGAGATTCGCGGCTTCGCCCTGAACGTGTCGAACTATCACACCAGCGCCGATTCCAACCGCTACGGCGCGGCGGTGGCCGCGTCGTTGAAGAGCCAGTTCGGTTACGCCAAGCCGTTCGTGGTCGACACCAGCCGCAACGGCAACGGCTCCAACGGCGAGTGGTGCAATCCGGCCGGACGCAAGCTCGGCGTGGCCTCGCAGAACGCGACCGGCGGCGCGGAAATGCTGCTGTGGGTGAAAGTGCCCGGCGATTCGGACGGCCCCTGCGGCATCGCGCCGAACACGCCGGCCGGTACGTTCTCGCCGGACATCGCCGTGCGCTTGATCGAAGGGCGTTGATCCGGACGCGACGGTTGGAAAAACGCCGAAGAAACACGGATCGCGCGCCGGCTTCGACCGCCGGCCGCCGCGATCCGGACCGCGCATCCGCTGTCGCGTTCGCCCTCGCCCCTGCGGTGCGGGCGCGGCGGCGGTGCCGCGCCCGCCGATCGCGCGGCCGCGCTTTTGTTCTCTCCCCCGGTCCGTCGCGCAAGTCGCGGCGTGGCGGCGGCGCGTCCGACGCTCGCGGCCGTGTCGCCGCCGGCCGGATTTTTCGGCGCCGCCACGCGGCGCGCGGAGTTCTCGCATGCCGTGGTTCTCGCTGCATTCCTGGTCGCGCTGCCGGCGCGGCGCGCTGTGCGCGCTGGCGTTGCAGGCGGCGTTGGTCAGCGCGGTGGCGGCGTCGGCCGATCGCGACTTGCTGCGCGCGCAGCTCGCTCGCGTCGAGCGCGCACCTGCGCTGAAGCCGCACTGAAGTTTCTCCCGCCGCGCACCTTGGGCCCGTGCCCCCCGGGGCCCAGCGATCGTCCGTGGGCGGACGGCCGTAGTGCGATTGGCGGGGCGTCGCGCGGCGGTCCGCACTCGTGGATGCGGATCGCTGCGCGGCGTTTTATCCGCGCCGTCGCGCAGGCGCCGGCGCCCGTCGAATTCCGTTTCCCCGTCAGGAGCGTTCGTGATGATCCGCATGTCCGTCCGTTTGATCGCCGCCGCGCTGGCGCTGGCGCTGTCCGCCAGCGCCTTCGCCGCCGCGCCGAAATTCCAGATGCCGTTCCCGTGCAAGCAGGTCTGGCACGGCAATACACGCGAGAACCACAGCCCGAAGCTGGCGGTGGATCTCAGCCGCGCCAACGGCGAAGGCGACAAGGTGGTGGCCGCGGCCAAGGGCACGGTGAGCAAGGTGCGCAACCTCGGCGACAGCAGTTACGGCAAGTACGTGGTGGTCGATCACGGCGGCGGCTGGAGCACGCTGTACGCGCATCTGCATTCGTACTCGGTCAAGGTCGGCGACCGCCTCGCGCAGGGCGATGCGCTAGGCACGGTCGGCAACACCGGCAATTCCGACGGCGCCCACCTGCACCACGAGCAACTGCTCAACGGCGCGCTGCAGAAGATCGAGTTCGATGGCCGCACGATCCATTACTACGACGGCCGCGGCCGCTACACCGACTACAGGAGCGCCAATCGCTGCCCTTGAGCGCCGGCGCGAACCGTCGGCGCGCGCGTCAACAGGCCGAAAGCCACATCACCGCGCGCGCCGCGGCGGTTACGATCCGCGGATGAGCTTGCGCCGCTATCTGCAACTGGACGTGTTCGCCCACCGCATCGGCGCCGGCAATCCGCTGGCGGTGGTGTTCGATGCGCAGGGCCTGGACGACGCGGCGATGCAGTCCTTCGCCGCGTGGATGCACCTGCCCGAAACCGTGTTCCTGCTGCCGCCGCAGGACGGCGCCGATTACCGGGTGCGCATCTTCACCCCGACCCGCGAGCTGGACTTCGCCGGGCATCCGAGCGTCGGCGCGGCCTGGGCCGTGCTCGACGCGCGGCGGGTGCCGGCCGGCTGCGAGGCGATGGTGCAGCAGTGCGCGGCCGGCTCGCTGCCGGTGCGCATCGTCCACGACGCGACCGGACCGCGGATTTCGGTGCGCACGCCGCGGGCGCAGCGGGTGCAGGTCGAACCCGACCGCGCCGCGGTGCAGGCGATCCTGCGCGATCTGCCGGCGGGCGCGTTGCGCCCGGCGCTGTGGGACAACGGCGCGCGCTGGTGGCTGGCCGAGGTCGAGGACGCGCGCGCGCTGCGCGCCTGGCGGCCGGAACTGGCGGCGA
>NZ_LXSD01000060.1:0-7505 GCF_017168095.1 Lysobacter enzymogenes | reverse complement strand
GGGTGGCGCACGGCGCGCATCGTGCGCGCCGCCCTTCGGGTCTACGGTTGCCTGTGGCGAGTTTGGGACGGCGGGGGGAGCGAAGATCAACGGCAACAGCAACATGGATTCCGGCTTTCGCCGGAATGACGGGTTGGGAGGGCGTTGTCGTTGTATCGGCGCGGTCGCGGTTTGCGCCGCTCCTGCAGGGGCTTGGGCGGGTTTCGGATGCGATGGTGGGGGTAAGCGGCGACGGCGATACGGGGGTGTGTCGGAACGCCGGGCGCGTGCGGGGGCGCGGTGCGATGATGCGGGCATCCACAGCCTGAGGAGTCCGCGTATGACCGCTGCCACCGAAACCGCCGCGCCGCAGGCGCCGGAGCGCTCCGCGACCTGGCGCGACGATCGCCGCCATGTGCTGCATTCGTGGTCGGCGCAGGCGCAGATCGATCCGGTCGTGGTGGCCGGCGCGCAGGGCGCGTGGTTCTGGGACGAGAACGGGACGCGCTGGCTGGATTTTTCCAGTCAGTTGGTCAACGTCAATCTCGGCCACCAGCATCCGGCCCTGGTCGAGGCGATCCGCGAGCAGGCGGCCACGCTGTGCACGATCGCGCCGTACCACGCCAACGCCGCCACCGCGCAGGCCGCGCGGATGATCGCCGAGGTCGCGCCGGGCGATCTCGACCGGGTGTTCTTCACCAACGGCGGCGCCGAGGCGGTGGAGAACGCGGTGCGCATCGCCCGCCAGCACACCGGCCGGCACAAGCTGCTGGCGATGTACCGCAGCTATCACGGCGCCACCGCCGGCGCGATCACCCTGACCGGCGATCCGCGCCGCTGGAACGCCGAGCCCGGCCTGCCGGGCGTGGTGCGGTTCTGGGGGCCGTATGCGTACCGCTCGGCGTTCTATGCGCAAACGCCCGCGCAGGAATGCGAGCGCGCGCTGGCCCACCTGCAGCAGACGCTGGAGCTGGAAGGCGCGCACACGGTGGCGGCGATCCTGCTGGAGTCGGTGGTCGGCGGCAACGGCATCCTGGTGCCGCCGGACGGTTATCTGCGCGGCGTGCGCGAGTTGTGCGACCGTCACGGCATCGTGCTGATCGCCGACGAAGTCATGGCCGGTTTCGGCCGCTGCGGCGAATGGTTCGCGATCGACCATTGGGGCGTGGTGCCGGATCTGATCACCTTCGCCAAGGGCGTCAATTGCGGCTACGTGCCGCTGGGCGGGGTGATCGTCAGCGAGCGCATCGCCCAGGCCTATCAGCAGCGGCCGTTCCCCGGCGGGCTGACGTATTCGGGCCATCCCTTGGCCTGCGCCGCGGCGGTGGCCTGCATCGGCGTGTATCGCAGCGAAGGCTTGATCGAGCGCGCGCGCCGCATCGGCGCCGACATCATCGGCCCGGCGCTGGCGGCGATGGCCGAACGCCATCCCAGCATCGGCGAGGTGCGCGGGCTCGGCGCGTTCTGGGCGATCGAGCTGGTGCGCGACCGCGCCAGCCGCGAACCGCTGGTGCCGTTCAACGCGGGCGGCGCGGCCAACGCGGCGATGGCCGAACTGGTGGCGGCGTGCAAGCGCGGCGGGGTGTGGCCGTTCGCCGCCGGCAACCGCCTGCACATCGTGCCGCCGCTGAACATCGGCGAAGACGAGCTGCGCCATGGCCTGACCGTGATCGACGAAGCGCTGGCCGTCGCCGACCGCTACGCCGCCGACTGAAGCACCGCCGGCTGAAGCGACGCCCGCGGCCGGCGCAATGCGCGCCGGCCGCGGGCGCGGTTCACGCCGCCGCGGCTTTCTCCACCAATCCGTCCAGTCCTTCCATCTCGCGCGTGTGGCTGGCGAAGATCGTCGCGAACACCTCGTCGTGGTTGCGGAAAGCCTTGAATTCCAGGGCGTTGCCGCTGGGGTCGTTGAGGAACATGGTGGCGTGCTCGCCGGGCAGGTCGCGCATGCGCACGTGCGGCGGGTCGACGAACGCGTAGCCGTGGCGCTTGATCCGCTCGGCCAGCGCACTCCAGTCGCGCCAGTTCAGATTGATGCCGAAGTGCGGCACCTTGACCGTTTCGCCGTAGAACGCCGAGCCGAACGCGGCATCGCCGACGGCCGCCTGCGGCGCCTGGTGGATGACCAGGTGGTGGCCGTAGAAGTCCAGGTCGATCAGGTTCCTGGTCGAGCGGCCCTGGCCGGCGCCGAGCACGTCGCAGTAGAACGCGCGCGCGGTTTGCAGGTCGTGCACGCCGATGGCGAGGTGGAACTGGGCGATGGGCGCTTCGACAGGCGGCGCGCCGCGCGCGGCCGCCGCCGGGTCGGGGGCGGTGGCGGCGGCGTGGATGTGGCCCCAGAACGCCTGCCACGCGGCCATGCTGTCGCGATAGCCGCGTTCCAGCGCGGCGACGCTGCCGGCGTCCATGCCGCCGATCTCCTCGCCGATCAGCGCGCGCAGTTTCTCGCGGTGGGCGATGTCGTGCTCGCCGACGTGCAGTTCCCAGAACCTCCAGTCGATGCGCTCGCGATGTTCGCGCACGTAGGGATTGCGGATCAGGTGTTCGTAGAGCTTGGCCAGATACACCTGGCAGACGCATTCGCCGCCCATGCCGCGCAGGCCGACGCCGTAGGCCGCGGGGGCGCCGGGCGCGGTCAGCGCGGCGCGGGCCGCGTCGAGCAGGGCGAGGTTGGCGGTCAGCGCCTGCCGCTCGCGATCGCCGTGTTCGATGCCCAGGCTGGCGAGGAAGTCGTCGTAGAGCTGCGGATGCGCCTGCGCGGCGTCGCCGCTGCCGAGTTCGTCGAACAGGATGTCGGCGAGGAAGCTGCGCATGCGCCCGGGCGGCAGCCGCGCGATTAGCAGGGCGATGTCGGCGATGTAGTAGTCGGTGAAGCAGCGGTACTGGGCCAGCAGCGAGAACAATCGCGGCGGGCTGGCGGTTTCCACGAACGCGAACAGGGCGCTGGCGTGGTCGACGGTCTGGCGTTGCAGATCGTCGGCGAGCGTCCAGAACGCGCGCAGGTCGAGGGGCGAGCGCGCCGCAGGCGCAAGGTCGGTCTTCATGGCGATGGTCCGTCCTATCGTCGAGGTGGACTGAAGGACGCCGGCGGCGGGCGCCGGCGGCGGTTGCCGCGATGGCGCTGGTGGCCTGGATGTGCTCGCGACGAGGCACGCGGTGGTGCCGCGGCCAATCGAACACAGACGGACGGACGCGCCGATTGCGGCGGTCACGAAAGAGAACATTGCCGACAATTTCATGCGAAACGCATGGGCCGTTGTGCGCCGCAGCGAAGGCGGCGGCGCGGCCCTCGCCGTAGCCCCTTGTAGGAGCGGCGCGAGCCGCGACCGCGACATCACGCCTGCGTCGAAAGTGCGGTGTCGCGGTCGCGGCTTGCGCCGCTCCTACAGGGGTTGCGGGATCAGCGCGGCGGTTTGCCGAGGGTGCGTTCGAACAGCTTCAGCGCCTGCGCGATGGCGGTGCGGTGCGCCAGTTCCTGCGGGCCGGTCTGCGCGCAGATCGGGAGTTTTTCCCGCCCCGCGGCGGTGCAGGTCGACAGGAACGCGTAATGCCCGACCTGCGGCAGCGCGGTCAGGCGCGCGCCCGGGATCGCGTCGGCGGCCGCGCGCGCGTTGCTGGCCAATGCGGCCACGGTGTCGGCTTCGCCGGAGACGATCCGCACCGGCACATCGATGCCGCGCAGGCTGTCCGGCGTGAACGCCTGCACCAGCGCCGGCGCCATCGCGAACACGGCCTTGAGCGCGGGCAGCGCATGGTCGGCGCCGGCGGTGGCTTCCAGCGCGGCCACGTCGGGGCGCTGCAGCGCCTTGCGCATGTCGTCCTCGGTGATCGCGAATTCGATCTGCGGCCGGCACACGCCGTCGTCGGGATGGGCATGGCAGAAGTCGAGCAGGCGCTGGCGGTCGAAACGCGCGCCGGCCAGGGCCAGCGCGGTGAAGCCGCCGGCGGAGAAGCCCGAGGCGGCGACGTTGCCGGCGTCGATGTGCGGGCCGAACTGCGGATCGGCGGCGACTGCGGCGAGCGCGCGCTTGAGGTCTTCGGCGCGTTCCCACCACAGGATCGCGCCGGGCACGGTCATGCGGTCGACGCCGTTGTTGCCGGGATGGTCGACGCCGATCACCACATAGCCCGCCTGCGCCAGGGGCGCGGCGAACCAGCCCATCATCCGCGCGCTGCCGCCGAAGCCGTGCGAGAGCAGCACCACCGGGCGCTTGCGGCCGGGCGCGTCGGCGGCCAGCGGGGCGTCGTCGGCGAGCGCGGCGACGCGGAACAGCGGCGCGTCCGGCGGTCCGAGCGCGATCTCCTGCGCGGCGCTGCCGGCGCGGGCGGGATACCACACGGTTACGCGCAACTGGTCGCGCCCCTCGGCGTCGCGCGCGGCGGCGCTGGGCTGGGTCGCGACGCGGTGCGTTTCGGCGGCGACGTAACCCGCTTTGGCTGAGCTTGCGGCCGGCGTCGACGCGAACAGGGACGAGGCCAAGGCCAGTGCGGCGAGCGGCTTGAGCTTCATGCGGTCTCCGAAGGCGGGCGTGTGCGGCAGCCGAGCGCGGGCGCGAGCTGGGATCACCGCGATGCGGCACGCTAGCACGCGGCTTCGGCGAGCGTCGTAGGCCGGAAGTGTTGACGGGCGACCGCTTCGTCGCGGTCGCTTCCTGTAGGAGCGGCGCAAGCCGCGACCGCGAAACCACGCTTGCGTCGCAGGCGCGATGTCGCGGTCGCGGCTTGCGCCGCTCCTACAGGGATGCTTCGCCACTGCGGCCTCTCCTGCGGATGCGGGAGAGGCCGAGCGAGGTCAGGACCTGAGGAAGTCCAGCAGATCCTGGTTGAGCTTGTCCTTGTGCGTATCGGTCAGGCCGTGCGGCGCGCCCGGGTACACGATCAGCTTGCTGTTCTTGATCAGCTGGGCCGAGGCGCGGCCGGCGGCGTCGATCGGCACGATCTGGTCGTCGTCGCCGTGCACGATCAGGGTCGGCACGTCGAACTTCTTCAGATCCTCGCGGAAGTCGGTGGCCGAGAACGCGGCGATGGAATCGTAGGTGTTCTTGTGGCCGCCCCACATGCCCTGCACCCAGAACGAATCGATCATGCCCTGCGAGGGCGTCGCGCCTGCGCGGTTGAAGCCGAAGAACGGGCCGCTGGCGATGTCCTTGTACAGCTGCGAGCGGTCCTTGATCGAACCCACGCGCAGGCCGTCGAACACTTCGATCGGCAGGCCGCCGGGGTTGTCGGCGGTCTTGAGCATCAGCGGCGGCACCGCCGAGATCAGGCCGGCCTTCTTGACCCGCGCGGTGCCGTGGCGGCCGATGTAGCGCGCCACTTCGCCGCCGCCGGTGGAGAAGCCGAACAGCGCGGCGCCCTGGATATCGAGGTGTTCGAGCAACTGCGCCAGGTCGTCGGCGTAGTGGTCCATGTCGTTGCCGTCCCAGGGCTGGCTGGAACGGCCGTGGCCGCGGCGGTCGTGGGCGATGACGCGATAGCCGTGCGAGGCCAGGAAGAACATCTGCGATTCCCAGCTGTCCGAACTCAGCGGCCAGCCGTGGCTGAAGACGACGGGCTGGCCGTCGCGCGGGCCCCAGTCCTTGAAGTAGATCTGCACGTCGTCGCGGGTGGTGAAGGTGGCCATGGCGTAAGGCTCCGGGATAGCGGTGGGAGAGGAGGGCTGAAGGGGAACGGGTAGCGCAGGTCCGCGCCGCCGCGGACGGCGGCGCGGGTAAGCAGGAGTCGCGAGGTTGCGATGCGGCGGTTACGGCGCAGTGTCGACCAGCACCACTTCGGCGTCTTCCGACGCGGTCACGCGAATGCGCGCTTCGCCGCGGATCGCCGCGCCGTCGCGGGCGTTCACCGCCACGCCGTTGACCTCGACCGCGCCCTTGGCCGGCACCAGGTAGCCGTAGCGCTCGCCGTCGAAGGCGTATTCGGCCGATTCGCCCTTGGCCAGGGTCAGGCCGAGCACGCGGGCGTTGGCGCGGATCGGCAGGGCGTCTTCGTCGCCGTCGATGCCGCTGGCCAGGACCACGAAACGGCCGCCGCGGTCGTCCTTGGGGAAGGGCTTGGCGCCCCAGGTCGGCGCGCCGCCGCGGGCGTCGGGGATGATCCAGATCTGGAAGATCCGGGTCGTCTCCGGCTCCAGGTTGTATTCGGCGTGCTGGATGCCGCTGCCCGCGCTCATCACCTGGACGTCGCCGGCTTCGGTGCGGCCGCGGTTGCCGAGGTTGTCCTGGTGGCTGATCGCGCCGTCGCGGACGTAGGTGATGATCTCCATGTCGGCGTGCGAGTGCGGCGGGAAGCCGGTGTTGGCGGCGATGGTGTCGTCGTTCCAGACCCGCAGCGCGCCCCAGCCCATGCGCTTGGCGTCGTGGTAGCCGGCGAAGGAGAAGTGGTGCTTGGCGTCGAGCCAGCCGTGGTTTTCGCCGCCGAGGCTGGCGTAGGGGCGCAGTTCGATCATGTCGGCGTTTCCTTGTGTGTGAGGCGATGGGGAAACGATAGGTCTGCGGGATTGGGTTTAGAATAGAAACGATAGAAAACCATCGTTTCCAATAATGGTGTAATCAGGCCATGATCCGACTGCCCGACCTGGAAGCCTGGGCGATCTTCGCCAAGGTCGCCGAACTGGGCTCCTTCGCCCGCGCGGCCGAGGAGCTGAGCCTGTCGCAGGCGACCGTGTCCAAGGCGGTCTCGCGCCTGGAAGCCCGGCTCAAGACCACCCTGCTGCACCGCACCTCGCGGCGGATCTCGCTGACCGAAAGCGGCCGCGCCGCGCTCGAGCGCGCCGCGCGGATCCTGGCCGAGGGCGAGGCGGTCGAGGCCGAGGTCACCGCCCAGGCGCGCAGCCCGCGCGGGCGGGTGCGGCTGGCCGCGCCGATGTCGTTCGGCGTGGCCCACCTGGCGCCGCTGTTGCCGCAATTCATGGCCGACTATCCCGAGATCGCGCTGGACATCGACTTCGACGACGGCGTCACCGACCTGGTCGGCGGCGGCTACGACCTGGCCCTGCGCATTTCCGCGCTGGCCGATTCGAGCCTGCTGGCGCGGCGCCTGTGCGGCGTGCGCATCGTGCTGGTGGCGGCGCCGGCCTACCTGGACGCGCGCGGCCGGCCCGGCCATCCGCGCGAGCTGGCCGGACACAGCGCGCTGGCCTACGCCTACTCGCGCTTCGGCAACGCCTGGCGCTTCCGCCACGCGCGCCATGGCGATTTCTCGCTGAGCGTGCCGGCGCCGCTGCGGGTCAACAACGCCGAAGCGCTCAATCCCGCGTTGCTGGCCGGGCTGGGGCTGGCGCTGCAGCCGGAGTTCCTGGTCTGGCGCGAGTTGCGCAGCGGCGCGCTGGAGCAGGTGATGCCCGACTGGGCGCCGCCGCCGATCGCCCTGCACGTGGTCACCCCGCCGGGGCGGGCGCGGCCGGCGCGGGTGCAGGCGCTGATCGAGTACCTGGCGCGCGCGTTCGAGCGCGCGCCGTGGGCCGATCCGCAGGGGTAAGCCGTACCGCCCGCGCGGCTTCGCCCGCGCAGGGGCGGCGGCGTGCGGCC
>NZ_LXSD01000059.1:0-4312 GCF_017168095.1 Lysobacter enzymogenes | reverse complement strand
GCGCCGCGCCGAGCAGGCCCTGGCTCGGCGCGACCGCGCCCAGCGGGCCGTAGCCGGCGCCGTCGTAGCCGGCCAGCAGCACCGCGTCCTCGCCGGCGGCGAGCTGCGCCAGCGCTTCCAGCAAGCCTTGGGCGAAGCCGCCTTCCAGCGCGCTCAGCGCGGTGGCCGGACGCATCGCGCCGACGCCGATGGTCCAGTAGCCGGCGGCGGCGTTGTGCACCGAGTTGTGGAAGCGGGTCGGCGAGATCGCGCGCGGCTCGTGGGCCAGGGTCGCGCACATGTAGTCGGTGATCGCCATGTCGCCGTGGCTGGACACGAACACCGACGACAGCGACGCCGGCTCGCGTCCGGCCGCGGCGCAGGCGGCCGCGGCCACTTCCAGCGCCGCCGCCACGGTTTCCGGCGCGCGCCGGCGCTCGTTGGCGGGCAGCGATTGCGGCGAAGGCCGCGCCGGCGCCGCGTCGACGGCGTCGCCGCCTTGCGCGTAGGCGCGCGCGGCGTTCCAGTCGGGCAGGCCGCGGCTCCAGTAGCCGATGCCTTCGATGACGGCGGACAGGACGGGAGCGTTCATGCGCGCGCGAACACCAGCGAGCAGTTGTTGCCGCCGAAGCCGAAGGAATTGTTCATCGCGTAGCGGATCGGCGCGCGCGCGTTGTCGAAGCGGATCTGCGGGCCGTTGCCCGGATCGGGCTCGCGGCTGTTGAGGGTGCCGGGCAACTCGCCGCTGTCCAGCGCCAGCAGCGCGAACGCCGACTCGACGATGCCGGCCGCGCCGAGGGTGTGGCCGGTCCAGCCCTTGGTCGAGGAGGCGTGCAGTTGCGGCGGGAACATCGCCGCCACCGCCAGCGCCTCGACCTGGTCGTTGGCCTGCGTGGCGGTGCCGTGCAGATTCAGATAGCCGATCGCATCGGCGTCCACGCCGGCGCGGGCCAGCGCATCGGCCATCGCCAGGCGCGCGCCCAGGCCCTGCGGATGCGGCGTGGACATGTGGTGGGCGTCGCTGGACTCGCCGTAGCCGCGCAACTGCAGGCCGCCCTGTTCGGGTTCGCAGCGCTCCAGCAATGCGAAGCCGCCGGCCTCGCCGAGCGACAGCCCGACCCGGCGCGCGTCGAACGGCATGCACGGCTCGGGCGAAACCAGTTGCAGCGAGTTGAAGCCGAACAGCACGCTGCCGCACAAGGTGTCGACGCCGCCGACCAGGGCCGCGTCGACCACGCCGGCGGCGATCAGCCGCGCGGCCTGGGCGAACACCTTGGCGCTGGACGAACACGCGGTGGCGACGGTGACGCACGGCCCGCGCAGGCCGGTGGCGGCGGCGACGAAGGCGCCGAGCGAATGCGGGGTGTGCAGCTGCGGGCGGTCGAGATCGGCGGGGAAGCGCGGCGGTTCGCCGTGCAGGCGCGCATAGGCTTCCTCGGTGGCGCCGATGCTCGAGGTCGAGGTGCCGACGATGACCGCCACCCGCTCGGCGCCGTGGCGCGCGACCGCGGCGGCGATCGCCTGCGGCAGGCCGTCCTGGTTCAGGCTCAGCCAGGCCAGGCGGTTATTGCGGCAATCCCAGCGCGCCAAGGCCGGCGGCAGCGGCGCCTGTTCGAGTCCCTCGACCCGGCCGATCCAGCAGTCCAGCGGCGCCTGATCCGGCGCGAGCGGGGCGAAATCGTTGCGGCGCAGGCCGCTGCGGCGTTCGTGCAAGGCCGCGGCCTGCGCGGGCAGGCCGTGCCCCAGG
Organism: Lysobacter enzymogenes; assembly: GCF_017168095.1. Lineage (GTDB taxonomy): Bacteria > Pseudomonadota > Gammaproteobacteria > Xanthomonadales > Xanthomonadaceae > Lysobacter > Lysobacter enzymogenes_D. The sequence continues at coordinate 2,586 of NZ_LXSD01000059.1, read as the reverse complement.
GCCGTGCTGGCGGTGTAGGCGCGGATCGCCAGGGGCGGCATCGGGGAGGCGGTGGATGTCACTGCGCGGGCGGGCCGGGAGGATGAGGCGGGCCCGCAGTATAGCCAAGCGCGGCGGCGGCTCCGGCGGCGAGGCGGTGCGAGGCTGTACGGTTCATCGTGGTGCGCGGGCGCTGCGGCGCCGGCGTCTGCGGCGCTGTTCGCGGCGTCGGTGGCGTCGGGAGCGGTTCGGCAACGCCGCTGCGAACGGCAGCGCAGGAAGGCGGCGCCAGAGCGCGACGCCGGCAGGCCGCGCCGGAAAGCGGCGCCGGAATGCGGCACGTATCATGGCGCGGCCGCGAGTCGCCGCGCCGTACCGCAGCGCGTCGTCGCGGCCGCCACGGCGCAGGCCGCGACGAGGTCGGCGGCGAGTCCGCGCGCACCGCGCCGGCGACGATTCGTGTTCCATCGCAGGGGGATTGCATGCGTTCCATCCAATTCGCGCCGGCCGCGTTCGCGGCGTCCCTTCCGCGCCCGGGCCGGCGCCGGTTGCGGGCCGTTTCCGCGTGACCACCCGCGTCGCCCACCGCATCGCCTTGTTCGGCGATCGCGACATCCTGTTGGTGGCCGCGGTCGCCGCGGCGGTGTGCGCGCTCAGCGCCGGGCTGGTGTATCTGGGCTATTTCGTCCACGTGCTGCGGGTGGCGCGCAACGCGCCGTGCCGGCCCGAGCGCGGCGAATGCGTGCTGCTGTTCGGCAAGCACGCGCCGCAGGGCCGGCTCGACCGCGATTTCGAAGCGCGCCTGGACCGCGCCGCGGCGCTGTGGTCGGACCGCGCGCCGCACAGCGTGGTGCTGCTCGGCGGCGGCGCCGCCGACCAGCCCAGCGAGGCCGAACTGGCGCGGCGCGGCCTGCTCGCGCGCGGCATCGCCGCCGACGCGCCGCTGCGGCTGGAATGCGAATCGCGCGACACCCTGCAGAACCTGCGCAACGCGCGCGACCTGCTCGGCGAGGGCATGCGCGGCCGCGTCACCCTGCTCAGCAGCCGCTACCACCTGGCGCGCTGCGCGTGGTTCGCGCGCCGGCTCGGCTACGACTTCGAACTGTGCGCGGCCGAACCGCGCCTGCGCCTGGGCCCGCGCATGCTGGTGCGGCTGGCCGGCGAAGCCGCCTACGTCTGCCTGAGCGACCTGGGCGCGCGCTGGGCGCGGCTGACCGGCAGCCGGCGCATGCTGGCGCGGCTGAGCTGAGCTGAGCTGAGCCGGCCGGAGCGTGCCCGCCCGCAGCCGGCCGGCGGCCGGCAAAATTTTCCGTTCGCGAAAACTCGGCGCCGTGATCGCTGCCAGCCGCTTATGTGACTGCGATCAGCCGGGCGTGGCGCTTCGGCCTTGCCGGCGATGGGTTTTGCGCGAAGTTTTGTGGCAGGCGCGTCGGCGCCGGCGGTTCAGGCGTCCTCGCGGCGCGTGCGCGCGCCGCGCAACAGGTCCTGGCGCGCCATCGCTTCGCGCAGATGCGCCTCGCCGCCCGAGCACACCGCCAGCACCCGGCAGCGGCCCGGCGCGGCAGCGAGATAGGCATGGCCCATGGTGCTGTCGAAATAGATCGAATCGCCGGCTTCCAATCGCGCCGGCGCGTACAGCTCGGTGTGCAGTTCGACCGCGCCTTCCAGCACCAGCGCGAACTCCTCGCCGGTGTGGCGGATCAGCTCGCCGAACTCGTCCAGTCGGCGCGCGTGCAGCTCGACGATGATCGGCACCAGGCGCTTGTTGAGCAGTTCCGAAGCCGGATACAGATGATCGTAGTGCTCGGTGCGGATCGTGTAGCCCTCGCCGGCGCGGGTGATGCTGCGGCGGCCGCCGAAGGCGTCGTTGCCGGCCGGCGCCTGGCTCGAGAACAGCTCGCCGATGTCCACTTCCAGGCCCTGGGCGATGCGGGTGAGCTTGTCGAAGCTCAGCGACATCTTGCCGTTCTCGATCTTCGACAGGGTCGAAATCGGCAGGCCGGTGCGGGCGCCGATTTCGGCCAGGGTCCAGCCGCGCTGGCGGCGCAGGGCGCGCAGCGCGACGCCCGGGTTATGGGCGGCGGCGGGCGCGGCGACGGTGACGGTCTTGCTGCGCTTGGCGGGCATGGATTAGGCCGAAGAGGGCACACGCGACTCTAGGGCCCGCGCCGAAGCCTTGCCAAGCCGCGGCGGCAAGCGATTGTGCGGACTGTGAAACAGGATTTCTAATCGGGAAACAGGCCGGGCGGCTGGCCGTGGCGGCGGCGTGCGGGCGAGGGTTCGTGGCCGCCGGCCGGCGCGCGGCGGTCGCCGATGCGGCGCCGGCGAGCAAGTACACTGCCGGGCTGCCGCCGGCTGCACGACCTGCCGCACGGCGTTGGATGGAGTTCCCGGGACCGCGCCCGGGCGAAAGGGGGTTTAGGGATGAGTCGCAAGGTCTGGGGGCGGGGTGGGCGCGTGCTTGCGCCGGTGGGGTTGTGGCTGGCATTGGCCTGGGCCGCGACGGCGCAGACGCCGGCCGCGCAGACGCCGCCCAAACCGGACGAGACGCCGCCGCCGGCCGCGAACGCGCCGGCCGCCGCGGCGTTTCCGGCGGCGACGACGGCG
>NZ_LXSD01000058.1:0-21376 GCF_017168095.1 Lysobacter enzymogenes | reverse complement strand
CCGCGCCGCTCGCCGTCGCCATCGCTCCCGCCAGCGAAGCCGCGGCCGCGCCGGTAACGGTGGAGACCGGCTACGACCCGGACACCGCGGTCGCCGCGCTCGACGAAAATCCCGACCTGTACCTGTGGCTGGCGTCCAATTCCGACGCCCTGCCGCGCACCCACGTGGAGTGACCGCCATGCGCCGTACCTTCTTCGCCCGCGCCGGCCTGGCCATCGCCCTGGCCGTGCTCGCCGCGCCCGCGCTGGCGGCGCCGCCGGCCGCCGCCGGCGCCGCCCTGCCGTCCTGGGACCAGCTCAGCCAGGCCCAGCGCGAACAGCTGATCGCGCCGATGCGCGACCGCTGGAACAGCCAGCCCGACGAACGCCAGCGCATGCTCGAGCGCGCCCGCCGCTGGCAGCAGATGACTCCCGACGAACGCCGCGAGGCGCGCAACGGCATGAAGCGCTGGGAAGCGCTGGACCCGGAAGAGCGCGGGCAGATGCGCGCGCTGTTCGCCAAGATGCGCGGCCTGGACGAGAACGGCAAACGCGCGCTGATGGAGAAGTGGCGGGCGATGACGCCCGACCAGCGCCGCGCCTGGGTCCAGGCCAACCCGCCGCCGCCCAAGCCGCGCGGCGAGCACGGCGACCACGGTGGCCGCGGCGAGCCGCCGTTCCCGCCGCCTCCGCCGCGCAATTGAACGAAAACCGCGCCGCCCCCTGTAGGAGCGGCGCGAGCCGCGACCGCGACGCCACATTTACGCCGCAACTACGATGACCTGCGTCGTTATCACGGTGCCGCGGTCGCGGCTCGCGCCGCTCCTACAGGAAACATCCGCAACCTTCCCCTCCGCGCGAACGCGCAGATCCGGCGCTCACGGGGCAGGACCTGGGCAGCGTCCGGATCTGCGCGTTCGCCGGTTCTTCGGCGCTCGGCTTTGTAGGAGGGCCTTCAGGCCCGATGCCCTGGTTTCAGATCGCAGCGACCTGAGAAAAAAGCCTCGGGCCTGAAGGCCCTCCCACAGGAAGGCCCAGGCAGGCTTGGACAAACTCGGGCGCAGGCCCGACCGGATGCGGCCGGCTACGCCGCCGCGCTGTGCGCCTCGTCCTTGCGCTCCGGCCACACGGTCTTGGCCAGCAGTTCGTCGTTCCAGTCGTACTTGAGCTCGCCGCCGTCGACGAACAGGCTGACGAAGTTCAGCGCGTTGCGCGCGAACATCTCGCTGGCATGCACCGCGCCGCTGCTGGCGAGGTTGAGCGGGCCGGCGACGGTGACGCCGTCGATATCCAGGGTTTCGCCCGGACGGGTCAGTTCGCAGTTGCCGCCGGTTTCGGCGGCCAGGTCGACCAGCACGCTGCCGGGCTTCATCCCGGCGATCATCGCCGCGCTGATGATCTTCGGCGCCGGCCGCCCCGGCACCGCGGCGGTGCAGACGATCACGTCGATGTTCTTCAGGTGTTCGCCGAGCCGGCGCTGCTGCTCGGCGCGCTCCTCGTCGGTGAGCTGGCGCGCATAGCCGCCCTCGCCCGCGGCGCTGACGCCCAGGTCGAGGAACTTGCCGCCCAGCGATTCGATCTGCTCGCGCGTCTCCGGCCGCACGTCGAAGCCTTCGACCTGCGCGCCCAGGCGCTTGGCCGTGGCGATGGCCTGCAGGCCGGCCACGCCGGCGCCGACGATCAGCACGCGCGAGGGCCGGATGGTGCCGGCGGCGGTGGTCAGCATCGGGAAGAAGCGCGGCGCCAGCTGGCCGGCGATCAGCACCGCCTTGTAGCCGGCCATGCCGGCCTGCGAGCTGAGCACGTCCATGGCCTGGGCGCGGGTGGTGCGCGGCAGGCGTTCCAGCGGGAAGGCCAGCAGCTTGCGCGCGAGGATGGCCTCGCCGCGCGCGGCGTCGGCCTGCGGCTGCAGCAGGCCGACCAGGGCCGCGCCTTCGCGCAGCAGGTTCAGGCGTTCGCCGTCGGGCGCCTGCACGCACAGCACCACGTCGGCCTGGGCGGTGGCGCCGGCGGCGTCCTCGGCCAGCTCCGCGCCGGCCTGGACATAGGCCTCGTCGGTGAAGCCGGCGCTGCGCCCGGCGCCGCGCTGCACGCGCACGCGCGCGCCGCGGGCGATCAGTTTCTTGCAGGTTTCCGGCGTCAGCGCCACGCGCTTCTCGCCGGCAGCGGTTTCGCTGGCAACGCCTATCGTGATGCCCGACATGCTCTGCTCCGTGCCCGGTTCGGCTGATCGTAGCGGATGCGGGGTGGCAGGAGATAGCGGATAGGAGATAGGAGATAGGAGATAGGAGATAGGAGATAGGAGGTAGGAGGTAGGAGATAGCGAAGCCGGGCGGACATGCCCGCTTTCGGCTATCTCCTACCTCCTATCCGCTATCTCCTTGCCTTCAAATCACCCGATCCAAATGCCGCCGCACCTGCCGCATCGCCTCATCGAACGCGGTGCGCTCGGCGCCGACCACCAGCCGGCCGCTGGAGGCCAGCACCGCCAGTTCCTCGGCCGAGGCGACCAGGGCGCGCACGCCGCGGCGGTTGACCAGCAGCAGGCGCGAGGTCAGCGGGCTCAGCCAGGCCACCTTCACCGCGATGGTTTCGCCTTGCAGGCTGGTCAGGCGCAGCCAGTCGCCGGGCTCGAGCTGGCGCATGCGTTCGGCCAGCAACGGGTCGTGCCCGCCCTGCGCGGCGGCATCGTCGAGATAGCGGCGGCGCTCTTCGGCCACGTCCTCTTCGACTTCCGCGGCGCTGGGCTGCGGATGGTCGCTGCGTTCCTTGTCCGGCGTCGCCAGCGCCCGCACCAGCCCGGCCATCGCGTGCTGGGCGGCGCTTTCGTCCAGACCCGAGGACGACAGGCACTGGATGATGATCGGCTGCAGCGCCAGCAACTGGTCGGCCAGTTCGCGGCCGCGGTTCTCGGCGGCGAGCTTGTCGGCCATCACCAGCGCGTCGCCCAGCGCCATCGCCTGGGCGCGGCGCTTGGGGTCTTCGTTCTCGCGCAGCAGCACCTGCACCAGGTGGTGGCGCCAGGGCGTGGAAATGAAATCGGCCACCGCCGAAGTCAGCTTGCCGTCGCCGATGCGCTCGCGCACCGCCTGGTCGGCCTGGCTGCGCGCGGCGCCGAGGCGCTCGCGGCCGTAGGTGGCCTTGGCCGCGCGCTGTTCCTGCAATTCGATCCGGCGGCGGTGCTGGGACAGCATCGCGTCGAGCTCGGCATGGGCCAGCTCGAACACGGCCAGGTCTTCGTTGTAGTCCGAGACGATGCGCTGGGAGATTTCCGAGGCGCGCTCGAGCAGGTCGCGGTCCTGCGGCGTCTCGCCGTCGTTGCCTTCGCAGGCTTCGGTGATCGCATCGAGCAGGCGCCGCGCCGGGTGTTCGCGCTTGACGAACACTTCGTTGTCGGTCAGCGCGACCTTGACGTAGGGCATGACCAGCCGCGCGTACACGCGCCGGGCGCGGTCCTGCAGGGCGTGGTTGCGGAACAGCGAATCGAACAGCAGCGCGACCAGGTCGATCGCGTCGTCCTCTTCCGGGCTGAAGCAGGTCTGGTCCGGGTTGAAGCCGAGCCGGCGCGCGCCGTCGTAGAGCTGGTCGCGGATGGTCTCGCCCAGGCGCCCGGACACCGCCAGCGCGCGCGCGAACGCGTCCGGCGGCTCGGGCTGCAGCAGCGAGGCCATGCCGACCACTTCGTCCACGCGCAGTTCGCGGCGCTGGGCCATGGTGCGTTGCGGCTGGTGCCCCGGCGGCAGGCCACCGCTCTTGACCAGGCCCTCGCGCCAGGCGTGCAGTTGGGTGCGCAGTTCGGCCAGTTCGGCCGCCATCGCGGCGACTTCGACCTGCGATACCGGCGCCCCCGGCGCCGCGTAGCCGGCGCCCTGGCCGGACCCGGGCGGGAACGATCCTTGTTGATAGTCGTGCGGCACGGACGCTGCGGCCTCGCGATGCGGAACGGTGTCGAACACGCCGTCGAGCGTGTTGCGGTCGCGGCGCTCTTCCGCCGCCGCGCGCGCCGGACCGGCCGGCGGCGCGCCGGTGGCCATGCCGTAACCGGCGGTGGCGAGCAATTGGTTGATGCGCGCGTACAGGTCGCCGAGCAGCCGCGCCAGTTCCTGCTCGTACTGGCGGAACAGGCGCACGCGCAGGCTTTCGGTGACCTGGGCCTCGGTGTAGACCGAGGTGAAGGCGCGCACCAGCCGGTACGGCCCGATCGGGTTGACGCCTTCCGGCGCGCCCAGCGCCTGGGCCAGCATCTGCAGCCGCGCGCGCACCATTTCCAGCGGGCGCTGGTAGCGCGATTCGAGCAGTTCGATCAGGCGTTCGCCGTCGAGGTCGAAGGCCAGTTGCTGTTCGCCGACCAGTTGCAGCGGCGAGCCGCCGACGCCGCCCACCGCCGCGGCCGACGCGCGATAGGCTTCGAAGCCTTGCGCGATCTGCTGGCGGAAGGCCATGACATGGCTGGCCTGTTGCTGGCGCAGGACCCACAATGCGGCCTGGTCTTCGAACTGGTGGTTGCGGCCGTCGCCTTTGAGCGAATCGGCCTTGAGGGCTTCCTCGATCGGTCCGTACAGGGAGCCCGGCAGCCCCCCGAGTTGCTCGAGCGTCTGTCGTTTGAGTTCTTCGAGCACGCGCGCGGGATCCGCTCGCGTGTTGCTGACGACACCGTGCAAGTGACCAGACACTCGCAGTCCCCCTGGTGGATGCGGCACGTCTTTTTGCGACCGCGAACGTCAGGATAGTGCCTAGATGCGACCATTCATGTGTCGCCGTTCATTTTTGTGACCGAGATTCAGATTCCTTAAATGCCTACCCCTGCCCCCGACCTCCTCGCCGCCCTCGACCAGCGCCGCTCGGTGCCCGCCAAGCAGCTGTCCGAGCCCGGACCGGACGAATCCGCCCTGCAGCGTATGCTCGCCGCGGCCGTGCGCGTGCCCGACCACGGCAAGCGCGTGCCGTTCCGTTTCCTTACCATCCAAGGCGATGCCCGCCACACGCTCGGCGAGCGCGTCGCCGCGCGCGGCATCGAGCGCTTCCCTGACGCCGGCCCGGCGGCGGTGGAAAAGGATCGCGGCCGCTACTCGCACGCGCCGCTGGTCGTCACCGTGATCGCCCAGCTCGGCCCGGACGAAAAGATCCCCGAGCTCGAGCGCACCCTCACCGCCGGCTGCGTCTGCTTCGCCCTGCTGCAGGCCGCGCAGGCGCTGGGCTTCGGCGCGGTGTGGCTGACCGGCTGGCCGGCCTACGACGAACAGGTCGAGCGCTGGCTTGGCGTGCAGGCGCACGAACGCATCGTCGGCTTCATCCACATCGGCACCGCCAAGCTCGAAGCGCCCGAACGCGAGCGCCCGGATCCGGCCGCGCTGACCCAGGCGTGGTCGCCGTGACGGTTGGCGGTCTTCGACCGTCCCGGTATCGGCGCGGCCGCGCGCGTGCTGGAATGAGCGCATGACTTCGACCTCACCCGCCGCGGCGCAGACGCCGGTCTATCTGATCGACGCCAGCCTGTACGTGTTCCGCGCCTGGCATTCGATCCCCGACGACTTCCAGGACGCCGAAGGCTGGCCGAGCAACGCCGTGCACGGCTTCGCCCGCTTCCTGCTGGAGCTGATCGAGCGCGAGCGCCCGCAGCACATCGCCGTCGCCTTCGACGAGGCGCTGGATTCGTGCTTCCGCAACCAGTTGTACCCGGCCTACAAGGCCAACCGCGACCCGGCGCCGGACGCGCTCAAGCGCCAGTTCGTCCACTGCAAGGCGCTGTGCTCGGCCCTGGGCCTGAGCGTGCTGGCCGACGTGCAGTACGAGGCCGACGACCTGATCGGCAGCGCGCTGCTGCGCATGCGCGGGCACGGCTACCGCGGCGTGATCGTATCGGCCGACAAGGACCTCTCGCAGCTGCTGCACGCCGCCGACGAGCAATGGGACTTCGCCCGCGGCCTGCGCTGGACCGCCGCCGGCGTGCCCGAGCGCCACGGCGTGCAGGCGACCCAGATCGCTGACTATCTGGCGTTGTGCGGCGACGCGGTCGACAACATCCCCGGCGTGCCCGGCATCGGCGCCAAGACCGCGGCCGCGCTGCTCGGCCACTTCGGCAGCCTCGACGCCCTGCTGGCGCGGGTCGAGGAAGTCCCGTTCCTGCGCCTGCGCGGCGCCGCCAGCGCCGCGGCCAAGCTGCGCGAGCACCGCGCCCAGGCGCTGCTGTGCCGGCAACTGACCACGATCGCATTGGACGCGCCGCTGGCCGAGGACGGCGAGCACTACCGCCGCGGCCGCGCCGACGCCGACACCCTGCAAGCCCTGTGCGACCGCCTGCGCTTCGGCCCGATGACCCGGCGCCGGCTGTACGCCTCGGTCGGGCTGGACTTCGCTGCGTCACAGGTTCCGTCGTAGCATCCTGGCCTTCCCGCGCGAGCGCGCGTTGCGCCTCGCGCCCGCGCAGCGGCGCCGCGCGCGCCCGGCGCCGCAGCACCGCATCCCATCACACCGCCCGCCGCCGCCGCGCGGGCCACCGGCGAGGACCGCTATGACCGCACCCGCAGATCACGCAGCCCAGCACGAACCCGTGGAAACCATCTACACCGGCCAATGGCTGCGGATGATGCGGCGCGGCCACTGGGAATATGCCGAGCGCACCCACGGCAAGGGCATGGCGGTGATCATCGTCGCGGTGACCCCGGACGACAACGTGCTGTTCGTCGAGCAATTCCGCGTGCCGCTCAACGCCCGCACCATCGAAATGCCGGCCGGCCTGGTCGGCGACGACCATGCCCACGACACCCTGGAATCGGCCGCCGCGCGCGAACTGATCGAAGAAACCGGCTGGGAACCGCGCCGGGTCGAAGTCCTGCTGACCGGCCCGACCTCGGCCGGCATGAGCAGCGAACGCATCGCCTTCGTCCGCGCCACCGACCTGCACCGCGTCGGCCCCGGCGGCGGCGTCGCCGGCGAGGACATCGTGGTCCACGAAGTCCCGCGCGCGGATGCCCCGGCGTGGCTGATGGCGCGGCAGGCGGAGGGTTACGAGCTGGACTTGAAGCTGTGGGCGGGGCTTTGGATGATCGAGCGGAATCCGGATGGGTCGGTGGTGGGCTGACGCCGCCGCTACCGGCTGGGCCGCGATCGCGCCCGAATTTTTCAGACAAGTCTCATAGGCACCCCGTTGGACCGCCGATAGGCTCTTGGCCCGATAGCGAAATCAATTCGGGTCCGGCCTGGGGCGCTGCATGAAACACCTACGCCTGCTGGTTCCGGCCAGTGATGAGCATTTCGACGAAACCGGTTATCTGCACGCCAATCCGGATGTCGCGCGCGCTGTCTCCACAGGCGTCATCGCTTGCGGATACGATCATTTCGACGCCTTCGGCCGTCGCGAGAGCCGCAACCAGCGCGTGCCGATTCCGGCCGAATGGAAGAGCGCCAAGCTCGCCCGGGCCCGCGCCTGCTTGCGCGATCCGAACGCCGGGCTCGCAGGCGCCACGGCGATCGACTGTCTCGACGACACGCTGCGCGAACGCTGCGGCGTGATCGCCACCGACAACATCAGCGCGCACGAATACGACCATCGCGCGCTGGAGCTCATCGAGCGCCATCGCGACGGCTGGGTGCTCGATTGCGGCGCCGGCATGCGCGGCACCTACTACGCCCATGTTCTCAATACGGAGATCGTCGCCTACGACAGTACCGACGTGCTGGCGGTGGCCGAATGCCTGCCGTTCCGCGACGGATGCTTCGACGCGGTGCTGAGCCTCAACGTCCTGGAGCACGTCAAGAATCCGTTCGCCGCGGCCGCGGAGTTGATCCGGGTACTGCGCCCCGGTGGCGAACTGCTGTGCGTGGCGCCCTTCATGCAGCCCCTCCACGGCTATCCCCACCACTACTACAACATGACCCGCGAAGGCCTGCGCAACTTGTTCGCCGGCCTGAACGAACAGCGTTTCGAGATCTACGGCGCCATGCATCCGATTTGGGCCCTGCAATGGTTCCTGACCCGCTATGCGCACGGCCTCCCTGCAGCGCAACGCGACCGCTTCGAGGCGATGACCGTGTCGCAACTGCTCGCGCCGGCGACGCAACTGGAGCTCGATGCGATCGCCACGGAACTGGCTTCGGGCAGCTGCATCGAACTGGCCAGCGCCCACGCGTTGCACGCCCGCAAACCTTCGAATTGATCTACCGGCCGGGAAGCCCCTAGCACCATGAAACTTTCGGATCTGTTGAGCAGCTACCGCAAGCACAGCCGACAACTGTTAGCGCAACACGACGAAGCCACGGCGATGTCGCTCGCGGTCGGCGGAGACTTCGAAACCGTCGGCGCGCTGGAGTTCTGCCTGCTCAAGGATCTGGGCCTGCAGCCGCACCACACCCTGGTCGATGTAGGCTGCGGCAGCGGACGCCTGGCGGCGCAGCTCAAGGGCTATCTCGAAGGCCGCTATGTCGGGATCGATGCAGTTCCGGAACTGCACGCCTATGCGCGCAAGCTGTGTGGCCGCGACGACTGGACGTTCCATACCGCGACCGGAACGTCGATCGCCGAACCCGAAAGCTGCGCCGATTTCGTCGTGTTCTTCTCGGTGTTCACCCACCTGCTGCACGAGGACAGCTACCGCTACCTCGAAGAAGCCCGGCGGGTGCTTCGCCCGGGCGGCAGCATCGTGTTCTCGTTCCTGGAGTTCGCCCTGCCGACGCATTGGTTCATATTCGAAAACTCGGTGGCCGACACCCGCCCCGACAAAGTCCTCAACCAGTTCGTCGATCGCGACATGATCCGCGCCTTCGCAGCGCATCTGAACCTGCGCGTGGAGCGGATCGTCGACGGCCATGTTCCAAGCATCCCCTTGGATAGGACCATCCGCTGGGCGAACGGCAGCGAACAAAGCGGCATGGGTTGCCTGGGCCAGTCCATCTGCGTGCTCAAGCACTTTTGAGCCACAACGACGCGAGCCATAAGGCGCGATCTTTGCCTTAAAAAACAGCATTTTTTCGAACTTTCGCCGTTTCGCACCGCGGTCTAGCCTGAAAGGAACGAACCGACCCATCTCTTTCCTTCATGCATATCCTGATTTGCGGCGGCGCGGGCTACGTAGGCTCGCATGCCGCCTATGTCCTGGCCGAACGCGGACATGAGGTGACCGTCCTCGACGACCTCAGCACCGGGCATCGCCAGGCCGTGCGCTGGGGGCCCCTGGTCGAAGCCGACCTGCTGCGGCCGGAGACGCTGGACATCGCCTTCGCGCGACCGGTCGATGCGGTCATGCATTTCTGCGCGCGTTCCCTGGTCGGAGAGTCGGTAGCGGCCCCTTACGACTACTACACGCACAACGTCAGCGGCAGCCTGAATCTGCTTAAGGCCATGCGCCGGCATCAGGTGCAACGCCTCGTGTTTTCGTCCACGGCCGCGATCTTCGGCCGTCCGTGCGCCGACGCGATCGATGAAGACCATCCCAAGGCGCCGATCAATCCATACGGCGCAAGCAAGTGGATGGTGGAACGCATCTTGGCCGACGCGGCACAGGCTTACGGCCTGCGTTCGGTATCGCTGCGCTATTTCAACGCAGCCGGCGCGGCCGCAGAGGCAGGCATCGGCGAATCGCACACACCGGAAACCCACCTCCTGCCCAACATCCTGCGGTCGGCGTTGGGCCAGGGTCCGCAACTGCGCATATTCGGCAACGACTATCCCACCGTCGACGGCACCTGCGTGCGCGACTATGTGCATGTACTCGACCTGGCCCAGGCGCACCTGCAGGCCTTGGATTACATGCAGACGCGCACCGGCGCGCATTGCTTCAATCTGGGCAACGGCACCGGCTTCAGCGTCCTCCAGGTCATCGACAGCGCGCGCTCGGTCAGCGGTCTGCCTGTCGCATTCGAATACGCCCCCCGGCGCCCCGGCGATCCGGCGGTACTGGTCGCGTCCAGCCTCAGGGCCAGGGAGCATCTAGGCTGGAATCCGCGCCGCCAGCGATTGGACGAGATCGTCTCCAGCGCATGGGACTGGCATCGCAACGCGAGTTACTGAAGCCGCGCGGGCGAACCCGGCGAGCGGCTACGGATTACGACGCCATCAACCGCTCCACGCCGGCCTGCACCTGTTCTATCTCCACGGTCCACGCACGCAAGAACCCGGGCGACCCGGGCGCGTCCGCATAATTTCCGAAGCAGAACCCGTAGCGAAGCCCGCACGTGCCGTAGATCTTCGCGTGTTGGCGCACCGTCGTCGTATAGCTCTCCAGATCGAGCACGCGGCTGCCCGCGGCCGCGAAGATGGCGTTCAGCATGCCCGACCCCGATGGCCCGACCAGCAGCCGCGCCTGCGAGAACAAGGCGACCTGCTGGTGGAACCCCAGCAGCTCCGGATACACGACCTCCAACCCCCTGCGAGCCATCGCGCGCTGAAGTTCCAGTTCGTTCCGCAACGGACGGTAGCCGGGCCGATAACCGTGACTGAGATAGCGCGACACGTAAATCGCGCGGCGCGGATCGCGTTCCCCCACTCTCCTCGCGAACCGGTCGCGGGTGCTGGCGCAAAAGGCTCCTTCGGCTTCGAAGTCGTCGATCATGTAAACGCGCTCGAACACGATGCCGGCGGCTTCGCGTACCGAGATCAAACGCGTGCGGTCCAGTCCCGCCCAGGCGATGGCCTGCGACACGAACGAGGACTTGTCCGGCACCACCACCTGATCGACCGCCAGCCCCAACTCGCAGAAGAGCAGCAGCTTGGGCAGGAAGCGGAATAGAAAAGAACCGTAGTTTCCGGCCTCCAGGCCGCTGAGGAACAAGGTATCGCCGCCCATGACCAGCCGCGGCGAAGCGCTCGAAACGCAATGCAGGCGACGGCCTGACGCAGCGAAACCTTCGTGCGGGGTGGCGAAAAACGCGTCCGCGTCGCCTTCGACATAGTTCTGGGCGCTGGAGAAGAATCCGTCGCGCGTGGCGATGGAGCGCCATCCCACTACCTGGACGTTGGCGAAACGCCGGATACGCTTCTCCGGAACGCGCAAATCGCAGGCCGATACGCCGACCAGGCACGAGGCGTCCTCAGGTTGCCCCAGCACGAACTCGGGAGCCGGCATTGCGACCTGCGCGGCCGCTTCGCTGGCGACCCATTCGCCTTCGTCGCGCCGCGATGCGTCGACCCGAGCCACCGGGAAGCCTTCATGAGCGGCCACGGACTCGCCCGCCGACAGCCGCCGTTTGAGCGATTCCACCTGAGCGCTATTCAGCATCCGGCCGACGCCCCGCCCGCTCGGCACGCCAGATCACGAAACGCCGCGCTTCCAGCTCGGATACGAACGCATCCATGACCTGCGGAAACAGAAAGCCGAACCCCTCCACCACCACCAGGTCGTTCTCCGACGAAACGAATTTCGCCAGCAACCTTCCGTAGGCTTCGCCCTTGCCTTCGGCGACGAGCTCGGTCACGAGACGATAGATCTTGTCGACCTGGAAGCGCTCCACGATCTGTCTGACCAGCGGGTCGCGGCTGGAAAATTCATCCTTGGCGATCAAGGCCAGCACATGGTCGTGGTCCACGCGCGCCGCGCCCGAGCGTGCGGTCAGGAGCGAGGCCAAATAGGTCTTCCCCTCGCCCGACCCGCCTGACAGAACGACCGCCGTCGGGCGGCGCGCCCAACAGTGGAAGACTTGTCGCCCGAGCGGATCCCCGGATTGGGATACGCTTGGCCCGATGTAGCGCACCGCCATGCTTGACAGGATGTCTTCCACCAGCATCCGTCGGGTAGGAAAGCGCAGCGCACCGTCGTGCCGCTGCACATCGACCCACATTTTCTCGTCGCTGCCGCCATAGACGCCGGCCTCCAGGACGAAAAGCCCGTCCGGCGCCAGTCGGCGCGCGACTTCCGCCAGAAACGCCTTCGGCCTGGGCTCGTAATGCAGGGCGCTCGACATCAGGACGACATCGAAAGGCCCTTCCGGCAGTTGCCACCAACTGCTGTTCTGGTACAGCACGGGCAGTCCCGCGGCGCGCGCTCTCGCCCGCTCCAAGACCGCGGCGTCCATATCCACGCCCACCGCCTGCGCCGCACCGCGGCGAATCGCTTCCAGGCAGAAGAAGCCTTCGTTGCAGCCTATGTCGAGAAAGCGCTTTCCGCGCATGTCCAGCGGGAGATCGAGTACGGCCAGCTTCGCCGCCGAATCCGAATCGCCCTTCTCGTCGCCGAAACTCTGATATCCCATCGCTCTACTCCGCTGATACGCCGGTTGATACGCCGGTGCGCGCGACGACGCCGGCCTTGATGATGCGCAGATGCCGGTCCGCACAGTCGGCATGCGTCAACGGTTTTCGGATCGAGTCCGCGCAGTCCTGCCACAGTTGCGGGTCGGTCCCTGCCAGCAGCGCCTTGCCCCACGCATGCGGGCTGCCGCAGGCCACGTGCAGGCCATCGCGACCGTGCTCGACCTTCTCGGCCATGCCGCCGATGTCGGACACCAGCAGCGGCCGGCCGCACACGAACGCTTCCTGGATCACCATCGGCGAGTTTTCCCACCAGATGGAAGGAACCACGACCCAATCCACGTTCGCCATCCGGCTGCGCAGCTCGTGCGGCTGGTACGGCCCCCCCCACTTCACGATGCCCTTGGCGATCAACGGCTCCGCCAGCGCCTTGATCGACTGTTGGAAATCCCCCGCCTGGGCCTCCAGGTTGGCGCCGTGCACTTCCAGCACCACTCGCCCGCGCTCCGCCTTGGGCAGTTCGTGCAGCGCCTTGAGCAGCACATCCAGGCCCTTGAACGGATTGATCTGGCCGAAGAAGCCGAACCGGTTGCGCCGGCCACCCGCATCGACGCCTCGCGCCGCGACGCGTGGCGCATCGTCCTGTCCGTTCTCGATCACCGTAATTCGGCCGGCGTCCAGCCCCCACTGGACGTATCGCGCGCGCAGGAACTGCGAGGGGGATACGAACTGGTCTACATAATCGAAATGACGCTGGATGAACTGCTTTCTCCGCCAAAGATCCTGCACGCTCAGCTGCGGAAAGCAGCCGCGGCAGTCCTCGAAGGACTCGCGGCTGCAAAGGCGCCCGCTGGTCTTGATCATCTGTCCCTGGCGATTGCAGATGCCCATGTACTCGTGCAGCGTGAGGCAGATCCGGATGTTCGGGTCGACCTGCTTGATCACGCGCAGGAACTCGACGCCCAGATGCGCGTAGTGGTGCGCGTGCACGATGGTCGGGCGCAACGCCGCGATCAGTTCGGCGAATCCCTGGGTGACGCTGCGCCGATCGGCGGCCTTGAGCATGGTCCAATCATGAATGCCTTGCTCCCACAGATACTCGCCATCGCGCCTGGGCATGAGGCCTCCGTTCGCGCCGCGACCGCGATCCACGCTGGCCAGGAACCAGGCCTTGGATACGGCGGAATGTTCGCGGTACGCGCGGAACAGGTTGTATGCGGCGATTTCGCCTCCGCCCAGGCTGAAGTCGGGATGCCGGTGCGATACCACCAGGATGCGCTCGGATCCGGACCTGCCATGCGCCGCAGCCATCGATGACGCGCCCTCAGGCGATGGCGCGCTCATTGCGTCGCCCCTGTCGCATCCCCGTCGAGCACGTGGCCCCAGCGGCGCTGGTGACGCATCGCGTTCCACAGCACGACCCGCATGCGGTACTCGCCGACACCGAGCGATACCATCGACTGTCGTTCCAGATGAGTGAGTTGGACGGTGGGGAGGTAACCCGTTCCCAGGCCGATCGATCGCAGCTTCAGGCACAGATCGGAATCCTCGAAATCGCCGATCAGATAGCCGGTGTCCCATCCGCCGACCGCATCGAAGTCGCTGCGCCTCACCAGCATGCAGGCGCCGGTCACCGCCGGCACTTCGACCAGGCCTACGTGCGGATCCAGGGCGGGAGACAGGCCCGAATACGGATGCCGGTTTATCCAGACTCCATACTCGTCGAGCCGTTCGAACACCATGCCTGCGTGCTGTATGCCGCCCTCGGCGAAGACCAGCCGGGGCCCGATTGCCCCGAGGTCGGGGCGGCCGTTCAGCGCCGCCAGCAGCGGTTCCAACCAGCCCGGAGCATCCGGGAACACGTCGCTGTTGAGGAACAGCAGACGCTCGGCCCGCGCCGCTTGCGCGCCGAGATTGTTGGCGCCGGAAAAACCGCGATTCACCACGCCGCCGACCCATTTGAACGGGACGGCATACAAGCGGAACAGTTCCAGCGCGTGGGTCCGGAACGCGGCTTCCAGAGCCGGGTCGTCGATCACGTAGATCAACTCCGCATTAGCCAGGAACCACGGGTCTCGCACCCACTCGACCATCTGGTTTTCGACGAAATCGTAGCGTCCGTACAGCGGAACGATGACGCTGACTTCAGGATCGGGAGCCAGCCGCCCCAGGGTATGCGAACGTCTCGGGAGGGTTTCCCAACTGCGACGGTCGCGCTCGATCAACCTCGACAGCGCCGGCTCCTCGACCAATGCGTGATGTCGAGCCAGCGCAGTTTCGCCAACGGGGATGCCGAACAGCCACCGGCTGACCGCCAGCGGATCGGCCGGCAACGCGGCGCAGCCGATCCGATGCAGCTCATGCACCTTGCCGTCGGCCAAGGCCTTCAGCACGACGCTCTGGCTCGCCGAAAACCCCTCCAGATACGTTACAAAACCGGACTCCAGCGCGCCGATCCCGAATCGTGCACCGACGCTCTGCAGAACGTCGCTGCGCTCCAGCCGCGATGCCGCATCGAGCGGCCGGGCCTCGCCGGTTTCGTTCTCCAGCCAGAACCGCACGTCGGCAGCGCCGGCCGCCCAGCCGCAGACTACCGCGCCCTCTCCGGCGCCGATGGATACGGCGCTTTCCAGATGTCCGGCCGCCGCGCTGCTGCCTTCTCCCGCCGGCAACGAGCGGACCAGCGCCTTCCACTGCGCGCTCCCGACCTCCAGCCGCCGCAGCAACAGCACCCTGCCTTCGCCCATCGACGCGATCGCCGCATCGTCCAGTTCGTCCACGCCGACCGGCGCGAGCGCGGAACGGCAGCGGCCGCTGGCGGATTCCCAGCACAGGCAGATCGGACTCTCGTCGTCGGCTTCGGCGATGAGCACGAAGCCCAAGCCTTCCGCATCCCGCCCCGGAAAATGCGCGGCGACGTCGTCGCGCCGGACCCGTTCGAGCACACAGTCCAGTTCCTGCCCGGCCGCTTCCAGCGCGGGTTCGACTTCACCGATCCTCCAGCCCGACACCACCACGCAACCCGCGGCTCGGCCGATCGAATCGATCTTCAACAGCGCCGATGCGCCGGCGCCCAACGATATCGTCAGCGGCCCGCCGCGCAGCGGATCGTTCGCGGTCGCGGCCGCCGTTTCCGTCGTCTTGGCCCGGGCCGCCAGGATCGGCATCTTCATCGGCGTCCGACTCCGCTCGCCATCGCCGGCCGAAACCCGCATCGGACCGTGCCGGCCGCCGCATGGCCAGATCCATGCGGCAATGCGAAGGCCGCAAGGCCCGAACCCGCATCGATGGTCGCGATCATGCCGCCTCCACGATCACCCCGACCGCCGTCTGCAGCGGCTGGCCGATCTTGTCTTTGGCGCTGACGACCGACACGTTCAACCGCAACCCTATGCTGGGCAGATCGGCGACGTCGGCGCAAGGCAGAACGAACCGGAACCCATAGGTGCCGGAGCGGCGCGCGGAGGCGCGCAGCACGTCGTCGCGGCCGATCCGCTCGAACGTATCCAGGCGGTAATGGCTGCCATCGAAATCGACCTGGAGGGCTTCGGCTTCGCGGCCCTTCTCGCCGATCGCCCATCCCTCGACCTCGATCCCGCGCGGCAGCAGCCTGATCCTTTCGACGAATCCACGCACGTCGCCGAACAGCAAGGGCACGTCGCCGTCGCCGAGCCTCGAATGCTTGGCGCTCGCGGCAGCGACGATGTCGCGATAGACCGAAACCCCCTCGTCGATCGCGCCGAAAAAGCGCATCTTTCCACCGTCAAGCACCAGCGCCTTGTTGCACAACTGCCGTTGCAGATCGACCCCGTGGCTTGCCAGCACCACGATTCGACTCGCGTGGAAGCGGTCGCGCAAGCGCTCCTGCGCGCGCTGGACGAAAACCGCGTCACCCGTCGCGATCCATTCGTCCATCAGCAGAATGTCGGGCTGCACGGCCGTCGAAATGGCGAAGCCAAGGCGCATGCGTTGCCCGGCCGAAAGCGTATGCAGGCGTTGTGACGCGCGTTCGCGCAACCCCGAAAAATCCAGGATGTCGCCCATCGCCGCGTTCAACTGAGCGCGGCGCAGTCCCATCGCCGTTCCGCGCAGGACCACATTCTCCGCGACCGTGGCGTAGTCGGAGAACCCCAAACCTGGATTGAGCAAGGACTGCATGCGCCCACTGCTGCGCACCACGCCCCGGGTGGGAGGATACGCGCCGTTGAGCACGCGCAGCAGCGTGCTCTTTCCCGCGCCGTTGAGCCCCATCAATGCGATTCGGTCGCCCTCGGACGCAGAGAACTCGATCCTCGACAACACCGTGACGTAGCGGCGGGTCGCCCCGCCGAGTGCGGCTCCGAAACCGCCCCCGGACGCTACGGACACCCGCTGCGTATCCAACGGCATGTCCAGGGTTACATCGTGCGCTCTGAGAAGAATGTCGCTCATAGATCCTCGATCGTCCTGGCTGAGCCTCTTGATTCGGTCACAGCCATGCAGGAACCCTCCTGGCCATGCGCGGATAGACCAACGTCACCGCGACGAAGCCGAACGCGGTCATGGCGCCCAGATAGACGTAGGTCGAAGTCGCTATGGCTTCGCCGAGCACAGGCGCACGAATCAGATGCAACAGGTGATGAAACGGATTGGCTTCGATCAGCGCGCCCTGAGGCGTTCCGCTTTGCGCCTGGCCATACCACACGACCGGCGTCACCAGGAAGGCGGCCATCATCACGCTGCCCATGACCTCGTGCAGGTCGGGGTATTTCGCTCCGACGAAAGCCAGCAAGGTCGAGAGCAGGAACATGTTCAACAGCAGGACCGCCACTCCCGCCAACGACAACGGCAGGCCGGCGGGAGTGAAATCGGGCGACGACACCACCACCACTGCGACTACCGGCATCGATATCAACAGATAGTGGAACGAACGCGCCAGGTTGCGCAGGAGGTAATCGGTGAGGCGTAATTGGCCATCGAGGATGTAGCTCTGATAACCCTGGAATACGTTCGAGGCATCCACCATGACCGTGGCCATGAACCGGAACACGGCGAAGCCGATGCCGACATGGGCAAAATAGCGCGCCTTGTCCATGCCGGTCTGCATGGACGCGAGGAAGCCGCCGATGCCCCAGATGTATACCGCCGTCGGAATCAGCAGCCAGGCGATGCCCAGGCGCATCCGGCGATAGCGAACGACCGTATCCAGCCAGCTTCCATACAGCCAGTGGTCGGGCCGTCGAAGGCTCTGGTGCAGATGCGAGAATATGGAACTCAAGCGGTGGCTCCCTTCATGGGTGAGGCATGCGCACAGACCCGACTGCCTCGCGACCGCGGCGGAAACGCCAGGTCGAAATGCAGGCTTTCGAGCGACAGATTGGGGTTGTAGGCCGGGTCGTTGGCGAGCAGGACGCCCCAGCGGCGCTGCATCGCCGCGGTCTCGGCGAGGAAACGCTCGCGCTTCTGCGGGGTGTCTTCCGGCCCGCGCGAAGCCGACTCGTGGTGATACAGCTCCGCATGCGGCGTCCACACGTTGCGGTAGCCGCGCGCGTGCAGGCGCAGGCACAGGTCGACGTCGTTGAAGGCGACGGCGAGGGTTTCGTCCATGCCGCCTATTTCGTCGAACACGGTCCGCCGCAAGGCCAGGCAGGCGCCGGTCACGGCGCTGAGGTTCTGGACCACGCCGGCGCGGCCGAGGTAGCCGTTGCTGGCGCGGCGCAGGTGGCCGTGGGCGTGGCCGGCGACGCCGCCGATGCCGAGGATCACGCCGGCGTGCTGGATGGTGTCGTTGGGGTAATAGAGCATGCCGCCGACCGCGCCGACGTCCTCGCGCACGGCGTGCGAGACCAGTTCGTCGAGCCAGTCCGAGGCGATCACTTCGGTGTCGTTGTTGAGCAGGCACAGCACCTCGCCGCGCGCCTGCGCGGCGGCGAAGTTGACGATGGCGGAGAAGTTGAACGGGTGCGGCCACGCCAGCACCCGCACGTGTTCGCGCTGGCGCAGTTCGTCCAGGTAGCGCAGCGTCTCCGGCTCGCTGGAGCCGTTGTCGACCACCAGCAGTTCCAGCGGCCGGTAGGCGGTGCGCTGCAGCACGCTCTCCACGCAGGTGCGCAGCAGGCCGACGCGGTCGCGGGTGGGCACGATCAACGAGGCCAGCGGGCGCTCGGACAGGCCGCGCACGCTGCGGTAGTAGCCGTGTTCAGTAACCTCGACGCGGGCGCGCACGCCGGTGCGGGCGTAGTGCTCCTCGATCGCGCGGCGGCCGGCTTCCAGCGCATAGGGCTTGGCGCCGCCGGACAGCGCGGTGGATTCGGGCAGCACCCGCCAGTGGTACAGCACCTGCGGGATGTGCACGATCTGCGCGTCGTCCAGGCGTTCGGCGCAGCGCAGCAGCAGGTCGTGGTCCTGCGCGCCTTCGTAGCCGGGGCGCAGGCCGCCGAGTTCGCGCACCAGCGCCGCGTCGATGGCGACGAAATGGCAGATGTAGTTCTGCGCGCGCAGCAGGTCGGGGTTCCAGGCCGGCTTGAAGTTGGGTTCGAAGCGGCGGCCGCCTTCGTCGATCTTGTCCTCGTCGGTGTAGAACAGGCGCGCGCGCGGGTGCTCGGCGATCGCGCGGGCGACTTCGGCCAGGGCCTGCGGCGCCAGTTCGTCGTCGTGGTCTAGGAAGGCCAGGTGGCTGCCTTCGGCCAGTTCGATCGCGCTGTTGCTGGCTTCGCAGATATGGCCGTGGTTGTCGCGCAGGCGCAGGGCGATGCGCGCGTCGCGCGCGGCGTAGTCGCGCAGCAGGCGCCGCACCGCGCCCGAGCGCGAGGCGTCGTCGGCGATGCACAGCTGCCAGTGCGGCCAGGTCTGCGCCAGCACGCTGTCGAGGCAGCGCCGCAGCCACGGCAGGGGCGGGTCGCGCACCGGCAGCACGATCGAGATCGTCGGCGGGGGCGCGCTCGCGGCGGGCTCAGCGAGCGTCGGCTCGCTCGCTGCGCGTTCGCCGATGGGCGGCTTGGCCGCCGCCGATTCCACCGCCGGTTCCGCCGCCGCACGGTCGTAGCGCGCCAGCCAATGCTGATAGGAATGCGCGCCCTGACGCAGCGCGCGGCGGTAATGCTGCAGCAGCGCCTTGCCGCCGTCGCCGATGCGGCCGCGCAGCGCCGCGCGCAGGAAGCGCAGGCCGGCGCCGACCGCCTCTTCGCACAACACCTCGCGGCGCGCGCGCTGGATTCCGCACAGCAGCTCCCACACCGCGCGCAGCCGCGACACCCGGCGCAGGCGGAATTCGCGCACGGCGAACTGCGCCAGATGCTCGCTGGGATCGAAGCGCAGCCGATGCAGGCGCGAACCGATCAACACCACGCTGCGCGAACGCCCGTCGCCGCCCGGCTCGGCCAGGCCGATGCGCAAGGCCTCGGACACGCCGGCGCCGAAATCGGGATACAGGCAGGGCGCGAGGATGCGCCCTTCCTCCAGCTCGAAGCGCAGGTCCAGCACGTACCATCCCGGCGGCGGCAACTCGCCCTGCGCGCTGCCGACCTCGAACTGCGGATCCTCGCCTTGCGCCACATAGCCGGTCGGCGAGCGCGCGGGCAGCGAGCGCAGTTGATGGATCGGCGTCAGCCGCAGTTGCGCGCCTAGCGCATAAGTCCTGGTTGCGAACATTTCCCCTCGTCGTGCGGCGCCTTCCAAGCGCCCGCGCATGCTTCGTCATCGTCCGATCCGGTCGCGCGGCGTGCGTCGTCGACGACGCCGGACCCGATCGGCGGGCGATTGCAGCGCCGATGGGAAAAGTCAGTCAAGCGGGGAAAGTTCGCCGAATTGCGCTGAATTCAGTCGCGCGAAACGCGCAAGCCGTTGATCGCAATCGGCCTTGCGCAAATGCGTTGCACATTTCCAGTGACATTAACGCAGTGACAAAAACTCGCTTTCGATGTCTCGCGAGGCTAGCGTTGATGTAGCGTTTTCTCGCCGATTCGCGCAATTGCGCAAGAATCGCCAAGCCGTTCGCTTTCGTTCGCGACCGTCGCGCGGGCCGATCGGTGCGGTGACGGTGATTTCAGGTCGCGAACAGGCACCGCAACTTCACTGTCGAAGCCTATTTATGGCGCCAAAGCGCGCCGCGAAGGCGCGCCGCAATCGCGCGGCGCAGACGGCCCCGCCGTCCGCGCCGCGCCTGCGCTCAGGCGAAGCGGTCGGTCGCGCGCACCAGCGCGTCGATGTTCTCGGCCTCGAACGCCGAATGGCCCGAGGCCGGGGTGATCTCCAGCTCGGCCTTCGGCCAGGCCTTCTTCAGTTCCCAGGCGTTGTGCACCGGGCAAACCACGTCGTAGCGGCCGTGCACGATCGCGCCGGGGATGTCGGCGATCTTGTGCGCGTCGCGCAGCAGCTGGTCCTCGACCTCGAAGAAGCCGCCGTTGACGAAGTAGTGGTTCTCGATGCGGGCGAAGGCCAGGGCGAACTGGGCGTCCTCGTGGCCGCTGACGAAGTCCGCGTCCACGTGCAGGAAGCTGGTCGCGCCTTCCCACACGCTCCAGGCGCGCGCGGCGTCCAGGCGGGTCTTCTCGTCGTCGCTGGTCAGGCGGCGGTGGTAGGCGCTGATCAGGTCGTGGCGCTCGACCGGCGGAATCGCGTTGAGGTAGTGCTCCCAGGCGTCGGGGAACAGGCGCGAGGCGCCTTCCTGGTAGAACCACTCCAGCTCCCAGCGACGCAGCATGAAGATGCCGCGCAGGACCAGCTCGGTCACGCGCTGCGGGTGGGTCTGCGCATACGCCAGCGCCAGGGTCGAACCCCACGAGCCGCCGAACACCTGCCAGCGCTCCACGCCGAGCTTGACCCGCAGCTTCTCGATATCGGCGACCAGGTCCCAGGTGGTGTTGTCGACCAGGTCCGCGTGCGGCGTCGAGCGGCCGCTGCCGCGCTGGTCGAACAGGACGATGCGGTACTTGGCCGGGTCGTGGAAGCGGCGCATCTTGGCGCTGCAGCCGCCGCCGGGCCCGCCGTGCAGCAGCACCACCGGCTTGCCGTCGGGATTGCCGCACTGCTCGTAATACAGGGTGTGTCGGCCGTCGACCTGGATCGTGCCGGTGTCGAAGGGTTCGAGTTCGGGATAGAGCGTGCGCATCGCGGGCCTCGCAGTCGGGATGCCCGCAGTTTAGCCGGCCGGGCCGGGGCGATCGGTGCCCGGTCCGGCGGTTCGGTCGCAGCGGCGGACGGCGCCGCCGGCCCGCGTCGGGACGGGCCGGGCGGCGGG
>NZ_LXSD01000057.1:0-606 GCF_017168095.1 Lysobacter enzymogenes | reverse complement strand
GGCGCGAGCGGGCGTGACGCCCGCCGCGGCCGCCGCGGGCGCCGGCGCCGGCTCAGTTGCGGCAGTTTTGCGGCAGCAGCGTGGCGCGTTCGACGTCGGAGCTGCAGGTCCACTGCGCGCTGCCCGGATCGAACGCCAGCCAGACCTTGTGGCCGTCCAGCTGCGGGCGGTCGAAGCCGCGCAGTTCCAGCTGGACCGCGCACTCGCCGCTGTCCTGGAGCCGGCCGAACTGGACCGAGGCGATCTGCGCCGAGGCGTATTCGGCCGGCGGACGGAAGCCTGCGCTGGCGTTGGTCGGGCAGTTCCGGTGCGCGGCGTAGTACTGCGCGACCAGTTGCTTGTAGTCGTCGCTGGCGAGCAGGGCCTGGGCGAGCTTGGCGCGGTGGGTGTAGTCCTGGTACGCCGGGATCGCGATCGCAGCGAGGATGCCGAACACCGGCAACGCCAGCACCGCCACCACGATCAGCGCGATCGCGCAGCCCGACAGGCCGCGCTTGGGCGGCGGCGCGGACTGGCGGCGGGCGACGTGGGCCGGGGCGTAGTCGGCCGGGCTGACGCTGCGCTGGGGCTGGGCGGGGCCGGGCGAGGCCGAGCCCAGCGGGGGCG
>NZ_LXSD01000056.1:0-867 GCF_017168095.1 Lysobacter enzymogenes | reverse complement strand
CCCAGGCCAGCGCGCGCAGGCCGAAGCCGCGTTGCGCGCCGCCGCCGCCGAGCGCGACCAGCACCGCCGCGCCCAGCAGCACCGCGCCGTACAGCGCCAGCGCGACCGGGCCCGGCAGGATCCGCGACAGCATCCACACCGCCATGCCGAGGAACACCAGGCCGAACACGCGCTGCACGCCGACCATCCACGGCCCGCTGGTCGGCAGGCCCTTGCCGGCGGCGACGCCGAAGGCGAGCAGCGGCGCGCCCATGCCCATCGCCAGGAAGAACAGCGCCGCGCCGCCGAACAGCGGGTCGCGGGTCTGGCCGATGTAGAGCACCGCGGCGGCCAGCGGCGGCGCCACGCACGGGCCGACGATCAGCGCCGACAGCGCGCCCATGATCGCCACGCCCGTCCACGAGCCGCTGCGCTGGCGGTCGCTGACCTCGCCGACCAGGCTGCGCAGCCTGTGCGGCAGCTGCAGTTCGAACAGGCCGAAGCTCGACAGCGCCAGGGCCACGAACAGCGCCGCGAACAGCACGATCACCCACGGCGTCTGGAACGCGATCTGCAGGTTGGCGCCGACCAGCCCGGCGACGACGCCCGCGATCGTGAACACCACCGCGCTGGCCAGCACGTACACCAGCGACAGCGCGAACGCGCGGCGCGCGCCCAGGCCCGGGCCGCGGCCGACGATCAGGCCCGACAGGATCGGGATCATCGGCAGCACGCATGGGGTGAAAGCCAGCAGCAGGCCGAAGCCGAAGAAGGTCAGCAGGGCGAAGTAGCGGTTGGGACCGGACAGCGAGGCGGCGAGCAGGCTGTCTTCGGCTTGCGGCGCGGCCTCGGCGGGCGCGGCGGGCGGCGCGGCCGGTGTGCCGATGG
>NZ_LXSD01000055.1:0-8456 GCF_017168095.1 Lysobacter enzymogenes | reverse complement strand
GCGCTCAGCCGGCCTTGGCCAGCGCCGCGTCGCGCTGCGCCGCCAGCGGCGCGCGTTCGCGCAGCAGCGACACGATGCCGGCCGCCGCTTCGCGGCCTTCGAACGCCGCGGTCACCACCAGGTCGGCGCCGCGCACGGCGTCGCCGCCGGCGAACACCTTCGGGTTCGTCGTCTGGTACGGCAGACCGGCCGCGGCCTTGCGCCGGGTCGCGCAGCTTTCGTTGCTCGCCAGCACCCTGATCCGGCCGCTGTCGGCCAGTTCGATGCCCTGCTGCGCCAGCCACGCCGGCGGATCGGGCTGGAAGCCGAACGCGATCACCACCACGTCGGCGTCGAGCAGTTCTTCGCTGCCCTCGACGATCTCGGCGCGCTGGCGGCCGCGCGCATCGGGCGCGCCCAGGCGGGTCTGGGCCACGCGCACGCCGCGCACCGTCTCGCCGTCGCCGGTCAGTTCCAGCGGCTGGCGGTTGAACAGGAACTGCACGCCTTCCTCGCGCGCATTCGCCACTTCGCGCGCCGAGCCGGGCATGTTGGCCTCGTCGCGCCGGTACACGCAGCTGACCTGCGCCGCGCCCAGCCGCACCGCGCTGCGCACGCAGTCCATGCCGGTGTCGCCGCCGCCGAGCACGATCACCCGCTTGCCGCGCAGGTCGGGCAGTTCGAGCTGGTCTTCCCACCCGGCGATCGGCGCCGAACTCGCCTGCGCGCCCTCGCCGTGGACGATGCGCCCGTTCTGGACCAGGAACGGCAGCGCCGGCAGCACGTTGCGCAAGTCCTGGCCGGGCAGGCCGCCGTCGGTGTAGCGATAGGTGCCAAGGCCCAGGAACACCGCGTCGTAGTCGGCGAGCAGCGCATCGAAGCCGATGTCGCGGCCGATCTCCACGCCGAGGCGGAACTGCACGCCCATGCCTTCGAGCACCTCGCGGCGCTTGGCCATCACCGACTTTTCCAGCTTGAAGCTGGGAATGCCGAAGTGCAGCAGGCCGCCGATGTGTTCGTAACGGTCGAACACCACCGCCTGGATGCCGGCGCGGGCGAGGCGGTCGGCGCAGGACAATCCCGCCGGCCCCGCGCCGACGATGGCGACGCGGTGGCCGCTGGCCTTCACCGTCGACAGGTCGGGACGCCAGCCGTCGGCGAGCGCGTTGTCGACGATGTACTTCTCCACCGCGCCGATGGTGACCGCGCCGAAGCCGTCGTTGAGCGTGCAGCTGCCTTCGCACAGGCGGTCCTGCGGGCACACCCGGCCGCAGACTTCGGGCAGCGGATTGGTCTCGTGGCACAGCGAGGCGGCTTCGTGCAGGCGGCCTTCGCGCGCCAGCTCCAGCCAGTTGGGAATGTAGTTGTGCAGCGGGCAGGCCCAGCCGCAATAAGGATTGCCGCAATCCAGGCAGCGGCCGGCCTGCTTCTTGGCTTCGACTTCGGCGAAGCGGCCGTAGAGTTCGCCCCAGTCGCCGTCCAGGCGCAGTTGCAGCGGGATGCGCGAGGGCATCTCGCGCGGGGCGTCGCGGAATTGGAAGACCGGCTTCTTGCTCATGCTTGCTGGACTCGATGGCGTTGTCGACACACGGCGAGGGACGAATGCGCGGCGGCGGCCGGTTTTACTAGGGAAATACCGAAGCCGTGGTTGCGCGAAATTCGCATCATCGTCGTCGCCTTCGAGGTGATTCTTGCCCGCGTCGCCGACGCGGGGCGGGTGAGGGGAGCAGCGCGCGCGGTCATGCCGCGCTCCGCAGGGTTTCGGCCAGCGATTCCAGGCTCGCCGCCTTCGGCTTGACCAGCCAGAACTTGCCGAGGTAATCGCGCATCTCGTCGAGGATGCGCCGCGCCCACACGCTGCCGGTCAGCGCCACGTGGGTTTCCAGCAGGTCGTGCAGGTGCGAGCGGTGGTGCTCGAAGCCGTCGGCGGAGATGCGCAGGATGTCGATCAGCTCGTGGTTGTAGCGGTCGACGAAATCGCGCTCGACGTCCAGCACGTAAGCCATGCCGCCGGTGAAGCCGGCGCCGAAGTTCAGGCCGGTGCGGCCGAGCACCGCGACCACGCCGCCGGTCATGTACTCGCAGCAGTGATCGCCGGCGCCTTCCACCACCGCGGTGGCGCCGGAGTTGCGCACGCCGAAGCGCTCGCCGGCGCGGCCGGCGGCATACAGCTCGCCGCCGGTGGCGCCGTACAGGCAGGTGTTGCCGAGGATCGGCGTCTCGTGCGCGGCGTAGCGCGCGCCCGCGGGCGGGCGCAGCACGATGCGGCCGCCGGCCATGCCCTTGCCGACGTAGTCGTTGGCTTCGCCGGAGAGTTCGAAGTGCAGGCCGCCGGCCTGGAACGCGCCGAAGCTCTGGCCGGCGGTGCCCTGGAAGCGCAGGGTCAGCGGCGCGTCGTTCATGCCGCGGTCGCCGTGGGCGCGGGCGATGCGCCCGGACAGGCGCGCGCCGATGCTGCGGTCGGTGTTGCGGATCTTGTAGCTGTAGTCGCCGCCGGCCTTGTGCGCGATCGCCGCGGCCAGCTCGGTGTCGAGCTGCAGCGCCAGGCCTTCGGGTTCGGCCGGCGGCGCCGGCATTCCGCAGTGGCCGCCGTGGGCGAGGCCGGAGCCGGCCAGCAGCGGCGACAGATCGAGCCGATGCTGGCGCGCGCTGTCGCCGTCGCGCTGGCGCAGCAGCTCGGTGCGGCCGACGATTTCGCCGAGCGTGCGCACGCCCAGCGCGGCCAGCCAGTGCCGCACTTCCTCGGCGAGCAGGCGGAAGAAGTTCTCCACGCGCTCGGGCAGGCCGGTGAAGTGATCGCGGCGCAGCGCGTTGTCCTGGGTGGCCACGCCGGTGGCGCAGTTGTTGAGGTGGCAGATGCGCAGGTACTTGCAGCCCAGCGCGATCATCGGCGCGGTGCCGAAGCCGAAGCTCTCCGCGCCGAGCAGCGCGGCCTTGACCACGTCCAGGCCGCTCTTGAGCCCGCCGTCGGTCTGCAGGATCACGCGTTCGCGCAAGTCGTTGCCGATCAAGGCCTGCCGCGCTTCGGCGAGGCCGAGTTCCCACGGCGTGCCGGCGTAGCGGATCGACGACAGCGGGCTGGCGCCGGTGCCGCCGTCGTGGCCGGACACGGTGATCAGGTCCGCGCCGGCCTTGGCCACGCCGGTGGCGATGGTGCCCACGCCGGCGTGCGAGACCAGCTTCACCGAGATCAGCGCTTGCGGATTGACCTGGCGCAGGTCGTGAATCAACTGCGCGAGGTCTTCGATCGAATAGATGTCGTGATGCGGCGGCGGCGAAATCAGGCCGATGCCGGGCATCGCATAGCGCAGCCGCGCGATCAGTTCGTTGACCTTGTGGCCCGGCAGCTGGCCGCCTTCGCCGGGCTTGGCGCCCTGGGCGACCTTGATCTGCAGCACTTCGGCGTTGACCAGATACTCCGGGGTGACGCCGAAGCGGCCGGAGGCGATCTGCTTGATCTTCGACACCTTGTCGCTACGATAACGCGCCGGATCTTCGCCGCCTTCGCCCGAATTCGAGCGCCCGCCGAGCCGGTTCATCGCGATCGCCAGCGCCTCGTGCGCTTCCGGCGACAGCGCGCCCAGGCTCATCGCGGCCGAGTCGAAGCGGCGCACGATAGCTTCGACCGGCTCGACGTCCGCCAGCGGGATCGCCCGCGCCGGATCGGCTTCGAGCTCCAGCAAGTCGCGCAGCGCCGCGGTCGGACGCTCGTTGACCGCTTCGGCGTAATGCTGCCAGTCGCTCCACTCGCCGCTGCCGACCGCGCGCTGCAGGCGGGTCACCACGTCGGGATTGAACAGATGGTATTCGCCGCCCGGCGTGTACTTGAGCAGGCCGCCGATCTCCGGCAGCCGGTTCGGGTTCCAGGCGATGTCGGCCAGGGTTTCGTCGTCGCCCTGCAGCAGTTCGAAGCCGGCGCCGCTGATGCGCGACGGCGTGCCGGTGAAGCACAGCTCGACCACCTCCTTGTCCAGGCCGATGATCTCGAACAACTGCGCGCCGCGGTAGCTGCCGATGGTGGCGATGCCCATCTTGGAGATGATCTTGAGCAGGCCCTTCTTGATCGCGCGGCGATAGCTGCGGCCGATCTGCGCGACCTCGCCGTGCTTGGTGCGCAGGATGCCGCGCGCGCCCAGGTCGTGCAGGGTCTGGTACGCGAGATACGGATACACCGCGGTCGCGCCGAAGCCGATCAGGCAGGCGAAGTGGTGCGGATCGCGCGCGGTGCCGGTCTCGATGATGAGGTTGGCCTCGCAGCGCAGGCCCACGCGCACCAGATGCTGGTGGATCGCGCCGGTGGCCAGCAGCGCGTGCATCATCAGCGCGTCGCGGCGCGGGCGGCGGTCGCTGACGATCAGCAGCACGATGCCGTCGCGGGTCGCGTCCTCGGCCTCGCGGCACAGCCGCAGCAGCGCCGCCTTGAGCCCTTCCTCGGCGCTGTA
The DNA here is from genome assembly GCF_017168095.1 of Lysobacter enzymogenes. Lineage (GTDB taxonomy): Bacteria > Pseudomonadota > Gammaproteobacteria > Xanthomonadales > Xanthomonadaceae > Lysobacter > Lysobacter enzymogenes_D. The sequence continues at coordinate 4,035 of NZ_LXSD01000055.1, read as the reverse complement.
GTTGAGGTCGATGTAGCGGTGCGACTGGTCGTAGGGCGACATCGCCAGCAACTGGCGCAGCTTGCGCTGGGCCAGCACCGGCGAGTTCAGATGGATGTGGCCGACGTTGCCCGGCCCGTCGACGAACACGTTGCCCTCGCGCCCGATCTGGGTCGCCAGCGACATCACGCAGTCCTCGCGCAGCGGATCGATCGGCGGATTGGTGACCTGGGCGAAGGCCTGGCGGAAGTGGTCGTACAGCGGCCGCACCTGTTGCGAGAGCACCGCCATCGGCACGTCGTCGCCCATCGAGCCGGTGGCTTCCTGCTCGATCTCGGCGAGCGGGCGCAGCACCTGCTCGCGCTCCTCGCGGGTGAGCTGAAAGAGCTTCTGGAAGCCCGCGAGCGTTTCGTGGTCGAACGGCTCGGCGGCGAGGTTCGGATCGATCAGTTCGCTGTGCAGGTAGGTCATGCCCTGCTTGAGCCAGCGCTTGTACGGCGCGCGCGCGCGGTTGACCCGGTCGATGGCTTCCGAATCCAGCAGCTCGCCCTGGTACAGGTCGGCGGCGATCATCTCGCCCGGGCCGAGCTTGCCCTTGGCCTCGATCTCCTCGGCCGGCAGCTCCCACACGCCGGCTTCCGAGGCGATCAGGAAATGGCGGTCGCGCGAGCGCAGCCAGCGCGCCGGGCGCAGGCCGTTGCGGTCGAGCGTGCACGCGGCGTAGCGCCCGTCGCAGGTGACGATGCCGGCCGGTCCGTCCCACGGCTCGGTGTTGAGTGCGTAGTACTCGTAGAACGCGGCGAGGTCGGCGTCCTTGTACTCCAGCGATTGGGTCGCCGGCGGGATCAGGATGCGCATCGCCTTGAGCAGGTCCATGCCGCCGGCCTGCAGCACTTCCAGCATGTTGTCGAGGCTTTGCGAATCCGAGCCGTCGACGCTGACGATGTGGTCGAACTCGCGCAGGTCCAGGTTCGGCGTGCGCCAGGCGTGCGCGCGCGCCTGCGCCCAGGCGCGGTTGCCGGCGATGGTGTTGATCTCGCCGTTGTGGGCGAGCAGGCGGAACGGCTGCGCCAGCGGCCAGCGCGGCGTGGTGTTGGTGGAGAAGCGCTGGTGGAACACCACCGCGCTGGCGGCCAGTTCGGGGCGTTGCAGGTCCGGATACAGCTGCATCAGCCGGTCGGGCAGGACCATGCCCTTGTAGCCGATGCTGGCCGAGGACAGGCTCACCACATAGAAGTCGCGCAACTCGCGCAGGCGCTGCTCGGCGCGGCGCCGGGCCAGGAACAGCGAGCGCTGGAACGCGGCCGGATCGAACGGGCTGGCCGCGTCGACGAAGATCTGTTCGATCCGCGGCATGGTCGAGCGCGCCAGTTCGCCGCAGGCCTCCAGGTTGGTCGGCACCACGCGCCAGCCGGTGACCCGCATGCCCTCGTTGCGCAGGGTCTCGTTGAGGGTGTCGCGGGCGCGCTGGGCGGCGTCGGCGTCGTGCGGCAGGAACACCAGGCCGGCGGCGAAGTGCGCGCCCGGGCGGATGTTGGCTTCGCGCGCGATCAGGCGCAAGAACGCGTCGGGATGGCGGATCAGCAAGCCGCAGCCGTCGCCGCTGAGGCCGTCGGCGGCGACGCCGCCGCGATGGGTCATGCGCGACAGCGCTTCCAGGGCGCGGTCCACCAGGGCGCGGCTGGGACGATCGTCGAGCTGCGCGATCAGCCCGAAACCGCAGCTGTCCCGCTCGTCGCGGGGATCGTAGAGCCCGGGGGAGTTCGTGGAACTCGGAAGGCTCGCACTGTCTTGCCTGGCTTGCATCGCATCTCCGGGACGATGAGTGTTCCGTGGATCGCTAGCTCGCTACCGCTGCGCGTTGTGGGGTGGCTCGTCCTGCCTCGGTCGGGGCGCCGCCGCGGGCTGCGCGGCATTGCGTCGGGTTCCGGCGTTCGGCTGTGTCCTGGAGTTCGCTTCCTGAGGTCCGCAACGCGCGTCGCGTTCGCGACGTCGCTAAGTCTGGTGGGTTTCGCTCGAAGACCGTCCACCGCCGGCGAGGACCTGGGTCCGCACCGCAGCGTTGAAAACCGAGCGTGTCCCGACTTAAGCACAAATTGTGCGATGCGGCAATTCGCCCGCGGGCGCGGAAATTCCAGGACTTGCGCGGCGTCGCGCTTGTGAGCGCGCGCGCTCACGGCCGATTTCGTAAGCCGATGATCGCAATGGAAAAATAACCGGATCGCGAGGGCATTAGTAACGCCGGAAACCATTGCCGCATGACATTCGTCGGTGGTCGCCGCGCGGGCGGGCGCTAAACTGCGCGGCGAGCCTCCCCCGCACCCTCTTTCAGGCCGGCCGCCGAACCCATGACTACCGCATCCGCTCCCGCTCCGGGCGCGCGCCGCGCTGCGCTCGTCTTCATCTTCTTCACCGTGCTGATCGACGTGCTGGCGTTCGGGCTGATCATTCCGGTGCTGCCGCACCTGATCGAGAGCTTCGTCGACGGCGACACCGCGCGCGCGGCCTATTGGGTCGGCCTGTTCGGCACCGTGTTCGGGCTGGTCCAGTTCGTGTTCTCGCCGATCCAGGGCAGCCTGTCGGACCGCTACGGCCGCCGGCCGGTGATCCTGCTGTCGTGCCTGGGCCTGGGCCTGGACTTCATCCTGATGGCGGTGGCCAACAGCTTGCCGCTGCTGCTGATCGGCCGGGTCGTCTCCGGCATCACCTCGGCCAGCTTCACCACCGCCAACGCCTACATCGCCGACATCGCCCCGCCGGAACAGCGCGCCAAGAGCTTCGGCATGATCGGCGCCGCGTTCGGCGTGGGTTTCGTGCTCGGGCCGCTGATCGGCGCGTATCTGGGCGAGGTCGACCTGCGCCTGCCGTTCTGGTTCTCGGCCGGGCTGGCGCTGCTGAACTTCCTCTACGGCCTATTCGTGCTGCCCGAGTCGCTGCTGAAGGAAAGGCGCACCGCGCGCCTGGACTGGAGCCACGCCAATCCGCTGGGTTCGCTGATGTTGCTCAAGCGCTATCCGCAGGTGTTCGGGCTGGCGGCGGTGGTGTTCCTCGCCAACATGGCGCACTACGTCTATCCGAGCATCTTCGTGCTGTTTGCCGACTACCAGTACCACTGGGGCCTGCGCGAAGTCGGTTGGGTGCTGCTGGTGGTGGGCGTGTTCAACATCATCGTCAACGTCGCCCTGATCGGCCGCGTGGTGGCGCGCCTGGGCGAGCGCCGCACCTTGCTGCTGGCGCTGAGCTGCGGGGTGATCGGCTTCGTCGTCTACGGCCTGGCCGAACAGGGCGGGTACTTCCTGCTCGGGCTGCCGATCAGCGCGTTGTGGGCGATGGCCGCGCCCTCGACTCAGGCGTTGGTCACCCGCCAGGTCGGCGCCGACGCGCAGGGCCGGGTGCAAGGCTCGCTGATGAGCCTGATCGCGCTGGCCGGCGTGCTCGGGCCGGCGTTGTACGCCGGCAGCTTCGGCTACTTCATCGGCAAGGGCGCGCCGGTGCATCTGCCGGGCGCGCCGTGGTTCATCGCCGCGGCGCTGCTGACCCTGGGCCTGCTGATCGCGTGGCGCTATGCGCGCGCGCCCACGGCGCCGGCCGCGCCGGCGCAGGCGGGCGCAGCCGAGGCGATCGTCTGAATGCACGTTGTTTCCACCTGACCGATGGCACAGGTGGGAGCGCGCGACGAGGCGGCATGGTCGCGGTTGGTCCAGCCAGGAGAACCCCGATGCGCGTCGCCCCCGTCTTGATTCCGTTGCTCGCCGCCGTCGCCCTGGGCGGCTGCGGCGGGGTGTCGTACCGCGACACCAACGCCGCCGTCGACGCGCGGCCCGAATGCGCCAGCGGCCCGACCCGCCCGGGCGAGACCCCGCCGTCGTGGTGCGAGCGCAAGCAGGAAGTGGACTGGAAATCCGATCGCGGCGGCGAGAAGGTCGACTTCAGGAAGAAGGACGATCGGCGCTGAGGTGGGGTGTCGCGCTGAAGTCTCTGGATCCCCGCGTTCGCGGGGATGACGACGTGGAGCGGCGCGGCACGACGCAGTATCGCAAGGGCGGTTCGCAGCGA
>NZ_LXSD01000054.1:0-2430 GCF_017168095.1 Lysobacter enzymogenes | reverse complement strand
CGGCGTTGCGCGCGGCCGCGGCGTCCGCGCGGCGCTGCTGCATCGCCCACAGCGCGGCGTAGCGGCCGCCGGCGGCGAGCAACTCGGCATGGCTGCCGCGCTCGGCGATGCGGCCGGCTTCCAGCACCACGATCTGGTCGGCGTCGACCACGGTCGACAGGCGATGGGCGATCACCAGCGCGGTGCGGCCGCGCGCGGCCTGGCCGAGCTCGCGCTGGATCTGGTCCTCGGTGTGCGCGTCCAGCGCCGAGGTCGCCTCGTCGAAGATCAGGATCGCCGGGCGCTTGAGCAGGGTGCGGGCGATGGCGATGCGCTGCTTCTCGCCGCCGGAGAGCTTGAGCCCGCGCTCGCCCACGCCGGTGTCGTAGCCCTGCGGCAGCGACTGGATGAAGTCGTGGATGCGCGCGGCGCGCGCGGCCTCCAGCACCTCGTCGCGGCTGGCGTCGGGGCGGCCGTAGGCGATGTTGTAGTACAGCGATTCGTTGAACAGCACCGTGTCCTGCGGCACCACGCCGATGCGCCGGCGCAGCGAGTCGGCGGTCACCTCGCGCAGGTCCTGGCCGTCGACCAGCACGCGCCCGCCGTCGGGGTCGTAGTGGCGGTACAGCAGCCGCGCCAGGGTCGACTTGCCGGCGCCGGTGCTGCCGACCACCGCCACGGTGCGGCCGCTGGGGATGGTCAGGTCGATGCCGGACAGGATCTCGCGCTCGCCGTAGCGGAACGACACGTTCTCGAACCGCACTTCGCCGGCGCCGACCCGCAGCGCCGGCGCGCCGGGGCGGTCGCGGACCTCCACCGGCTCGTCGAGCAGGGCGAACATGCGCTCCAGGTTGGCCAGCATCTGCTTGCCTTCGCGATAGACCACGCCGAGGTAGCTCAGCGGCGCGGCCATCTGCAGCAGATAGGCGTTGACCAGGACCAGGTCGCCCAGGCTCATGCGCCCGGCGACCACGCCGTCGGTGGCGCGCCACAGCAGCGCGGTCAGGCCCGCGGCGATCAGCGCCGACTGGCCGATGCCCAGCAGCGAGGCCGCCTTCAGGCTGCGCACCGCGCTGTCTTCCAGATCGCGCAGGCGGCGGTCGAAGCGCTCGGTTTCGAAGGCTTCGTTGTTGAAGTACTTGACCGTCTCGTAGTTGAGCAGCGAGTCGACCGAGCCGGCGCTGGCCTCGGTGTTGGCCTCGTTCATTTCCCGGTACCAGCGCAGCCGCCACTCGGTCATGCGGTAGGTGAAGGCCAGGTACAGCGCCAGCGTGACCAGGGTGATCGCGGCGAACGAGAGGTCGTAGCCGGCGACCAGGATCGCGACGATCAGCGCCAGTTCGACCAGGGTCGGCACCACCATGTACAGGACGGTGTCGAGCAGCTCGGAGATCGAGCCCATGCCGCGCTCCAGGTCGCGGCCGACCGCGCCGGTGCGGCGGTCCAGGTGGAAGCGCAGGCTCAGCGCGTGCAGGTGCTCGAACACCCGCAGCGCGACTTCGCGCGAACTGCGCGCCATCACCCGCGCGAACACGACGTTGCGCAACTCCTGCAGCACCGAGGAGGCCAGCCGCAGCGCGCCATAGGCCATCAGCAGCGCGGCCGGCACGGTCAGCGGGGTCGGCTTGAGGTCGAGCGCGTCGATCAGTTGCTTGAGCACCAGCGGCAGCCCGACCAGGGCCAGCTTGGTGCCGACCACCAGCGCCAGGCCCAGCAGCACCCGGCCGCGGTAATGCCAGACCGTCGGCAGCAGGCGCCGCAGCACGGTCAGGGCGGAGCCGCTGGCGGTCGCCGCGGCGGGGGCAGGGGATTCGTCGTTCATCGGGCGCCGCGGCGGGGACGTGGACGTGCAGGCGCGCGATCCGCGGCGAGGACGGCATTGGAATCGCCGAGGCGCCGCCAGGCGAGGGCGGGGGCGAAGCCCGCGACCGCGCCGGCCGCGCGGGTGGCCGCTTCGCGCAGGCCTCGGGCCGCGCGGTCTTGCAACATCGTCGCCGACGGCGGCGTCCCGCAGCCGCAAGCGAGGCGGCCGGCTTCCCTGATTCCCATCACGTCCCCACGCAGATGGCGTCCTTGAAGCGTCCACAGTAACGCAGCGCGGCGCGCTTTCCGTGTGCGGCCCGTCGCGGTCCCCGCCGCTTCGTTCCTGGCGGTTTCGCCGGTCGACCATGGTTGACTTGCCCCGCCGCGTCCCCAACTATTAGCCACTGCGATGCGGCATCCAGCCGCGTCTTACCGAGATTCCAGGTGGCCCGCGCCAACGCGCCGGCCGAGCGTGCGACATGGACACTACCTGCGCCCACCGCTGACCTCCGCACCGGCCCCGCTCGCGCAGGCGCCCATGCGGCGCTTTTTTCTTGTCCGAAGCGTCCCACGGACTCCCGATTTCCCCCTGCAGGAGCGGCGCAAGCCGCGACCGCGCCGCCGCCCGCCGCGCCGCGCCGCGACCCC
>NZ_LXSD01000053.1:0-3839 GCF_017168095.1 Lysobacter enzymogenes | reverse complement strand
GCCGGCCCGGTGATGGCCGCCGGCGCCGGCGCGCTGGGCGTGCGCCTGGGCGGCGCGGCGCCGTATCACGGCGTGTGGGAGGCGCGGCCGTTGCTCGGCGAAGGCGCCGCGCCGGATGCCGGGTCGATCCGCCGCGCGTTGGCGCTGGTCGAGCGCGGCACCGTGTGGTGGCTGGTCGTCGTGGCCGCGGTCGCGGCCTTGGAGCGGTGGCATGCGCAGGTTTGATTCACTGCGCACGGCAGCGTTCACGACACCGTACGGAGGCGCGCATGCTTGAACACGGCGGCCGCCTGCTGCGCGCGGCGCAGCGCTACGGCATTCCCGCAGCGCAGTGGCTCGATCTGTCCACCGGCATCAACCCGGACGCGTGGCCGGTGCCGGAGATTCCTGCGCGCGCCTGGCAGCGCTTGCCCGAAGACGACGACGGCCTGGCCGAGATCGCCGCCGAGTACTACGGCGCGCCGCGGGCGTTGCCGGTGGCCGGCTCGCAAGCCGCGATCCAGGCCTTGCCCGAGCTGCGCGCGCGTTCGCGCGTCGGCGTGCTGGCGCCGGGCTATGCCGAGCACGCGCACGCGTGGCGCCGCGCCGGCCATGCGGTCGAAACTCTCGCCGCCGATGAACTGCTGGCGCAGCGCGAACGTTTCGACGCGATCGTGCTGATCCATCCCAACAACCCCGGCGGCGAGCGCTTCGAACGCGCGGCGCTGCTGGCCCTGCACGAACGCCTGAGCGCGCGCGGCGGCTGGCTGCTGATCGACGAGGCCTTCATGGATGCCACTCCCGAACGCAGCCTGTGCGGCGAAAGCGCGCGCGAGGGTTTGATCGTGCTGCGCTCGGCCGGAAAGTTCTTCGGTCTCGCCGGCGCGCGCGGCGGCTTCGTCTGCGCCGCGCCGGCGCTGCTGGCGGCGCTGCGCGAGCGGCTCGGCCCGTGGACCTTGACCGGACCGGCGCGCCACGTCCTGCGCCACGCCCTGGCCGACCGCGACTGGCACCAGCGCATGCGCACGCGCTTGCGCGCGCAAGGCGAACGCCTGGCCGCGCTGCTGCGCGCGCACGGTCTGGCGCCGAGCGGCGGCAGCGCGTTCTTCCAGTGGCGCCGCGATCCGCGCGCCGCGCAGTGGCACGAGGCCTTGGCGCGGCGCGCGATCCTGACGCGCTTGTTCGACGAGCCCGCGAGCCTGCGTTTCGGCCTGCCGGGCGGCGAGGACGAATGGCGGCGCCTGGATAACGCGCTGGCCGAGGTCGCGCTCGCCGAAACCGCACCGGTCGAAACCGCACCGGTCGAAGCCGCGCCGGTCGAAGCCGCGAGGCCGCCGCGATGAGCGCGCGCGTGCTGATGGTGCAGGGCTGCACCTCCGACGCCGGTAAGAGCGCCCTGGTCGCGGCGCTGTGCCGCTGGCTGCATCGCCGCGGCGTCGCGGTGGCGCCGTTCAAGCCGCAGAACATGGCGCTGAATTCGGCGGTGACCGCCGACGGCGGCGAGATCGGCCGCGCCCAGGCGGTGCAGGCGCAGGCCGCCGGGCTGGCGCCGCACACCGATTTCAACCCGATCCTGCTCAAGCCCGACAGCGACACCGGCGCGCAGGTGATCGTGCACGGCCGCGCCGTCGCCCGCCTCGACGCGCGTGCCTACCACGACTACAAGCGCACCGCGATGGACGCGGTGCTGGCCTCGCACGCGCGCCTGTGCGAGCGCTTTGCCGCGGTGGTGGTGGAGGGCGCCGGCAGCCCGGCCGAGATCAATCTGCGCGATCGCGACATCGCCAACATGGGCTACGCCGAAGCGGTCGATTGCCCGGTGCTGCTGATCGCCGACATCGACCGCGGCGGCGTGTTCGCGCACCTGGTCGGCACCCTGGCGCTGCTGTCGCCGAGCGAACGCGCGCGCGTGGCCGGCTTTGTGATCAACCGCTTCCGCGGCGACATCGGGCTGTTGCGCTCCGGGCTGGAGTGGCTGGAGCGCGAGACCGGCAAGCCGGTGTTCGGCGTGCTGCCGTATCTGCACGGCCTGCACCTGGAAGCCGAAGACGCATTGCCGCGCGAGGCCGACCGCAACGCCGGCGCGCGCCTGCGCGTGGCGGTGCCGGCGCTGCCGCGGATCAGCAACCACACCGATTTCGACGCGCTGCGCGCGCATCCGCAGGTCGAGTGCCGCTTCGTCGGCCCGGGCGACGCGCCGCCGCCGTGCGACCTGATCGTGCTGCCGGGTTCCAAGTCCACCCGCGCCGACCTGGCCTGGCTGCGCCGCAACGGCTGGGCCGAAGCCATCGCCCGGCATCTGCGTTACGGCGGCCGGGTGATCGGCATCTGCGGCGGCCTGCAGATGCTCGGCCGCGCCGTGCACGACCCGCGCGGGATCGAAGGCGAGGCCGGCTCCAGCGACGGGCTGGGCTGGCTGGACCTGGAAACGACCTTGCAACCGAACAAGCAACTGCGCAACGTGCGCGGCCGCCTGAACTTCGCCGACGCGGACGTGGCCGGCTACGAAATCCACTGCGGCGTCAGCAGCGGCGCGGCGCTGGCCTCGCCCGCGCTGCGCCTGGACGACGGCCGCAGCGACGGCGCGCTGTCGGCCGACGGGCAAGTGCTGGGCACCTACCTGCACGGCGTGTTCGACCGGCCGCAGGCGCTGGCGGCGCTGCTGCGCTGGGCCGGGCTGGAGGACGCCGAACCGCTGGACCTGCACGGCTTGCGCGAGCGATCCATCGATCGCCTCGCCGACGCGGTCGAACAACACCTGGACACCGCCGCGCTGGCCGCGCTGTTCGGCCTGCGCCATCCGCACGGAGAAGCCGCATGCGCACCCTGATCCTCGGCGGCGCGCGCTCGGGCAAGAGCGCATTGGCCGAACGCCTGGCCGCGGCGCATGAAGAGGTCGTCTATATCGCTACGGCGCAGGCGCTGGACGGCGAGATGGATGCGCGCATCGCGCATCATCGCGCGCGCCGGCCGGCGCAGTGGGCTTGCGTGGAAGAGCCGGTGGCGTTGGCGGCGGCGTTGCGTGCGCATGCGAAGCCTGGGCGTTGCGTGTTGGTGGATTGTTTGACGTTGTGGTTGAGTAATTTGTTGGGGCATGGGGATGTGGGTGTGTTCGAGCGCGAACGTAGAGCCTTCTTGTCGACCTTGCCCGAACTGGACGGGGCGGTGCTGTTGGTCAGCAACGAGGTCGGCCTGGGCGTGGTGCCGATGGGCGAGCTCAGCCGCCGTTTCGTCGACGAGGCCGGGCGCCTGCATCAGGCCCTGGGCGAGACCTGCGAGCGGGTGGCGTTCGTGGCGGCCGGGTTGCCGCTGGTGCTGAAGGGGCCCGCGTTGTGAACGCCGAGAGTGTGGAGGTCGAGGATTTGAACGAAGCCAGCCCGTGGTGGACGCGCGCGTGCCTGCGCGCCGACGAGGCCATCGCCGCGCAGGCGCGCGCGCGCCAGGCGCAACTGACCAAGCCGCCGGGTTCGCTCGGCCGGCTCGAAGACGCCGCGGTGCGGCTGGCGGCCTTGCAGCGCACGCCGCGGCCGGCGCTGCAGCGGGTGTGGATCAGCGTGTTCGCCGCCGACCACGGCGTCGCCGCCGAAGGCGTGTCGGCGTTTCCGCAGGCGGTGACCGGCGAGATGCTGCGCAACTTCGCCGGCGGCGGCGCGGCCATCGCCGTGCTCGCGCGCAGCCTCGGCGCCAGCCTGGACGTGGTCAACCTCGGCACGGTCAACGACCCCGGCCCGATCAAGGGCGTGCATCGCGCCATCGTCGCCGCGTCCACGGCCAATTTCTGCGAGGCCGCGGCGATGAGCGCGGCGCAGCTCGAGGCCGCGCTGGCCGCCGGCGCCGCCAGCGTGCGCGCCGCGCGCGAC
>NZ_LXSD01000052.1:0-12120 GCF_017168095.1 Lysobacter enzymogenes | reverse complement strand
CCAGCCGCGTCCACCTGCGCCGCGGCTACCGCCAGGCCGAGAGCCTGCACCTGGCGCCGCTGGCCGACGCCGTGCGCAGCGGCGACGCCGACACCGCGCTGGCGCTGCTGCGCAGCGGCGAACTGCGCGGCGTGCACTTCCACGAGGACGTGCACGACCCGCTCGCCGGCAGCGGCCGCGAGCGCCTGCTGCCGGCGTGGCGCGCGATCGGCGAAGCCGACGATCCCGAACAGGCGCTGGCCCTGGCCGCGCGCCTGCGCCTGCTGACCGCGCTGCGCGACGGCGGCCAGGGCGCGGCGCCGCTCAACGCCCGCATCGAGGAAGCCCTGGCCGGCGCGCACCGCGCCGCCTACTTCCACGGCCGCCTGCTGCTGATCACCGAGAACAGCTACCGCCACGGCCTGTTCAACGGCGACATCGGCGTCTGCCTGCGCGCGCGTGCCGCCGATGGCCGCGAAGATCCCGCCGCCGGCACCGTCGCCTGGTTCGCCGGCGGCGCCCAGGGCGTGCGCGCCTTCCACCCCTCCGCCCTGCCCGCGCACAGCGGCGCGTTCGCGATGACCGTGCACAAATCGCAGGGCTCGGAGTTCGAACGGGTGTGGCTGCAACTGCCGCGCCAGGACGCGCGCCACCTCTCGCGCGAACTGGTCTACACCGGCCTGACCCGCGCGCGCGGCGAGGTGCATCTGGCCGCGAGCGAGAACGTGCTGCGCGCGGCGCTGGCGCGGCACGCGGCGCGGGTGTCGGGGTTGGCTTGGCGGTTGGCGTGAGAGGGGCGGATCAGTCGGTGGTTGCGGACTCGTAAGCGACGCACGCGCGGCGATTTCTGGCGCGTCCGGATTCGCTGAGGTTGTCGCCGACCGGTCGAGCAGCGCCGTAACCCTTAGGTGGGCCTAGCCTTGTCTCGGGAATGCCGTTGGCGATGAGCCAGCGGTGTATGAACTCGGCGCGGCGCAGCGATAGCCGCATGCAATCGTCGGCACTGCACTCATGCGTATCGGTGTGGCCGACTGCGCGCATTCGCGTCCCGGGGCAATGGCAATATGACGATTGAGCAGCTTTTACGGCGCCAGCTTCGGCAGCTTTTCGGCCGCGGTCTGCACGATTCCGAGTTTTTTACCGAAACGCTTGAAGAAATCGGGCTCTTCCAAGCCTATGCCGTAGGTCTTTCCGAGCTCGGACGTCACGTACGGGGTGTCATAAGAGATAAGTCTGAAATACGTATTGCGCGGTTGCCTCAACACCACTGCATCGGCCGAGAAAATTATTTCCCGCGATTCGTTGACTTTTCCGGCAATGATGTAGTTCTCGGATATCAAAATAGGGGCCGGGCCGCAGAGTTTTACTTTTTCTTCATGGCGGATGTCGCCTTTCAACACTTGTCGGACTTTCATGACATACACCGCGCTAGGATCTTGCCCTCCGCAAGGTCCGAGGCTGGCGCCGACAATGAGGCCGGACACGATGGTGTCTGATTGGTCATAAACCGAGCCGAGCGGACGAGTGATACCATTCTCCGCGCGACTTGTGAACGGGGAAAAAAGAAGGGCAAGAAGAATAATATGCGCCTTTTTCATTGCGATTTATCCTTTTGGTCGAGGTTCTGGTGTCCCCCGGCAGGATATCCAAGTAACTTTTGGAAATTGTCCGCATCAACTTCATACGCTGATCCAGGGCCCATATGCTTCCCGCTATCGCGTTCTTCATTTAACGTATGCGTTTGACCTTAACGCACTCTTGTAGTCTTCGATCTCAAAAAACCCATGGGAGAATCGGTCAAAGAACTCTTCGACCTCGCGTCTTGGAAGGTTATAGCCGTCGACGAGGACTATCACCCTTGCACCAACTGAACCGGGAAACTTTGCAGCAAGTAGCCCATCCAGTGCGGCGTCGATGCATTCAAACAGCCGATCCTGAAGCCTGCGGAGATGGTCTTTGATTTGAGTCTTTTGCCACGGGCCTTCCTCGACTAGAACGAGGTTCCATTCACCGGGCTGCTCGCCCTTTGCCACGAAGTCAACGGTAAAAGTCGACGGGGTGCTCAGATGTCTCCTAACATCCGGGAGGGCGATGGACGCTGCATGCCTTCATCCTAGTCGGTTGGCCAGGTTTTAGCCCAGCCCTTTCCGCGTTTTTCCCGACGGGCGTTACTGCGCGCCCGGCCTGAACGTCGGCAAAGATTTTCTCCTGGCCTTTCGATAGCTGTGCATCTCCAGTCTTGGCCTCAACGATTTAATCGATCTTGCCGGCGTGGCTTCTCGAGAAAAGCACCGCAACTGTTTGCGGCGATTTCAGTTGTCCAAGTCAGACCCATAGCTAATATGTGCTCGTCTATTCGTTGCGCGCCCCACCTCAGTCAGGTTGTTACCAATGGGGCGAGCGCTGCCGTAACCGCGAGGTGGATAGAATCGAGTGGCTGAAATTCCCTTCCCAATAAGCCAGTCTTGAAATGCCTTAGCTCTTCGTAATGACAGTGCATTGCAATCGGATGCCTGACATTCAACGTTATCGGTAAATCCAACGACCCTGAATTTTTCGTCTTTGTTAAATTTTTTGATAAGTTCAAGATCGTGCGCCAAGGCCAGCCTCGAATCTCCAAGGGTGGTCGACAGGGCCGAGTGGATGGCCTCTTCACCTTGAGGAGAATTTTCTTTGAAATATATCCCGCGAAACTCATCATTATTAACAAATGCCTTGCTTCGATCAGGCCGGGACGGCGTTTCATGTGTGCTGCTGCATGCAGCAAGGAAAAAATAGAGCGCCGCTAGCATGAAGATTCGCTGTAATGCAGACATCAACAGTTTCCTCCGGTATACGAGCCGCAGGCCGATTCTACGGAGCGCCGCGCTCGATTTTGGATTAGTTTTTCGTCAAATCCTTCGCCCGGGTTCCATGGTGCCCAAATGTTTTGCCCGTTCTGAAGGTACTCATTCGCTTTCTGATAGTACGCTTCTGCCCAATATCCATGCACTTCCCTATTCATGCGATCAGCTCGAGTGGCTGGGTACCCGGATTCAACGATGCGCGCGCCGTGATCGCCCTCATGCAATGCCCGCATTGCGACGCCGTGAGCCAGATCCGATGGCACGCTCTTGCCTACAATTTGTGCGAGATCGAAGGTGACGTTCCCGATGCCCTTTTCATTCGTTTCAGTCATTGCGTAGCCGGTCTTGACCGGGCCGAATTTCACGGTAACTCCTTCCTTGCCTTTTTCCCCATAGAAATTAACGCTCTTTTGCAGCGCAGCTCTCTGATCCGTGGTCAAACGAGGGTTAGTGGCAGCTGATCTGGCTTTATCCATCGCTTTGTCGAACATATCGCAATCAGCCTTGCCGCCAGAGCAGACATAGCGACCGTCTGGGTCGACAAATTTGTAAGGATTTCCGGCGGCGTACCAGTAACGGTTAAAACTGATGCTTTTCACGATTTGAGTTGGGACCGGATCCACGCTAACAAACCTGCCCAGTTCCTGATCGTAGTACCGTTGTTGCATGTAACTAAGGCCGGTCTGAGCGTCGCTTACGTGGCCGGTATATCCCGGCCCGTCCTCCAGCGGCCGATTGATCAATCGGCCATACGGTTCGTATTCGCTGCGCTCGACGACGTTCTGCTTCGCATCGGTAACCGCCACCGGTGAGCCCAGCGCGTCGGTATGGATGTACTCCACCACCGTCTGGGCCTGGGCGGTTAAGGCGGCGACCGTCAACCCGGCCGCCGAAATCCACTTCAAGATGTTCCTTTTCATGCGCCTTCTCCTTAATCCATCGGCTCAGTGCGGCGGGTCGCGGGATAGGCCGGCGTCGACCACGCCGAGCAGCCCCCGGTACCGCATGCGCGCACGGCGTAGTTCAGGGCACAGTACTGACCACTCGAAGTGGAGACCACCTGGGTCGCCGTGCCGCGGTACAGCAGCGTGCCGGTATCCGACGATTGCAGTTCATAGTTCTGCGTCTTCGCGGACGCGTTCCATCGCACCGTGCAGGTGTCGTTAACCACGCGTCCCTTCAGGGTGTTGCGCAGCCAGTCAGCCAACGTGATGGCCGGTGTGGCTGGCGGCAGGTCCACGGTGATGAAGCGAACGTCGGCGTAGGGGCCGCAGCCAGCAGCATTGCAGCCGCGCACGCGGTAGCCGTAACGACCGTCTCCGCGGTTCCAAACGGTCTTGCCGAGTACCGGCTCGTCGTAGACCAGTGTCCAGGCGGCGCCTTCGCGGCTCTCTTCCAGTTGGTAGCTCGTGGGCGTGCCGACGCTGACGTTCGTCCAACTGACCGGGAACGTGCCGGTATTGCTGGTGCCGTCCAATGTGATGGACGGCGCCACGGTCGGAGGACCGTACACCTGCACATTGATCTCGGCCGACGTGGCACCGCAACCGGCGGCGTTGCAGGCGCGCGCTCGATAGCGATAGCCGCCGGTCGTTCCGCCCGTGATGGAGCGGCTGGTCGCCGCGGCATCCTGGATCAGCGCCCAGGGGGCGCCCAGAGCGCTTTGTTCCAACTCATAGCGGCTCGCGCCGCCGATCGCTGCCCAGCTAACGGTGAAGCTGCCCGATTCGGCCTGAGCCGGTGCGGCTAGCGAAGGCGCGGTTCCCGGCGGGTACAGAACCGAAACGGCACTAGCGGCGGAGATTGGACCGCAGCCTGCCGGATTGCAGGCCTTTACCCGGTAAGCGAAGGAACCATAGGGCTTGGCGCTGAACGACCGAGTGAGGTCGGTGCCGGTGTAAGCGGTTGACCAGGCGTCGCCATTGAAGCTTTCCTCCAGCACATAGTCGGTGGCGCCGCCGACAGCGACCCAGTTCACACCGTACTGACCGTTCAAGCCGGTCGCGGGTACGGTAAGTGTTGGTGCTTCGGTCGGCGCGCGTTGGACCTGCACGGTTGCTTCGACGCTCCAATTCCCGCAGCCGCCGGCGGCGCTGCAGGCGCGCACCCGATAGCCATAGCTGCCGCTGGCGTGGCCCGTGATTGTTCGGCTGCGCTCGCTGCCGCTGTACAAGGCTTGCCACGCGCCGCCGTTCGTCCGCTCCTGCAGCTCATAACTGCCCGAAGCGGTCACGTTGGTCCATTTGACGGTATAGCTGGTTTGGGAGACATAGCTCGGAACGTCCAAGACCGGCAGGTCCGGTGCCGTCGGCGTAGTGGCCTTGGCGACTAGACTGCCGTTCAAGGTGAAGTAGGCGATGTCCTTCTCCTTGCGGAAGTCGCGCTGGTAACGCAGCACGCCATCCTGGCTGTACATCGAGACGATGCGGCCCAGCGAAGGACTGGTGGACAACACGCGACGGCCGTGGGCGTCGTAGCGATAGGATTCGGCATCCTTGGCTTCGCGCAGGCGGTTGCCGAAGTCGAAATCGAACGACTTGCCGTTCTTGTTGCGCAGGTTGCCCTGCTCGTCGTAACCCAGGCCGATTACACCGGCGCCGTCCGGCGTCTTGACCAGTTCGAGCTGGTTCAATCGGTTGTAGTAGTAGACGTGCTGACGACCCGGAACGGTCGCCGTGCCGGCAACGTCGACCGTACGCAGATTGTCGAGCGCGTCGTAGCTGTAGGACGCATTGCCGAACATCGACGACGCAGCGGCCGTCAGCCGGTCCAATCCGTCGTAGGTCATGCTGCGGTTGCCCGGTGCGCCCGCGCGGCCGTCGCTGATGGCGGCGACGTTGCCGTTGGCGTCGTAGTCGTAGCTGTCGTCCAGCACGGTGGCCGTGCCGGCGTCGCGGCTGCGCTCGGCGAGGCCGCGCGCGTTCTGCTGCAGGGTATGGACGATGCCGTTGCCGTAAACGAAGCGCGCCATGCCGCCGTTGGCGAAATAGCTCACCTCGCTGGCGTAGCTGCCCGCGCGCGTGGGTTGGCCTAGGCCGTTGGTATCGTAGGCGACCTGTTGCCCGTTGGGATAGGTGTGCGAGGCGAGTTTTCCCTCGTTGGTATAGCCCAGCCCGAAACCCCACTCGAAGCTGTCGAAAATCATTTGCTCGGCGGTCGGCAAGCGCAGTTTGTTGTACGAGTAGCGGTTGGTGACCGTGTCGCCGCCGGGCTTGTTCTGAGTCGCGATTTCCTTAGGCAGGCCATCGGGGTAGTACGTCCAGGTCTGGTTGCCGCGGCCGTCCGGGAAGCTCAAGGTCTTGACGCGATTGCGCGCGTCGTAGGTGCGGCTGACCGCGCGGCCGGAGGCCAATGCCTCATCGCGATTGCAGTTGTCGGTCGCCCCCAAGGGCAGGCCGGACGCGCTCCAGGCGGGATTGTTGGCCGCGTCGTACCCGACCACGGTGGCGCCGGTTTCGGGCTCGATGGTCTTGCACAGGCGATGCTCGCCATCGAAGACGTAGCTTCGGGTGACCTGCGTCGCGCCATCCTCGCTGCTGCGGCGAATCGCGGTCGCGGCGCCGAGAACGTCGCGCCAAATGTTGGTGCGCGCCCCTTCGGGATGAGCGATCGACACCGGCGCCTCGATGCTGGGTTGGTCGAAGGTCTGGTAGGCCGTGGTGGTTTGGGACTGGCGCGGGTCGGTGGTGCGGGTGAGGAACCCCGCCAGATACTCGGTGCGCGTACTCAACCGTCCCAGTTCGCTGTCCTGCTGAATCAGCGAGACCCGGCCGAGAGCATCGTAATCGGTGTAGGCGCCCTTCAACGTCGTGGAAAAGACGTCAGGAAAGGCTCCGCCATAGCCCAGCGGATAGCTTGCGAAGACCGTTCGCCCTTTTTCGTCGTAGCGCTGCACGCGCGCGCGCAGCGTGCCCGGGATGTCGGCGCAGTCCCACTCGTGGGTGAGGACCGGACGCCAGAAGCCGTCCAGGAACACGTTCTTGCAGTAGCGTCCGCCGACGACCGTCGTGTGCATCCAGTGACCGGGCGCGAGACCGTACTCCGTCATGTCCCGACGGGTCAGGCTGATCTGCGTCGAACTCCAGGCGTTGGTATCGCCGGACGGCGGCGTCACCGTCTTCAACCGGCCCGCCGGATCGTAGTCGTAGCCTGTGGTGTAGCCGTTCTCGTCGGTCACCGAACTGAGCCAGCCGTTGTCGTCGACGACGGCTGAGTCGCTGCTCGCATCCGCGTATTTGATCGATTGCGGCACGCCGCGCTTCCAGGCGCTTAGGGTTGTGGCGTTGCCGGCGCCGTCGGTGACCGTGGCGAGAGTGCCGTCGGCGTTGTAACCGTAACTTTCGATCAAACGGCCGAATGCGTAGCGTTGCGAAGGTCGCGCCTGGGCGTCGTACGTGGTTTGCGAGGTGACCCAGCCGGTGTTGGCGTTGGTTTCCTTGGCCGGTTGTCCCAGCACCCACAGGGCGAGATCGTCGTGGTACTCGGTGGCGGTGGTGCGGCTGCCGTCGTTGGCGGTGCCGGAGGACCATGCCGTCGTGTTGACCGGCCGCGCCAGTGCATCGAAGGCGTTGATGGCGCGGTTGAAGACGGCGCCGTCCTGCTGCGTGGACACGCTCTTGAGCGGCCGATTGGAATTGGGCAGCTTGTCCGCGTACTCATCGCCATTCGTGCCCATCCAATCGGGAAAGGGCATGCCGCCGGCTTCGACGTCGCCGACGTAGGTGTTGAGCGCGGTACGGTAGGTCGTGCCAGCTTTCCTGGTTTCGACTTTGAGCAGCTGCCCCTCGTTGATGTCGCGGTCGCGGCCGAACGTGTGGACGTTCTGGGTGCCGTCGGGCTCGGTGACGGTGACGGTCTTGTAATTCGGCGCGGCCGGCGCGTACTTGGCGTTCCAGCCGGCGCCGATGTCCCAGCGCGATTCGTCCTGGGGCTGGTAGCCCTCGCCCAAGCCATCGTAGCTGTAGCTATAGACTTTTTCCGGTACGCCGGCGGCGGCGATGCGCTTCTCCACGATCGACCAGGTATCGTGGAACGTGGAGAAGCGGTTGCGCTTGCTCTTGCCTTCGTCCAGGCCGGTTTCGCACCAGTAGGGAACATTGGTGCGCCCGTGCCGCATCGACTTGAACACGTACTCGGCGACCGCGCCGGAGGGATGGACGATACGCGCCCGGCTGATGGTGTCCTTCAAGATCGCGCCCGGCGAGCACGGCACGTTTTGCTTGAGATAGGTTTGATTAGTTTCGGGGTCAAGTAGGTACTCGGCGACATCGAGCCGGAAGGCGTCGAGTTGCGCCGGTCCCTCGTATTTCCATTCGGTGCCGTCGGGATTCTGGACGTTACCGCCTTCGCCCGAGGGGTAGCTGAACGTCCAGGTCCGGCCGTTGGCCGTGGCCGAGAGGAGGTTGGTCTGTACGTTCCCGGCGAACAGGTACGGCACCGGATCGGTGTACGTCATCGTGATCTCGCGCCCGTCGTTCGCGTAGATCCGCTTGGGATGGTCGTACTCCCACTCGTACTTCACCCAGTTGCCGAAGCGGTCCTCGATCTTGGTGACGTACAGCTTGAGCTTGTAGCGATGCAGAAGGGCGTTGGAGACGTTGTATCCCCAGGGATGGGTGATCGACGAGTAGCGCCGATAAACGAGCCAGTCGAAGGTGTACTTGCTGCCGTCGGGCGCATAGCCGACGAGGCCTTTGCCGGGGCCGTTCTGCACGCCGGGCAATTCGGAGAAGTACCAGCCGTCCTTGGTGGCGAAGGTGTAGGTCACCGAGTTGTTCGGTTTCACTCGCTTGGGATCGTCGGTGATCTTGAGCAAATCGCCGCCGCCGCCGCCGTTGAGGGTCAGGCGGTTGCCGCTCCAGAACATCGAATAGTCGAAATCGACATAGCCGTTGTTGACCGGCGGCGGCACCGGCACCCAGCCGTTGGCTTCAGCGCTTTTGTTGTGGTGCACCGCGCCGACGTAGGGAATGTCCAGGTCCCAGTTGCCGTTGAGCGGCCCGCCGGTGACGTCGTGCGGATCCAGGAAGATGCCGAGCGACACCGGCAGCGCGCTGTTGCCCGGCAGCGAAATCAGGTCGTGGCTGAAGCGCACGGTCCCGTTGAACAGGTTGACCTTGTCGCCGAACGCTTCGTCCGACAACGGCGAGATGTTTTCGGTCGCGCGCACGCGCCTGGCGTATTCGTTGGGCCAGTCGGTGTGCTGCGCGCGCGCCGGATTCAGCGCGAACGCCGAGGCCAGGAACAACGCCCACGCCAAGCCGAATCGCAACGCACCGCTGCGAAGAAATCGCTCATTCATCGAATTCATAGAATCGTCCATGGATCAGCCGTTGCGGCTGAAGCTGCCTATTTCTGGGGCATCCTTGACCCACCCCGAGTAGATCATTGCAGCAATGGAAATCAAGATTCAAGTCACATCGATAGCGGGGCATAAATCGCGTGACTTGCTTTGATCCCTGCAGTTGTAAAAAGCAGGATTCGATGCGCCGATCGCTGATCAGCAGCCAAAAAAAAACCCGCCGCCTCGACCGCGAGGCGACGGGGATCCACACAACGAAACGGTCCGGCGCTCAGCGCCGCGGTATCGCTCAAACCAGCGCCGCATCCTCGTCGCTGGGCGTATCGTCGCGCCGCGCCGGTGCGGTCTCGGCCTTGGCCGCGGTGCGCGTCTTGCCCGGGCGCTTGCCGCCGTTGTCCACCGCCTCGGCGATGGCTTCGATCGCTTCCACCACCGGCACCGCGATCGTGCGCGGTTCGCCGGCTTCCTTGGCCAGGCCGTGGGCGAGCGCGGCTTCGGCTTCCTCGGAGGCCTTGCGGAAACGCTTGGCGTCGGGGCACAGCACCTGCATGTAGTCGGCGTCGAAGTTCAGCCGTTCGACCAGGAAGTCGACGAACGCGCGCACCTTCGGCGATTGCACCTGGCCGCGCGGGAACACCGCGTTGAATTCGTACTCCGGGCCGGTCCAGCCGGCCAGCACGCGCTGCACGTAGCCTTGTTCGGCGAAGGCCTTGACGGTGACGTCGGCGGCCAGCATCAGCGCTTCGCCGCACAGCAGCGCGCCGCGCAGGGGGCCGGGGTCGTTGGCGACCATGACCGGGTCGATCACGTAATCGACGGTGCGTTCGCCGTCGCTGAGCGGCCACACGTATTCGTTGTTGCTGCGCCGCGACTTGGGCATGGCCAGGGTGCGGTGGTGGCGCAGGTCGTCGGGGTGCAGCGGTTCGCCGTGGCGCGCCAGGTAGTTCGGGCTGGCGTAGATCTGGGTGCGGAACACCGCCAGCTTGCGCGCGATCAGGTTCGAGTCCGGCAGCGCGCCCACGCGCAGGGCGACGTCGATGCCCTGGTCGATCATGTCGACGGTTTCGTTGCTGAGGTTCATCTCCACCCGCACTTCCGGATGGCGGGCGTGGAATTCGCCCAGCAGCGGCGCGATCCAGGTGATGCCGACCGAATACGGCGCGGTGATGCGCAGCCAGCCGCGCGGGCCGCCCTGCAGCTGGCCGACCGCGCTTTCGGCCTCGCTGAGTTCGCGGGCGATGCGCTGGCAGTGCTCGAAGTAGACGTTGCCGGCTTCGGTCAGGCCGAGCTTGCGCGTGGTGCGGTGCAGGAGCTGCGCGCCCAGGCGCGTTTCCAGTTCCTGGACTTTGCGGCTGACCGTGGTCTTGGGCAGGCGCAGGGCCTGCGCGGCGGCGATGAAGCTGCCGCTTTCGACCACCTTGACGAAGATCAGCGTGTCGTTGAGATCGTGAGCCACGGGGTTGGACTCCTGGTTCGATGGCTGGAACGCAGCGCCGCAGACCCGGGGTCGGCAAGCGATTGTGTTCGAACGCGAGACGGACGTTGTGTCGATGTGTACGTGCAGCGGTGAGGCGTGGCGCGCTGCGGGCGCGCCGGAACGGCTGGCGTCGTCGCGCCGATCGCGGCGCGGCGGCCGGCGTGCAGCCGGCGAATCCTTTGCGGTTGGCGCCCGCCGGCTCCTGCCGGCGCGGTGGATCGTTGCGGTGTCGGTCGTTTGTCGGGTGACGGCTGTCACCGGCGTGGATTGATCGCCTCCACTGCCGCCGTCCGGGGCGAACGCCGAAAGTAGCCCCGTCGTGCGATGCCCTGCGCGGCGGCCCCCCTTCGCAGGATCGGGGTTGGGGCGCGTCCGCCGGCCTTCAAGGGGAGCGGAGCCGGGATTGGACCGTTGCCGGGACAATTATTCCCTGAATCCCGGGCTAATCAAGACCCGTTCGCGTCTCTAACCTGTGCCGCACATCGTCACGAGGTCCCCCCGCCATGTTGACCCCACGCCAAGCCAGGTACGCATTTTTGCCAGTCATGTCGGTGGCCATGTCCGTCCTGATCGGGCTGGCCGTGGTCGTGTTCCGCCAAGGCCTCGCCCAGGGCGCCGAAGAGGCCTGGATGCTGGCCTGGGTGCTGGCCTTCACCATCGCCCTGCCGGCCGCCATGTTGTTGATGCCGGCGGTCGGCGCCGTGCTCGCGCACTACACCCGGGATGACAAGCGTCACGGGATCGTCCCGGTTGTGGGAGGGAAAGTCCCAGGGGCGGGACAATGAAAGCCCCGTTGGTTGTACTCGGTGCCACCGGCGGCGTCGGCCGCGGGGTCGTGCAGGCCGCGATCGACAGCGGCCGCCCGGTTGTCGCGGTCGCGCGCAGCGCCAGCGAACTCAAGGCGCTCAAGGCCGGCTACCCCGACGCCGACCTGACCGTGCTCGCCGGCTCGGTCGCCAACGACGCCGCCGGCGCCAAGCTCGCGCGCGCCCTGCGCAAGCTCGGCCGCCCGCTCGCCGGCGTGGTCGCGGCGGTGTGCGGCAGCGCCGAGCGCGGCCGCCTGCTCGACAACCCGGCGCAGTTCCTGCGGCGCAAGCTCGACGAGGATCTCCTCCCCCACCTCGCCGCGGCCCGCCACCTGCTGCCGTTGCTGGCCGAACGCGACCGCGGCGGCACCTACGTGCTGATCGGCGGCCCCGGCAGCGAGCACCCCTGGGCCGGTTACGGCCACCGCTCGATCGGCGCCGCCGCGCTGCGCATGCTCGCGCGCGTGTTGCACGACGAAGCGCGCCAGCTGGCGGTGCGGGTGCAGCTGCTGGCCGTGGACACGCCGGTGTGCACCGAGTTCAACCAACGCCATTCCTGCCCCGAATGGCCGAGCGCCCTGTCGGTCGGCCAGCGCGCGATGGCGCTGATCGATCACGACATCAGCGAAGAGCCGCCGCGCCCGATCGTGCCCTACGCGCTGCGCGCGCCGGCGCCGGCGTTGCTGCCGCCGCGGGCGCGGCCCGCGTCCG
>NZ_LXSD01000051.1:0-4093 GCF_017168095.1 Lysobacter enzymogenes | reverse complement strand
GAACCCGGCGCCGCCGCGTCGGCCCGCCGCGCACTGCGCGGGCCGGCCGGCCCCGCTGGAAACGCACCAGGCCTCGCACCGGCGCGCAACGCCTGCGGAGCCGCCGCCACCTGTTGTGTACCGGGAAGCCTGCGATGAATGCCTATCTGTGGACCAAGACCTTCCATATCGTGTTCGTGATCGCCTGGATGGCCGCGGTCTTCTACCTGCCGCGGATCCTGGTCAACCTCGCCGAGGCCCAGGGCGAGCCGGCGGTGCGCGCGCGGCTGCTGCTGATGGGCCGCAAGCTCTACCGCTTCGGCCACGTCATGTTCGGCCTGGCCTTCGTCTGCGGGCTGCTGATGTGGCAGGGCTACCGCGTGTTCGGCGACGGCCTGCCGCAGATGTTCGCCGTCGGCGGCTGGCTGCACGTCAAGCTGACCCTGGTCGCGGTGCTGCTGGCCTACTACATCTTCACCGGCCGCTGGCTCAAGGGCCTGGACAAGGGCCGCGCGCTGCCGTCCTCGCGCACGCTGCGCTGGTTCAACGAGCTGCCGCTGCTGGCGTTGATCGCGGTGGTGTGGCTGGTGTTGGCCAAGCCGTTCTGAGTTCTTCCGCGCCCGCGCAGAGGCCGCGGCCCCCCCTGTAGGAGCGGCGCGAGCCGCGACCGCGGGGTGGCAAGTCGCGCCGTAAGCGTGGTGTCGCGGTCGCGACTTGCGTCGCTCCTACAGGGGCTTCGTCGCAGTCCGCAGCGGCTTTGCCGGTGCTGTCGCTTCGGCCGTCGCGGTGATTTCCACAGCGCCTGTGGACAAGCATGCGGACAGGCGCCGTGGAATCGGGTTCCACGCCTTGCGCCGCAAGGCTTTCGCGAGATTGATCATTTTTTGTCCAGGCGCTGCATGAGCGCGCCGACTTGGCTCTGCACGGCAGTTTCACGCGTTCCACGCCGAGGCGTTCCCACGTTTCGCAGTCTGCGCGACTGCGCTGCGCTATCCACACGCGCTGTGGACAACCATGCGGACAGTTGTCGTGGAATCGGGTTTCACGCCTTATGCGGCGGGGCTTTCGCGAGTTTGGACATTTTTTGTCCAGGCTGCGGAAAGACTGGAAATCCCGGGTGGATCGCATCGCGGTCGGCCGCGGCTGCGTTCCGCCCCGGGTTTTCCCGCGCTGCGCTATCCACATCGCCTGTGGACAAACTTGCGGACACTCTCCTTGGAATCGGGTTTCACGCCTTGTGCGACAAGGCCTGCGCAAGTTTGGCTAAATTTTAGCCACGCGCCCGGGGCGGCGAAAATCGCGACGGCTTGACGCGATCGCGCGCATCGCCTAGCCCGCGCTTCGCATGCAGGCCGCGAGCCGCGCGGCTATCCACACACGCTGTGGACAAGGTTGCGGACAGCGGCCGTGGAATCGGGTTCCACGCCTTGCGCCGCAAGGGTTTCGGCGGTTTGGACAAAAAATGTCCAGGGCTGGGAGCCGCGCTGGGCAACGCGGCCGGCGCTGCAAACGCGCGCTTTCGGTCCTGGCGCCGGCTTCGCCACCGTCGCCCAGAGCGGCGCGGCGGCCGGCGTGGCGGCAATGCGCGGCGGGCAAAAAAAATGGCGGCCCGCGTACGGGCCGCCATCCGGTTCGCTGCATCGGCGCGCCGAGGCGCCGCCGCGGCTCAGCGCGCGCTCTTGAAGTCCTCGGGCTTGGGCAGGGTCACCGGGATCTGGTGGCCGTCGCAATCGCCCTTGGCGCACAGCGAGGCGCGCAGCTTGGGCATGGACTGGAGCAGGAAGTGGTAGATGGTGTTCTGCTCGACGCTGCCGCGCACCGCCGCGCTGCCGGGGCCGCGCGCCCAGATGCCGACGTCGTCGCCGCCATGGGTCTCGCTGCTGGTCGGCACCAGCGCTTCCTGCATGTAGTCGGGCGCTTCGGTGTCGACGCGGGTCAGGTCCGGGCGGCCCTTCTCGATCTCCATCGTGCCGCTGACGGTGTGCGGGAAGGTGTGCGGGCCTTCGGGCTGCTGCGCGCTGGCGCCGGTGTAGCCCGGGCCGTTGCTGTAGTTGAGCGTGGTGTAGGGCTTGCCGAGCGCGTCGCGGGCGTAGTCGTTCGGGTCGCCGTCCTCGCCGCTGGTGCCGCGCACCTTGCCCAGCATCGGGTTGCCGCGGGTCGGGTAGCCGACGAAGCTCAGGGTGTGGGAGTGGTCGGCGGTGACCAGGATCAGGGTGTCGTCGGCCGAGGTCGCCTGGTTGGCGGCCTCGACCGCTTCGCTCAGGGCGATGGTGTCGGTCAGCGCGCGGTACGCGTTGCCCATGTGGTGGGCGTGGTCGATGCGGCCGCCTTCGACCAGCAGCACGTAGCCGTTGGGATTGCGCTTGAGCCGCTCGATCGCGGCCAGGGTCATTTCCTTCAGCGAGGGCTCGCCGGCGCCGTCGCGCGGGCGGTCGTGCTCGAACTGCATGTGGTCGGGTTCGAACAGGCCGAACAGCGGCTGGTCCTTCGGCGCGGCATTGAGCTGCTTGGCGTTCCACACGTACGCGCCGCCCGGATGGCGCTGCTTCCAGGTGGCGATGAGGTCGCGGCCGTCCAGGCGCTGGCCGACCTTGTCGTCGTACTCGGGGTCGCGCTGTTCCACCGTCATGAAGTTGGCGCGGCCGCCGCCGAGCAGCACGTCGGGGCCGGTGCCGTACGGGCTTTCGATCATCTGCCGGGCGATGTCGAGGCAGCCCTCGGCCTTGGCCTTCTCCGGCAGGTCCATGTCGTTTTCCCAGTTGCGGTCGGCCGAATGGCTGAAAGTCGCGCCCGGGGTGGCGTGGGTGACGCGGGTGGTGGTGACCACGCCGGTGGCCAGGCCGCTGCCGGCGGCGAGTTCCCACAGGGTCAGCATCGGCGCCTTGAGCGCTGCGCCGCAGTCGCCGCGCGCGCCCTTCTGGCCGATGCTGAGCACGCCGGCGCGGGTCTTCACGCCGGTGGCCATGGCGCTCATGGTGCCGGCCGAGTCCGGGGTCTGCGAGTCGGTGTTGTAGGTCTTGCTCAGCGCGGTCGAGGGGAAGCGCTCCCAGCTCAGCCGGTTCTCTTCGCCCGGCGCACCCTTGAGCTGGCCGGCGAGGATGCGCGCGGCGGCGACCGTGGTCAGGCTCATGCCGTCGCCGACGAACAGGATCACGTTGCGCGCCTTGGCCTGCGGCGCGCCGCGCTGCGCGGCCTGGGCGGCGCCGTCGCGGTACCACCAGGCCGGGGTCTCTTCCTGCGGATGCTTGATCGTCGGCACGTCGATGACGACGCCGGCCGCGGGCGCGTCGGCGCGGGTGGCCGGCGCGGCGGCCGCGCAGGCGGTCAGCAGGGCGGGAACGAGGAGGACGGAGGCGCAACGCAGCTTGGACATGGGCGGGCCGGGCGGTGGACGGACAAGCCCGCGATTATGCCCGCGGTGGGTGACGGCGAAAGGTCCGCCGGGCCGGGCGGCTTTGCGGATCGTGGCTGGCGGGGCGCGATGGCGGGGCGATGCGTGGGCGAGGCGCGGGTGGCGCCGGCGCGTGCGGGTTCGCGGTCGCGGCTTGCGCCGCTCCTACAGGGGCTGCGGACGCCGCATGGGCTACCTGTAGGAGCGGCGCGAGCCGCGACCGCGAATCCACGGCTGCGACGCAACCCCCGAGGTCGCTGCGGGCGCAACTCCCGGCGGATCCGGACACAGCTTCCGATTTTCGGAACTACGGATCATTGGCGCGCGCCCCGCGCTTGTAGCAAGCTTGCCGGCATGAGACCCCTGCATCACCCCGCCACCGCCGACATCGAACTGACCTCGGTGCTGTACGCGCTGGCCGACCCGATACGCCTGAGCCTGGTGCGCGGCCTGAGCCGCGACCGGCCGGTGTCGTGCATCCGCGTGAGCGAGAAAAAACAGCTGGCGCTGCCGCGGGCGACGCTGTCGCGGCATTTCGACGTGCTGCGCTCGGCCGGGCTGGTGCACACGGTCAAGTCCGGAACGCAGTATCTCAACACCCTGCGCTGCGACGACCTGGAGCAGCGCTTCCCGGGCCTGCTGCGCGCGATCCTGTTCGCCGAACCCGCCGCGGCGGCGCCGGCCGAGGCCGCCAAACCCGCGCCGCGCGCGGCTTCGCGGCCG
>NZ_LXSD01000050.1:0-20739 GCF_017168095.1 Lysobacter enzymogenes | reverse complement strand
GCGCGCCAGCCGCGCGTTGGCCTGCGCCGCGGCATCGCCGTCGCGCCGCGCCTGGCGCACCGCCGCGGCGGCGAGCAGCATCGAGGTCGAGGTGCGCTCCATCTCAGGCCTGCATCAGCGCGAGGTGGTGGCGATACCAATCGCTTTGCCACACGCCGCCCGGGTCGAATTCGCGCTTGGCGCGCAGGAATTCGCCGATGCGCGGATGCGCCGCCTCCAGCTGCGCGCGCGTGGCCCAGCGATGGTAGGTGAGGTAGTAGCTGCCGCCGAAGCGCAGCGCGTCGTCGATCAAGGCGCGGAACGCGCGCGCCGCGGCATCGATTCCGGCGGCGTCGTGATGCACGTGCAGGTTGAAGATCACGCAGGCCCAGTTCTCGCGCGCCCACGCCAGCACGCTGGTGGGATCGCGCTCGATCAGGCGCACGGTGCCGTAGATCGGCTGGGCGCGGTGGCGGCGCAAGCTGTCGGCGGCGCGCGCCATGAACGCGGCCAACGCGGCGCGCGGCACGTACAGCTCGGTGATCATTTCCGAACCGCAGTGGCCGAGCGAACGGTCGACCGCGGCGTGGTAGCCGTCGAGATACACGCCGCTCTGCTGGGCGTCGCTGGCGTAGCGCTGGCCGTCGGTGGCGAGATAGAAATCGGCGTATTCGGCGAACGCGCGCGACGGGTCGTGGTGGGCCAGCAGCAGCAGGCGGGCGAAATCCTCGGCCTGCAGATGGCGCGACGCGCAAGCCGCGGCGCCGGGCTCGGGCCGGTAGCACGAGAGCACGCCCAGATCGAGGAAATCCGCGCTGCGCGGGTCGATCGCGAACTGGAAATCGCCATAGGTGCAGCCCGCGGCGATGGCGCGCGCGAACGCGGCATGCAGATCGCCGACGCGGGCCAGCGATACTTCGCGGCGCAGCACCTCGCGCGGCGTCAGGCGCAAGGTCAACGCCGCGACGACGCCGAACAGGCCGTAGCCGCCGGCCGCCAGCGCGAACAGTTCCGGGCGCTGCTCGCGGCTGGTTTCCAGCAACCGCCCTTGCGCGTCGATCAGGATCAGCGCTTCCACATCTTCGACGAAAGGCGCATAAGCCAATCCGCGACCGTGCACGTTCGACGCCACCGCGCCGCCGAGGCTGAAATCGTCGGCGCCGGTCTGCTTCTGCCGGATCGTCCAGCCGCCGGTGTTGTCCGGGCTCGCGGCCAGCCACTGCAACAACGCCGGCCAGCGGATGCCGGCTTCCACCGTCAGCAGGCCGCGCGCATCGTCGAAGGCGAGCACGCGGCACAGCGCGGCGGTGTCGAGCACCACGCCGTCGGCGAGGAATTGCTGCCCGCCCATCGCATGGCGCGCGCCGGCGGGGATCAGCGCCTGCCCGGCCGCGGCGCAGGCGCGCACGGCGGCGCAGGCGTCCTCCACCGAGGCGGGGCGCAGCACGCGCGCGCGGGTCGGGTTGAGCCGCGCGTGGACGTCGTTGAGCGATTCGTAGCGGGCGCCGGCGAGCGGTGCGTCGAAGCGGGATGCGGCAGCGGACATGGGCGGGGTCGCCGGTCGGGACGGGATGGCCCGCACCGTAGCCGCCGGTATCGCCCGCCGCCATCCGCATCGCCCAGGTATCGGAATATGATCCCGGATGTCCCGCCGCCCGGAACCCGCACGCCATGATCGAACGCGAACGCCTGCTCGCCGCGCTCAAGCGCCTGCTTAAAGAACGCGGCTGGCGCTACGCCGACCTCGCCGCCGCGCTGGGCGTGTCAGAACCCACGATCAAGCGCATGCTCTCCAGCGGCCGCATGAGCCTGGAGCGGCTGGAGCAGATCTGCGACGCGCTGGACATCGACTTCTTCGAACTCGCGCGCAGCGCCCGCGGCACCCGCGAATCGCGCCGCCACCTGAGCCTGGCGCAGGAAACCGCGCTGGCCGCCGAGCCGCGGCTGATGACCGTATTCCACCTGCTGTGCCAGGGCTGGCGCACCGCCGCCATCGGCGAAGGCTACGGATTGCGCAAGACCGAACTGGTGCGGCTGCTGGCGCAGCTGGACCGGCTGCGCCTGATCGAATTGCTGCCCGGCGACCGCGCGCGCCTGCGCGTACCGCGCGATTTCTCCTGGCGCGACGACGGCCCGGTGCGCGCGCGCTACTTCCAGATGGCCAGCCGCGAGTTCATCAACGACGACTTCGGCGCCGGCGACGCGTTCCTGGCGCTGGAAATCCGCGAGCTCGGCGAGGCCTCGCTGGCGACCTTGCAGCGAAAGCTGCAGAAACTGGTGGCCGAATTCAAGGAAGCCGCCGACCTCGACGTGAGCCTGCCGCCGGAACGCCGGCGCAGCGTCGGCTTGCTGGTGGCGAGCCGGCCGTGGGTGTTTTCGCTGGTCGACAGCTTGCGCGAGAGCGCGCCGGCGGGACGCGCTACCGGACGCGGATGAGCCGCGCGCGCGGCGGCGCGCCGGCGCCGCCTCAGACCCAGCCCTGCTCGACCAGCTCGCGCTTGAGGTAGGCGTAATAGATCGGCGCGGCCACCAGCCCGGGCATGCCGAACAAGGCTTCCATCGACAGCATCGCCAGCAGCAGTTCCCACGCGCGCGCCTGGATCTCGCCGCCGACGATGCGCGCGTTGAGGAAGTATTCGAGCTTGTGGATCAGCACCAGGTACAGCAGCGCCGCGGCGGCGACGTAGATCGACACCGACAGGCCGGCCACGGTGATCAATGTGTTCGAGATCAGGTTGCCGACCACCGGCAGCAGCCCGACCACGAAGGTCAGCACCACCAGGGTCTTGGCCATCGGCAGGTGCACGCCGAACAGCGGCAGCACGATCAGCAGGAAGGCCGCGGTGAACACGGTGTTGAGCGCCGAGATCTTGATCTGCGCGAACACCACCCGGCGGAACGCGTCGGACAGGCGCGAGGCGCGCGCCAGCAGTTCCGAGCCCAGCGGGCCAAGCTTGAGCGGCTGCAGTTCCTCCTGCAGCGCGATCATCGCGCCGAGCACCATGCCGATCACCAATCGCGCGCCCAACTGCACCGCCTCGGCGCCGACCAGGCTCAGGTCGCCGCGGTGCTCGTCCAGCCATGCGCTCAACGCGCGCTGCAGGTCGCTGAGGTCTTCCGGCAGATACGGCCGCGCCCACGTCGGCACCTGGGTGCGCGAGGCGTCGATGATCTCCATCAGCCGCGCCAGCAGCGCCTGTTCGCCGCCGGTGTCGGCGCGGAAGAACGCGATCAGGCCCAGCGTCGCCAGGGTCAGGCCGCCGACCACCAGCGCGGCGATCAGCACCACCGCGATCAGACGCGCCCATTGCCCTTTCACCCGCCGGTCGACCAGGCGCGCGAGCGTGTGCACGAGCTGGAACACCAGCAGCCCCGACAGCAATGCGCTGAGCAGGCCGAACTTGAGCACCAGGAACAGCGCCGCCGCGGCGAACAGCCAGGCCGCGATGCGCGCCGGCGGCGCTTTCAGCGACGCCGCCGCGAGCGTGGAAGCGGCGCCGGGGCCGGGCGCGGCGGCGGGTTCGACGTGGGGATCCATTGCTGCGTTCCTGGGATTCGACGCGGCATTGTAGTGGGCGCTCGCGCGGTTTTTCTTGCGACTTTTTGCCGAGGCCGCGAACCGGGCGACGGCGGGCGGACGATGCGCCTGCCGATCGCAGGCGGCGCATGGCGGCGATTCCGCCGTTCCCCGGCGGGCCGATGCTGACGCCGACGCTGTGGAGCGTCGCCATCGCCGGCGTCCGCCTCAGCGTCGCCGGCCCGCCGGCGTTCTCCTGCCCCAGCACGGCCGGTTCGAGCACGATCGACGGCGTGCTCGACGTCGCCGACCAGGCCGGCGCACCGCCCGCCGCGCCGACGGCGAACCGCTTCGCCGGCCGCGACGACGCACGCGCACGTCGGCTCGCCCGAGCGCGCAAAGCCACGGCCGGGATGACGAATGTCACGCACTTTCGCGCCCAACACGGGCTGACGCACAATGCGATCGCTGTCGCACGGCCGCGCCGCTTCGAATGCGCCGGCCGGGCAGCGTCCGCCGTCCTCCCAGTGTCCGCCACGGAACCACGACCATGCCCCTTCGCCCCAACCTTCTCACCCTCGGCCTGGCGTTGGCGCTGGCCGGCGGCCTCGGCGCGTGTAAGCCCGCCGCCAACGAAACCGCTCCGGCGCCCGCGCCCGCACCGGCCGCGCCCACTGCCGCCGCGGCGCCGGTGTCCGGCATCGACCTGAGCGGCGTGGACAAGTCGGTCAAGCCGGGCGACGACTTCGACGCCTTCGCCAACGGCGCCTGGCGCAAGACCTTCGAGATCCCCGCCGACCGCTCCAACTACGGCGCCTTCACCGTGCTGCTGGAGACCGCCGAGAAGCGCAACGCCGAACTGATCGCGCAGCTGGCCGCGAGCAAGCCCGCCGCCGGCAGCGACGCGCGCCGCATCGCCGATTTCCACGCCGCCTACATGGACGAGGCCGGGATCGAGCAGCGCGGCCTGCAATCGCTGCAGCCGCAGCTCGACGCGATCGCCGCGATCGCCGACCGCGCCGGCCTGTCGCGCGCGCTCGGCGGCAGCGTGCGGGCCGACACCGATCCGCTCAACGCGACCAACTTCCACACCGACAACCTGTTCGGCGTGTTCGTGGCCAAGGGCCTGGAACAACCGGCCTATGTCGCCACCCTGATGCAGGGCGGCCTGGGCATGCCCGACCGCGAGTATTACCTGTCCGCCGACAAGGAGATGGCGGCCACTCGTCAAGCGTATGAGACGTACATCGTCGCGCTGTTGAAGCAGGCCGGCATCGCCGAGCCCGAAGCCAAGGCCAAGTCGATCCTGGCCCTGGAAACCAAGATCGCCCGCGCGCACGCGCCGGTGGTCGATTCGCAGAACGTGCACAAGTCCAACAATCCCTGGGATACCGCCGCGTTCGCGCAGCGCGCGCCGGGCATCGACTGGGCCGCGTTCTTCGACGCCGCCGGCTTGTCCGCGCAGAAGACCATCGTCGCCTGGCAGCCGGGCGCGATCACCGGCATCGCCCGCCTGGTCGGCAGCGAGCCGCTGCCGGCGTGGAAGGATTACCTGACCTTCCACGCGCTCGACCACGCCGCCTGGAACGAAGCCGTGCGCGGCCCCGGCGAGCTGCCCAAGGCCTATAACGACCTGGCCTTCGGCTTCCACGGCACCACCCTGGCCGGCACGCCGCAGGCGCGCGCGCGCGACAAGCGCGCGCTCGACGCCACCAGCGCCGCGCTCGGCGACGCGGTCGGCAAGCTCTACGCCGAGAAGTATTTCCCGGCCTCGTCCAAGCAGAAGGTCGAGGAGATGGTGCACAACATCCTCGCCGCGTTCGACGAGCGGGTGGACTCGTTGACCTGGATGACCGCGCAGACCAAGGCCAAGGCGCGCGAGAAGGCCAAGTCGATGAAGGTCGGCGTCGGCTATCCCGAGCGCTGGCGCGATTACTCCAAGCTGGAGATCCGCGCCGACGACGCGCTCGGCAACCGCCTGCGCGCGGAACTGCAGGAATACCGCCACCAGATCGGCAAGCTCGGCCAGCCGGTCGACAACGGCGAATGGTGGATGACCCCGCAGACCGTCAACGCGGTGCAGCTGCCGCTGCAGAACGCGATGAACTTCCCCGCGGCGATCCTGGACAAGCCGTTCTTCGACCCGGGCGCCGACCCGGCCGCGAACTACGGCGCGATCGGCGCGGTGATCGGCCACGAGATCAGCCACGGCTTCGACGACACCGGCGCCGAGTTCGACGGCCAGGGCAAGCTGGCCAACTGGTGGACGCCGGAAGACAGCAAGCACTTCGACGAGGCGACCAGGAAGCTCGCCGACCAGTACAGCGCCTACGAGCCGCTGCCGGGCCTGCACGTCAACGGCAAGCAGACCTCGGGCGAGAACATCGCCGACGTCTCCGGCCTGACCATCGCCTACATGGCCTACCGCAAGTCGCTCGGCGGCAAGGACGCGCCGGTGATCGACGGGCTGACCGGCGACCAGCGCTTCTTCCTCGCCTACGGCCAGACCTGGCGCAGCAAGATCCGCGACGCCGCCCTGCGCCAGCGCATCCTCACCGACGGCCACGCGCCGGCGGCGCAGCGCGCGCAGACCGTGCGCAACATCGATGCGTGGTACGACGCCTGGGGCGCCAAGCCGGGCGAGAAGCTGTATCTGACGCCGGAGCAGCGGATCAAGATCTGGTAACGGTGGACGGCAACGCGAGCGCTACGGCGCTCGCGTTCGCTTCGCAATCGTCGGGATGGACGCGGCGAACGCTGCCGCGCCCCCGCAAGATCACGCCATCCCCGGCACCAGGATCGACGGCAGATCGCTGTGCGGATGCGCGCGCAGCAGTTGGTAGGCGATGCCGCCGATGCCGGGCAGCAAGGCCGGCGAGAACACTTCGCGCGGGCCGCCGGAATAGGGGCCGTGCCGTTCCAGCCCGGTCACCAGCGTCGCCAGCAGGTCGGTCTTGGACACGCCGTCGGGGCCGACGCCGGCATCGATCGCCAGCGCCAGCAGTTCGTTGTTGCCGGCGTCGCCGTGGCAGGCGCAATGGTTCCAGCCCAGGCCGGCGCGCCAGGTCGCGGCGGCGGCGGCGCGCAAGGTGTCGCGCGTGTGCGGCTGCGCGCAGTCGCGGTCCAGGTCGGCGCGGGCCAGGCCGATCCCCACCGCGCCGTGGCACCACGCGGTCGACGCGATCACGCCCGGCAGCATGCGCAGGTCGCGCCAGTGGCCTTCCTGCGGATCGAACAAACCGTCCTCGAACGCGAACGCCGCCTGCGCGGCATCGTGATGGCGCGCCTGCCCGGTCGCGCGCGCCAGCCGCTCCAGCGCCCAGCCCATGCCGCTGGCGCCGTGCGAAAACCCGCCGAGGCCTTGCGGCCAGCGCTCGTGCGCCCAGAACAGGCGCCCGTCTTCGCGGCGCGCGCGTTCAACGATGCGCACGCCCAAATCGCTGGCCAAGTCAGCGTAGGCCGAATCGGCGCTGGCGCGGGCCAGCATCAGCAAGGGCACGATCGCGCCGGCGGTGCCCATCAACACGTCGTTGACGTCGTCGGCGGCGACCGCTTCGGGAACGTCTTCGGCCAGCGCGCGGGCGCGCGCCAGGCCTTCGCCTTCGTCGAGTCCCCATTGCGCCAGCGACAGCCAGGTCCAGATCTGCGCGCCCAGGCCGACATAGGCGCCGGGCGGGCGCGGCCGCAGCTTGGCCTGCGCGCGGCGCAGCTCAGCGCGGCGGTCCTCGGCCAGGCGCAGGCTGCGCGCGCTGGCGGCGAACAGCTCGTGCATGCGTTCGACCGGATCGGCGCGGCCGGCCTGCGCTTCGCGCACATAGGCGCCGGCGAGCAAGGCGATGCCGGACACGCCGTTGTAGATGTCCGAACTCAACGGCTGCACCGCCCAGCCGGCCGGACTGAAGCCCGGCGCGACCCAGGCGACGGTGCCGTCGTCGCCGAAGATCGCGTGTTCGATCAGCCGCTGCACGATGCGCGCGGCCTGGCCGCGGCGGCGCCGGTCGAGGTCGTCGCGATGCGCGGGCGCGCGCAGTTGCGGCGTGTCGGGCATCCAGCCGTCGTTGGCGTAGGCGCTGATCAGCGAGGCGTCGATGAAGCGCCGCTCGCGTTCGAAGTCGGCCTGGCGCCAGCGCCGCAGCGCGTCGCCCGCCAGATCGCACGGCGCCAGCCACGCGGTGCCGCGCGGCCCGCGCAGGCGGCCGTCGCGGACTTCGGTGCAGAACAGCGGAATGTCGCCTTCGAGCAGATCCTCGATCTCCGCGTCGATCACCTGCGGATCGCCCGGCGCCAGCGACAGGTTCGCGGCCATCTTCACCAGCAGCTCGTGCGCGCGGCGCCGCGCCTTGGGCTCGTCGTGCAGGGACACCGGATGCCAGAGCATGCGGCCGATCTCGGCATAGGCCTCGCTGGCGCGCGGCACCACCCGCACCGTGCACGGCGCGAACGCCGCGAGGCTGGCCTGCAGGCGGCCGTCGGCGTCCATGCGTTGCAGGGTCGCGGTGGCCTCGTCGAAACCGCGCAGCACCTGCGGCCAGTAACGGTGCAGCACCGGTTCGCGGCTGGGATGGTTCTGCGCGACCGGCGCGGGCACCGATTGCTTGCCGACGCGGGCGCGGTCGGACCCGGCATCGACGATGCCCGGCACGCTCAGCATCGGTTGCTGCCCGGGCAACATGCCCGCGGCGGAATTGTCGACCCCGCGCCAGCCCAGGCTGCCGCCGCGGGTCGGCAACAGGCCGATGTTGAGCACGGTGCCCGAGACCAGGTCGACCGCACGGTCGTGCGCGTCCCCCAATCCCGACGGCGCCGCCGGCACTTTGGGCGTGAACAGGGTTTCGCAATCGATCACCACCGGGTGGCCGCCGTGCGCGATCAGGTTCTCGGCGTGCAGGTCGGTGCCGCCGAGCAGGCGCATTACCGCCAGCCAATGGCCGATGCCCAGATAGAAGCTGCGCAACTCGTCTTCGTCGCGGGCGTGGCGATGGGCGACGAATTCGCTCCAGCCGTGTCCGCCGCGATCGAGCGCCCGCGGCACCCGGATCGGCATCGGCGCGCCGTGCTCGTGCGCGAGCGTGTGCAGGAATCCGCGCAAGGCGATATCGATCGCTAGCGAGCGCGGCTTGTACAGCAGCGCGCCGCCTTCGCATTCGATCATCGCCACCGACAGCCCCTGGCGATGGCTGTCGCCCGCGCCGAAGCGCAGCGAGCGCAGTTCGCCGGGCTCGCCGGCGCATAGCTCGCGCACCAGCGAACGGTCTTCGCGCCAGCGGCGCGCGAACGCCAGCGAGGCCGCGCAGCGGTAGGCGACGATGCGCTGCACGCGCCGCGACAGCGTCGGGTAATGCAGGTCCAGGCCGTTCCAGAATTCGCGCTGCGAGGCCAGTTCGATGAAGCGCTGCCAGCCCTGCTCCGCGCTGCCGCCTTCGCCGAGGCGGCCGGTCACGCGCGCGCCGTTGAGTTCCAGCAGCAGCAGGCGGCCGAGCTTGGCGTGCAGGGTCGCGATCAACGATTCGCGGGTCGCCGCGGCGATCGCCTCGCGCTCGGCGTCGCCCAGCTCGGGGATGGCGCGAAGCTGGGCTGCCAGAGCGTCCAGTTCGGACGAGATCAGGCAGCCCAGCGATGCTTCGAAACCGTGCGCGTCTTCGGCAGACGCCATGTCAAGGCGGAACGCGGCCGTGGGCGGCGCGCGGCCGCTCGCCGACGCGAGCGACAGGCTCGCCCGCGCGATGCGCGTGTCGCGCGATGCTGGTCATGACGCGTCCCCCGGTATCAACCACGGCAACGAAGCCTTGCGCTCAGCAGCACTGGATCGTGCCGCAGCCCGTACACACCGAGGTGATCATCGAAACGGCTTCGCTGTCGCCGGCGATGTCGGCTTCGGCGAATTCGCCGCCGATGAACAGCGGACCGGCCGGATTGTCGCTGCCGGCTTCGTTGCGCCACGCGGCCACTACGTCGTTATCGCTCATAACACGCTCTCCTTTTTGATTCGGGCAGGTGATGAAGGACACTTCAGTGCGTGCCTGAAGACCCCGATAGGCGTTGCAGCCGCTTCGCTGCGAGCGCGCTCGTTGCGAGCCGGCTCGTGCCGCCCGTGCCGTCCCAGACACCGGGCCAGACTTGCACCGGGCCGTAGCCAAGTCAATTCGATCCGGCGCGATCGGGCTGCGGATATGTGACGTGCGATACAAGCCGCTGCATCGCGTTTCGCGGCCGATACCGCTGCGCCGCGCTTCGCATCCAGCGTGCGGGCGGCAGCGCACGCTCGTGCGTTTGTCGCTCGCGTCGCCGCCGACGCGAGCGCGGACGGCGCCCGTCATGATGCGTCGCATCATGTGCTAGCGTCGCGCTTCCCGACCATTCCGGAAGCCGCCGCCGCTTCCGGCCGGCGCGCGCTGGCGAATACGCAGCCGTGCGCCGTCGCGATCCGCGGGGCGATCTGCATAGGCGATCTGCGGGATTCGCATCGTGGCGGCGTTCGATGGAGGAAGACCGCATGAAGGGATGGATCACCAAGGCGGGCGCGCTCGCAATCTTCGCGCTGGCGATCGGCGCCGCCGCGCCGGTGGCGGCGGAACCGACTTACGAGTGCAACGCGCAATCGGAAGGGCATTTGTTCCAGGTCGCTTACGATCACCCGGTCGATCCGGGCTCGTTCTATCAATGCCGCGGCGGCGCCTGGCGCCTGATCGGCGTCTGCAATCCGAGCACGGGCTGCCCGACGCCGCCGGATCCGACCGGTCCGATCGTGGAGATGTAATCGGTCGTGCCGATGTAACGGAACGTTATCCGACGCACTGCATCGCAATCGCAAAGGCGGGGCCCGTGCATGGGCTCCGCCTTTGCTTTTTTGCGCGCCGCGTGCGCGAACGCGACCGGTACGGACGCGACGACGCACGCGCCGGATGAACCGCCGCGACGCAGTTCACGGCGCGCGCTTGCCGCCGCCCGCGCATCGACGCTCACCGTCGCTATCGCTCGCTCACCGCCGGTGTTGGATCACGACATCGGTGCCGCGACCGTGGTGATTTTCCAAGCGGCACGCCGCTCCCACTTCCGCCGTCGGCGGATCCGGCGTTGCCGCACTACACCCCACGGAGATGCTCCATGTTCGCAAGACAACTGCTTTTGGCCTTGGCGCTCGGCGCGGCCGCCGCCGGCGGCGCGCACGCCTCCTACCCCGCCCCCGGCGCGCTGGTGGTGCTCGACGAAGAAGGCGGCCCCAACCAGCGCGGCGCGCTGTATGCGATCGAGCCGGTCAGCGGCTACCGGCGCGTGCTGACCGATTTCGGCAACGGCATCCAAGGGCCGGTCGCCGCCAAACCCAACGGCCTGGCCCGCGTGTCCACCGGCCTGTGGGGCGGCGACGACCGCTGGATCGTCACCGACGCCAGCGGCGGCACCGACAACCGCGGCGCGGTGTACGAAGTCGATCTGTCCAACGGCGCGCGCACCACCGTGGCCGATTTCGGCGACGCCTCGCGCGGCCCGCTCGGGCGCCAGCCCGAAGGCGTGATCTACGTGGCGCCGGTGCTGCTGGGCCCGCTCAGCGGTTTCTTCGTGCTCGACCGGCGCGCCGGCACCGATGGCCGCGCGGCGATCTTCAAGCTCGAATCCAACGGCCGCCGCAGCGTGTTCTCCGACCTCGGCGACGGCCGCGGCGCGCGCGCCGCGCAGGCGGTCGCCTTCGCCTGGCGGCCGGGCGCGCTCGGCCTCGGCGGCAAGCTGCTGGTCACCGACATGACCACCGGCACCAACGGCCACGGCGCGCTGCTGACGGTCGATCCGATCAACAAGAACCGCACGGTGCTGAGCGACTTCGGCGATGTGTTGCAGGGCTGGGTCGACGCCCGCCGCGAGAGCGCGCCGAATTCGGTGATCGCCGGCAACGACGGCAGCATCTACGTGCTGGTGACCGGCGGCGGCACCGACCGCCGCGGCGCCTTGGTCAAGGTCGATCCGTCCTCGGGCTATCGCAATCTGGTCAGCGATCTCGGCGTCGACAGCCAGGGGCCGCTGGGTTCGTTGCCGGTCGCGATCCGCTGGTCGAAGGATCAGCAGACGATCTACGTGGTCGATGCCAACGGCGGCACCGATGCGCGCGGCACCGTGTTGCAGGTCGATCCGGCGACCGGCGCGCGCCGCACGGTCAGCGACTTCGGCCTGACCGGCTACGGGCCGCTCGGGCAGTCGCCGCGCGCGATCGACGTGAACTGATCCGCCGCGAGCGCGGCGGCTTCGCCGCATGCGCAACCTGCTGTTTCAAATCTACGGGAGCCCCGCGCGCGGGGCTCCCGTCGTTCGCGCGAAACTCATCGCCGCGACGCCGGGCCTGCGCCCGGCGCCGCGGATGCCGTCACCAGGGAATCTGGCGCTGGTCGACCAGACGCGGGCTGACTTCCTTGACCCCGGCGCGGCCGAGGATGCGCTGGCGCGCCTGCATCGCCTCGCCGACCGAGTCGTAGCCGATGGTGGCCTTGCCGCCGACCGCCGAGGAATACAGCAGCGTGCCGCCGGTTTCCGCGACCAGCGCCTGCACCACGCCCGGCTCGGCGAAGTAGACGTTGAGCTCGGGCGCGACGATCACGGTGTTGCCGTCTTCGGACACCGCCGCGGCGAGGTTCTCGCCGCCGCTCGCCGGCGCGGCCAGCGAACGCTGGCTGCGCGCGCCGGCCGGCGCGGCCGCCGGCACTTCCACCGCGTAATCGCCGACGACCACGTCGCGCCCGGCTTCGGCGCTGGCCTCGACCTGCCTGACCACGGCCGACGGCGCCAGGCGGAACTCGGTCTGGCCGATGGTGAAGCGCTCGCCGGTCGCAGCGAGGTCGAGCTGGGCCTTGTGGGTGTAGACCTGGGCCAGCGCCGCCGGCGCCATCGCCGCCGCCAACACGCCCGCGCACAACGAAAGGGTTTGGATTTTCATGCTCAGTGCCCCAGGACGCGGATCTTGAACGAGGAGAGGTTGCCCTTGGCGGCGGTGCCCGCGGCCAGGCTGGTGTCGGCGACTTCGACGGTCCAGTCGCCGCTGGCGGGTTCGTCCAGGTAGGCGTTGACCGCGGCCAGATCGAAGGTCATCGTCGCGCCGACCGGCACCGAACCGGCCGGCACCACGATCGCGCGGGTGCCGCTGGGCGAGACCAGGGTCACCACCAGCGGCGTGGACTTCAGCGGCGTGGTGTTGCCGACCGGATAGCTCGAGGCCAGGCCGATCTGCACCGCTTCCACGCGCCGGGCGCCGTTGTCGATGCGCACCGTCGCGCGCGCCGGCGCGGCGGCGTTGCCGATCGCCTGCGGCGTTTCCAGCTGCACGCGCTGCCAGCCGCTGTCGACCAGCGGGCCCAGCGACTTGAAGCCGATCGCGCGGTTCACCGCCAAGGTCGCATCGACCAGGCCGTAGCCGTACCAGTTGCTGAAGGCGCGGCCGGCGGCGTTGGTGGTCCAGCCGGCCGCGAGCACGGTGCCGTCGGCGTTGGTCACCGCCGCCTGGGTCGGATCGATCTGGCGCGCGGTGGTGGCCAGGATGTACTTGACGTCGCGGAAGCTCAGCTTCGGATTGACCTGCAGCATCAGCGCGACCACGCCCGACACGGTCGGCGACGCCGCCGAAGTGCCATTCATGGTGGCGGCGTAGTTGCAGCTGCTGTCGATGGCGGACTGGTTCGATTCCAGGCGGTTGAGGTCGAAGTCCGACCAGAACTGCACCGGCTGCACGCGGTTGGTGTTGTAGCCGCGCGCGCAGCCCGACAGGTCGGTGGTCATGATCGCCGGGTCGAAGCGCACCGCCGGTTGCGTCGCCAACTGCGCCGGCGTGGCCTGGGTCGACAGGATCGCGCGTTCCCAGCCGTACTCGCCGCCCAGGCCCGACACCCACAGCGACGCGCCGGGCGTGGAATAGCTGGAGCGCTTGCCGGCGGCGTTCACCGCGGCGACGGTGACGATGTTGAAGAAGTTGGATTCGCGCACGAACACCGACTGGCTGCAGCCGACCTGCGCGCTGGAGGCCGGGCAGTAGCTGGCGACGCTGTTGAAGCCGTTGCCGGCGGCCTTGACGTAGACCGTGCCCAGACCGCCGCGGGTGGCCGACATCGGGTTTTCCCAGGCCGCGATTTCGTTCTCCGAAACCGTGGTCAAAAACAGCGGCGTGGTGTCGCCCCAGCTGTTGTTGGACACGGCCACGTCCTTGGATTCGGGGCCGTTCCACCATGCGTACTGGACCTGGGCGAAGCTGCCGCCGGCGTCGAGGAAGTTGAAGCTCTTCAGCCGCGCGTTCGGCGCCACGCCGCGCACGCCGATGCCGTTCCAGCCGACCGCGCCGATGATGCCGGTGACCGCGGTACCGTGGGCGTTGCCGCCCTGCGCCGCGCTCGGGGTCGGGTCGTGGCTGTTGTTGTTGAAGTTCCACGAACCGTTGGGCACGACGTTCGCGGCCAGGTCGGGGTGGGCGATCTCCGCGCCCTGATCGAGCACGCCGACGACCACGCCGGTGCCGCGGATGTTGTAGTCGTGCAGGTCGTCGATGCCCAGGTCGACGCCGGAGGTCGGCCGGGTATCGCCGATCACCGCCTGGCCGTAGTTCATCAGATGCCACTGATAGCGATACAGCGGATCGGTCTGCGCCTGCGCGGCGCCGGCCGACAGCGCGGCCAGGGTCGCTATGCTGAGGATCGTCCTTTTTGCGAAAAGCTGTCGCATACCGCCAACTCCTTGGGTTTGGTCGGACTCGCGTCCGTGGGACAAGCCGCTGCGCCGCGTCCGCGGCGCGCTGCAACTCGGTCGGTTGGGTGCGTGGTTCGGTGCGTTCGGTCGGCCGGACTCAGTTCGGCGCGTCCTCGCCCTCGATGATTTCCGGCGCGACTTCCTTGATCCCGGCGATGGCCTGGATCTTCGGCATCGCCCGCATCGCCGCGTCGACCGAATCGAATTCGATCCGGCCGTTGCCGCCGGCGACGGAGGAGTAGGTCAGCTTGCCGCCGCTGGCGCGCGCGGCGGCCTGCAGCGCGGCCGGATCGCGGTGGTAGACGTTGAGCGTGGAGGTCACCACCACCGCCTTGCCGTCGTCGCCGACGGCCGCGGCCAGGCGCGGCTTGGCGGCGACCGCGCGGGCGCTGCGCGCGCCGGCCGCCTGCACGCGCACGGCGTACTCGCCCACGCGCACGGACTGGCCGTCGGCGGTTTTCGCGGCCGCGCCGACCACGCCGTCGGGCGCGAGGCGGAACTGGGTGTAGCCGATGCGGAACGCCTCGCCGGTGGCGGCCTGGCGCAGCGCGTCGCGCGCGCTGTCGGCCGACTGCGCGTGGACCGAGGCCGCGGCGGCCAGCAGCAACGGGCAAATCAGGATCGCGGTTTTCATGCTCAATGCCCCAGAACGCGGATTTTGAAAGAGGCCAGGCCGCCCTTGGAGGCGCTGCCGTCGGCCAGCGGCACGTCGGCCACTTCCAGGGTCCAGGTGCCCTGCCCCGGTTCGTCGAGGAAGGCGTTGCTGGCGAAGAAGTCGGCCTTGAACGCGCTGGTGTTCAGCCGCGTCATCGCCGGGAACACGGTGCTGCGCGTGCCGCTGGGCGAGACCAGGGTCACCTGCACCGGGAACGGCGCGGTGCTGCTGGTATGGGCGTAGTTGCTCGACCAGCCCAGCTGCACGGTCTCGATCTTGCGGATGTCGTCGCCGATGGCGATCTGCAGTTTCGCCGGCGCGCCGGCGCCGCCGATCGCGACCGCGTCGGTGGGCGCGACGCGCTGCCAGCCGCTGTCGATCAGACGCGGCAGCGGCTTGAACGCGCCGGCCACCTCGACCGCGAGCGACGCATCGACCAGGCCGTAGCCGTACCAGTTGCTGAAGGAGCGCCCGGCCGCGTTGCGGGTCCAGCCTGGGACCAGCACCGTGCCGTTGGCGTGCACCGCCGCCGGCTGGCCCGGATCGAGCTGGCGCGCGGTGGTGGCCAGGATGTAGCGCACGTCGCGGAAGCTCAGCTTCGGATTGGCCTGCAGCATCAGCGCGGCAACGCCGGAGACGGTCGGCGCGGCCGCCGAAGTGCCGTTCATCGTGCCGACGTAGTTGCAGGTGTTGTCGATGGTCGAGGCCTCGGTGGACAGCGCGTTGCGCACGTTGCCGTTGGCGTTGCTGCCGCGCACGCAGCCGGCCAGGTCGGTGGTGACGATGGCAGGCTTGTACGACACCGCGGCATAGCCGGGCGAATAAGCGACCTGGCGCCCGTACTCGCCGCCCAGGCCCGACACCCACAGCGACGAGCCGGCCGAGGAATAGCTCGAGCGCTTGCCCTCGGCGTTGACCGCGGCGATGGTCATCACGTTGAACATGTTGTTGCGGCGGTCCAGGCCGGTCTGCTTGCAGCCGACGTTGGCGTCGACCACCGCCTTCGGGCAATCGGCGATGAAGTCGTTGCCGGCGGATTTCACATAGATCGCGCCCAGGCCGTTGCGTGTGGCCGACATCGGCCCCTCATACGCCTGCACTTCGTTTTCCGAGAACGCCGGGATGGTGGTGGCGGTGGAACCGAAGCTGTTGTTGACCACGGCCACGTCGCGCGCCTCGGCGCCGTCCCACCACGCGTACTGCAACTGCGCGGTGGTGCTGGCGGCGTCGAGGTAATTGAAGCTCTTCAGCCGCGCCGACGGCGCCACGCCGCGCACGCCGATGCCGTTCCAGCCCACCGCCGCCATGATCCCGGCGACCATGGTGCCGTGCGAGGACGCGCCGCTGACCGGGGTGGGATCGTGCGAGTTGTCGTTGAAGTTCCACGAACCGTCCGCCACCACGTTCGCGGCCAGGTCCGGATGGCCGATCTCCACGCCCTGGTCGACCACCGACACCACCACGCCGCGGCCGCGGATGTTGTAGTCGTGCAGGTCGTCGATGCCCAGGTCGATGCCGAAGGTGGGACGCGCGTCGGCCAGCACCGCCTGGCCGTAGTTCATCAGATGCCACTGATAGCGATACAGCGGGTCGTTCTGCGCGTGGGCGGCGGACGCGCCCAACAGCGCCGCCGCGAGCGCGCTCGTTCTCAAGATCGTTTGCCGCATGACTGCCACTCCACCGGAATAAGGAAAGGCCGCGCGGCGCCAGCCGGCGCCGCGGGTCGTAGCGCTGCGCGGATGCCGCCGCGGCGCGCCCGCGCCGAAGCGCGGACGCGGCGCGAGGCGCTTACAGCACCATGTTTTCCAACTGCTCGATCTTCGGGCTGGCCTCCTTGATGCCGGCCTGGCCCCGCAGCTTGGCCGCCGCGTCCAGCGCCTGCTGCACCGAGTCGAACTCGATCGTGCCCTTGCCGCCGATCGCCGAGGCGTAGGTCAGCCGGCCGCCGGTGCGGCGCACCGCCTCGTCCAGCACGCCGGCTTGATCGAAGTAGACGTTGATCGAGGACGTCACCACCACCGGCTCGCCGGTCTGCGACACCGCCGCGGCCAGCTTCGGCGACGGCGCCGCGGCGAGGCCGCGCCTGGCCGAAGCCGGCGCGGCGCCGAGCGCGAGCGCGTACTTGCCCGCGACCACGGCCTGGCCCGGATCGGCCGAGGCGTCGGCGGCGGTCACCGTCGCCGACGGCGCCAGCCGGAACTGGGTGTCGCCGATCTTGAAGCTGGCGCCGGTGGCGGCCTGGCGCAGCGCTTCGGGCGCGGCCGATTGCGCTTGCGCGCCGCTCGCCAAGAGCAGGCCGATCACGCCGAGCAGGGAAACGCACAACACAGGAAGGGTCTTCATAGTCAGTGCCCCAGCACGCGGATCTTGAATCCAGTGAGATTGCCCTTCGACGCCGCGCCCGCGGCCAGCGGCACGTCGGCGACTTCCAGGGTCCACAAGCCATCGCCGGTTTCGTCGAGGAACGCGTTGCTGGCGATGAAGGGGATGGTGAAGGCGGTGGTCGCGCCGACGCCGGTCATCGCCGGCACCACATAGCTCTTGGTGCCGCTGGGCGAGGTCAGGGTGACCAGCAACGGCGAAGGCGCGGTGGACAGGAAGCCGGCGGTAATCGGATAGGTCGTCTCCAAACCCAACTGCACGCCTTCGACCTTGCCGATGCCGCGGTCGATGCGCACCTGCAGCCTGGCCG
Source organism: Lysobacter enzymogenes (assembly GCF_017168095.1). GTDB lineage: Bacteria > Pseudomonadota > Gammaproteobacteria > Xanthomonadales > Xanthomonadaceae > Lysobacter > Lysobacter enzymogenes_D. The sequence goes on along the minus strand of NZ_LXSD01000050.1, from coordinate 3,183 downwards.
GCGCGCTGGCGCCGCCGATCGCCACCGGCGCGGCCACCTCGGCGCGGCTCCAGCCGCTGTCGATCAGCGCCGGCAGCGGCTTGAACGCCATCGCCCGCTGCACCGCGGCGGTGGCGTCGACCAGGCCGTAGCCGTACCAGTTGCTGAAGCGGCGGCCGGCGGCGTTGGCGCTCCAGCCCGGCGCGATCACCGTGCCGTTGGCGTGCTTGACCGTCGGCTGGTTCGGATCGATCTGGCGCGCGGTCGCGGCCAGGATGTAGCGCACGTCGCGATAGCCCAGCTTCGGATTGGCCTGCAGCACCAGCGCGCTGACGCCGGCCACGGTCGGCGTCGCCGCCGAGGTGCCGTTCATGCGGCCGGTGTAGTTGCAGGTGCTGTCGATGGCCGACTGGCTGGAGTCGAGCGCGTTGAGGCGCGCGCCGGCGGCGTCGCTGTTGTAGCCGTTGACGCAGCCGCTGACGTCGGTGGTGACGATGGCCGGATCAAAGTTGAGTGGGTTGGTCTGGGTCGAGTACGGCTTCTGGTGGCCGTATTCGCCGCCCAGGCCCGACACCCACAGCGCCGAGCCGGGGCTGGAGTAGTTCGAACGCACGCCGGCGGCGTTGACCGCGGCGATGGTCATCACGCTGAACAAGTTGTTGCGCGGATCGAAGCCGGCCTGGGTGCAGCCGACGTTGGCCGCGCGGGTTTCCGCGGTGCAGGCGTTGAACAGGCCGAAGAACACCGGATGCTGGTTGTAGTGGTTGCCGGCGGCCTTGACGTAGATCGCGCCGAGGCCGTTGCGGGTCGCCGCCATCGGCCTTTCGAACGCGCCGACCTCGTTCTCGGAGAACGCCGGCGGCAGCAGCGGCGCGGCGCCCCAGCTGTTGTTGGAGACCGCCACGTCCTTGGACTCGGCGCCGTCCCACCACGAATAGACGATGTTGTCGTTCTGGTTGCCGCCGGCGCGCGGCGACAGAAAGTTGAAGCCCTTGAGCCTGGCCGCCGGCGCCACGCCGCGCACGCCGATGCCGTTCCAGCCGACCGCGGCGATGATGCCGCCGACCGCGGTGCCGTGGCCTTCGCCGGCCTGGGTCGGGCTGGGGTCGTGGATCGGGCCGCCGGTGTTGAAGTTGCGCGAGCCGTCGGGGACGACGTTCGCGGCCAGGTCGGGATGGGCGATCTGCAGGCCTTCGTCGACCACGCCGACGACAACGTCGCGGCCGCGGATGTTGTAGTCGTGCAGGTCGTCGATGCCCACATCGATGCCGAACGCGGGCTTGGTGTCGCCGAGCACGCTCTGGCCGTAGTTCATCAGATGCCACTGATAGCGATACAAGGGATCGCCCTGCTGCGCCTGCGCGGCGCCGGCCCAGGCCAGGGCCGCGATGGCCAGGCTCAACGCCGTCGTGTTGCTCAGTTGCTGTCGCATACCGCCAACTCCTGGAATTCTTCGGGCACGCCTTGCCCGTCGCGGCCGGAGCGTTCGCTCCGGCCGTCGCGGCAAGCCTGCGCGTGGGGGGTGGGCCTTACTGGTAGATCATGGTGAAGGTGACGCTGCTGTTGGCCGCACCGGCCGTCGCCGCACCGGTGGCCACGTACTGCGCGTAATAGCGCAGCGCCGCGCCGCCGCCTTCCACCGCGACCGACTGGGTGTTCTGCAGGCCCAGCGGATTGCCGAGCAGCACCTGCGAGTGGTCGGCGTTGAGCAATTGCAGTTCGACGTTGCCGGCGACGCCGGTGCCGCCCTGCAAGGTGAGGTTGTTGCTGCTGGTGTTGATGGTCGGGCCCGGTTCGAAATAGGTCTGGACCTGGGCGGTGCTGGCGTCGCAGTCGGCGACGCGGATGAAGAACGGCGTGCGGCCGGCGGTCTGGCCCGAGGCCGAGAGCGCCGACACCGCGACCGCGGGCAGCTTGACCCGGATGTCGGCCGGGGTCGGGCCGTTGGTGAGTACGCAGGTCGGCGCGATCACCGAACCTTCGATGCGGATGGTGCCGTCGGCGGCGAACGCGGACGCGGGCAGGGCGAGCGCAATGGCGAGTACGGCGATGGAAGCGGTCTTCATATCGTCCCTTGAATCTGAAAGTCGCATGGCAAGGCGGCCCGACCCCGGGTCCGGATGCGTCGTCGTCGAATCCGGGCCGGCCGATGTGGCAAGCAATCCTCGGTGCGGCGCGGGGATCGGAGGAACTCGACCCGGGCTGCGCGGATTGGCTCGCTAATCGATGTAACGCAGTGCCGCCGTATCACCCCCCCACACAAAGTGTGTATTTGAGAGGTGTGTCGAATTCAGCGGACTTCTGCGTTCGCCGGCATCGCCGATGCTGCGGCGTATCGCTGCGGCGCATCACTCGTAGCTGAGCGTGAACGTCAGCGACGCCGATACCGTGCCCGGCTGCGCCGGCTGCGCATCGCCGCGGTAATACGCGGCCTGCAGCGGGACGCGGAAACTGCCGCCGTCGCCGAGGCCGGCGGCGCGCACTTCGTGGTTGACGCCGAACGCGACCGGACGGCCGTCGCGGTCGCGGATCTGCACCGCCACGCCGCGCGCGCTGGCGCTGGCATCGAGCGCGAGCGCCGAAGCGGCGGCATCGGCGCCGCCCAGCGGATCGAGCCGGTAGCTGATCCGGGTCAGCCCCGCCGGGCAATCGTCCAGGCGCAGCTCGAAATCCTTGGCGCCGGCGCTGGCGCCGGGCTGGGCCAGAGCCTGCGGCGCGATCGGCGCCAGCGCGACGCGCACGCTCGGCGTGTTGCAGGTGGTCGCACGCACCGAGATCGCGCCGGTGAAGCCGACCCGCGCGGCGACCGCGTCGCCGCCGTCGGCGCTCGGGCTGCCGCGATACACCAGCGTCGGCAGATCGGCGCCGCGGATCGCGCCGCCGCCGCCCGCGGCGTCGAGCTTGATCAGTTCCACGCGCAGGCTGCCGCGGCCGCTCGGGCCGGCCGCGACCGCGGCGTACTCGGCGGTGGGCAGCGCGCGGCCGTCGATCGACAGGCGCACGCCGATCGCCGCCACATTGGTGCGGTAGATGTCTTCGGATTGGCCGGGATGCGGCGTCTGCGCATAGCGCCAGCCGCCGTCGCCGGCATCGGCGCAACCCGGCGGCGGCGCCGGCAGCGGGTAGTCGGCGGCGTACAGCACGCTGCCGGCGGCGCGGTCGCGCGGCACCGCGATGGCCGCGTCGATGGCGATGGCGCGCTCG
>NZ_LXSD01000049.1:0-212 GCF_017168095.1 Lysobacter enzymogenes | reverse complement strand
TTTCGTGCCTCAGCGTCAGTATCGGGCCAGTGAGCCGCCTTCGCCACTGGTGTTCTTGCGAATATCTACGAATTTCACCTCTACACTCGCAGTTCCACTCACCTCTCCCGAACTCAAGATCTTCAGTATCAAAGGCAGTTCTGGAGTTGAGCTCCAGGATTTCACCCCTGACTTAAAGACCCGCCTACGCACCCTTTACGCCCAGTGATTCC
>NZ_LXSD01000048.1:0-7608 GCF_017168095.1 Lysobacter enzymogenes | reverse complement strand
GGCCGCGGCCGACGCGCCGAAGCCGGCGCCGGCCGCCGAGGCCGCCGGCGTGGCCGCGCGCCTGGACAAGCTCGAACAGGCCCAGGCCAGGCAGCCGACGGTGAACTGGTCCAAGGGCGCCCCGCAGTTCGCCAGCGCCGACGGCCGCAGCGTGTTCCGGCCGCGCGGCCGCGTGTTCCTCGACGCATCCAGCAGCGGCGGCTCGCGCTTCGCCGGCCGCGACCTCAGCGGCACCGAAGTGCGCTCGCTGCGCCTGGGCGCCGAAGGCGCATACGGCCGCATCGGCTGGAACCTGGAAGGCGACTTCGCCGACAACGGCGTGAGCTGGAAGTCCGCCTACGTCAGCGTCGCCCACACCGTGTTCGGCCGGAAATCCGAATTGACCGTCGGCAACCGGCTCAACGACCGCGGCCTCGACGGTTCCAGCAGCACCTCCAACACCCCGTTCCAGGAGCGCAACGTGGTCGGCACCCTGGTGCTGCCGCAGCGCGGCCTGTTCGGGGTCGGGCTGACCGAGCGCGTGTTCGGGCGCAACTGGCACGCCAGCCTGTCGGCGGCGGGCAACGACCTGGACAACGCCGGCGACGGCAACGACAGCCTGACCTGGGCCGCGCGCGCGCACTGGAACCCGCTCAAGCGCGAGCGCGCGCTCGTGCACCTGGGGGCGTGGGCGTTCCACGAGGACATCGCCGCGGGCTCGGCCGGCGTGGTGCGCGCCTCGGCGATCGGCGGCCACTTCAACGACGAGGTCAAGATCGCCCCGGGCAGCGTGGTCGGCGCCGAACGCGGGCGTGGCCACGGCCTGGAACTGGCGACGGTGGCCGGCCCGTTCTGGGCCTCGGGCGAGTGGGGCCGGCGCCGCATCGAAGGGCGCGACCGCGGCGGCCGCTACGGCGTCGGCTACGACGCCCATGCCGTTTCGGCCGGCTGGTTCCTGAGCGGCGGCGCGCCGGCCTATGGCGCCGACAACGGCACCTGGGGCCGGGTCAAGGTCGAACGCCCGGTCACGGCAGGCGGCCGCGGCGCCTGGGAACTGAAGGCGCGCTACGAGAACGCGGATTTCCGCGACCTGCCCGGCGGCGGCGCAGGCAACGCCTGGACCGTCGGCGCCAACTGGTACCTGAACGACTACAGCCGGGTCATGCTCGACCTGGTGCGCTGGCAGACCGACAACCGCAGCGGCAAGTACTTGCTGGCCGACGACGGTTACACGCTCAATACCCGGCTGCAATTGGTTTTCTGAACGCAGCGGCCGGGCCAGGCACGGCGGCCGGGGTAGGGTGAGTATGCGGAATCAGGTATGTATAATGCGTACATACCCTGCTGGAGCCCGCCCATGGAAGCGACCGTCGCCGAACGCGGCCAGATCACCCTGCCCAAGGCGGTGCGCGATGCCCTGGGTTTGACCAAGGGCACCCTGCTCAAGGTCGAGCTCGACGGCAGCCGGATCATCCTGCGCAAGAGCGTGGACGATGCGATCTCCAAGGCGCGCGGCAAGTTCGCCCTGGACGGCTTCGATTCCGGCGAAGACGCCGCGCGCGCGCTGCGCGACGAGGAATGAGCCGGTGATCGCGGTCGACTCGCCGGTCCTGATCGAACTGCTCAGCGACGGCCCGCAGGCCGACGCGGTCGAGTCGTGCCTGCGCCAGAACCTGGTCGGCGGCCGAGTCGTGGTCTGCGATGTCAGCTTGGCCGAGATCTGCGCGGCGCTGCGCGGCGGTGCGCAGGCGCAGGAGGCGCTGGAGGAGATGGGCATCCATTTCAGCGCGCTGGAAGCCAAGTCGGCGCTGCGCGCCGGCGAGATGCACCGCCGCCACCGCCAGCGCGGCGGCGCGCCGCGCGGTTTCGGCGCCTTCCTGATCGGCGCCCACGCCTTGCTCCAGTGCGACGGGCTGATCACCTGGAACGACATGTTTTATCGCGATTACTTCAAGGGCCTGAAGCTGATCGTGCCGCAAGCCTGAGCCCCGCCACACCCTTTTCAGCGTCACACACCACACGGATTCACGCGGAGAATTTTTATGTTGGAAGCCTATCGCCACCACGTTGCCGAGCGCGCCGCGCTGGGCATTCCGCCGCTGCCCCTGACCGCCCAGCAGACCGCCGAGGTCATCGAACTGCTGAAGGCGCCGCCGGCGGGCGAGGGGGATTTTCTGCTGGATCTCATCACCCACCGCGTCCCCGCCGGCGTCGACGACGCCGCCAAGGTCAAGGCCTCGTACCTGGCCGCGGTCGCCTTCGGCACCGAGAAGAACGCGCTGATTTCGCGCGCCCGCGCCACCGAGCTGCTGGGCACCATGCTCGGCGGCTACAACATCCACCCGCTGATCGAACTGCTCGACGACGCCGAAGTCGGCGCCGTCGCGGCCGAAGCGCTCAAGCACACCCTGCTGATGTTTGACGCCTTCCACGACGTGCAGGAGAAGGCCGAGAAGGGCAACGCCAATGCCAAGGCCGTGCTGCAGAGCTGGGCCAACGCCGAGTGGTTCACCAGCAAGCCCGAAGTGCCGCAGTCGCTGACCGTCACCGTGTTCAAGGTGACCGGCGAGACCAACACCGACGACCTGTCGCCGGCCCCGGACGCGACCACCCGCCCGGACATCCCGCTGCACGCGCTGGCGATGCTGAAGAACAAGCGCGACGGCATCGAGCCGGAAGAAGACGGCAAGCGCGGCCCGGTCGCCTTCATCGAATCGCTGAAGGACAAGGGCCACCTGGTCGCCTACGTCGGCGACGTGGTCGGCACCGGCTCCAGCCGCAAGTCGGCGACCAACTCGGTGCTGTGGTTCACCGGCGAGGACATCCCCTTCATCCCGAACAAGCGCTACGGCGGCGTGTGCCTGGGTTCGAAGATCGCGCCGATCTTCTACAACACCATGGAAGACGCCGGCGCCCTGCCGATCGAACTCGACGTGTCGCAGATGAACATGGGCGACGTGGTCGAACTGCGTCCGTACGAAGGCAAGGCGTTCAAGAACGGCGAGCTGATCGCCGAATTCGCGCTCAAGTCCGACGTGCTGCTGGACGAAGTCCGCGCCGGCGGCCGCATCCCGCTGATCGTCGGCCGCGGCCTCACCGCCAAGGCGCGCGAGGCGCTGGGCCTGGCGCCGTCGACGCTGTTCCGCCTGCCGCAGAACCCGGCCGACAGCGGCAAGGGTTACTCGCTGGCGCAGAAGATGGTCGGCCGCGCCTGCGGCCTGCCGGAAGGCCAGGGCATCCGTCCGGGCACCTACTGCGAACCGAAGATGACCTCGGTGGGTTCGCAGGACACTACCGGCCCGATGACCCGCGACGAGCTTAAGGATCTGGCCTGCCTGGGCTTCTCGGCCGATCTGGTGATGCAGTCGTTCTGCCACACCGCGGCCTACCCGAAGCCGGTCGACGTCAAGACCCACCACGAGCTGCCGGCCTTCATCAGCAACCGCGGCGGCATCGCCCTGCGTCCGGGCGACGGCGTGATCCACTCCTGGCTCAACCGCATGCTGCTGCCCGACACCGTCGGCACCGGCGGCGACTCGCACACCCGCTTCCCGGTCGGCATCTCGTTCCCGGCCGGCTCCGGCCTGGTCGCGTTCGCCGCGGCCACCGGCGTGATGCCGCTGGACATGCCCGAGTCGGTGCTGGTCCGCTTCAAGGGCGAGCTGCAGCCGGGCGTGACCCTGCGCGATCTGGTCAACGCGATCCCGCTGGCGGCGATCAAGTCGGGCCTGCTCACCGTCGCCAAGCAGGGCAAGAAGAACATCTTCTCCGGCCGCATCCTCGAGATCGAAGGCCTGCCGCAGCTCAAGGTCGAGCAGGCGTTCGAACTGTCCGACGCCTCGGCCGAGCGTTCGGCCGCCGGCTGCACGGTCAAGCTCGACAAGGAACCGATCGTCGAATACCTCAACAGCAACATCACGCTGCTGAAGTGGATGATCGCCGAGGGCTACGCCGACCCGCGTTCGCTGTCGCGCCGGATCAAGGCGATGGAAGCGTGGCTGGCCAACCCGCAGCTGCTGGAAGGCGACGCCGACGCCGAGTACGCCGCGGTCATCGAAATCGACCTCAACGAAATCGTCGAGCCGATCGTCGCCTGCCCGAACGACCCGGACGACGTGAAGACCCTGTCGGATGTGGCCGGCGCGGCCATCGACGAAGTGTTCATCGGTTCGTGCATGACCAACATCGGCCACTTCCGCGCGGCCGCCAAGCTGCTGGAAGGCAAGCGCGACATCCCGACCCGCCTGTGGGTCGCGCCGCCGACCAAGATGGACGCGTCCGAGCTCACCAAGGAAGGCCACTACGGCACCTTCGGCACCGCCGGCGCGCGCATGGAGATGCCGGGCTGCTCGCTGTGCATGGGCAACCAGGCGCAGGCGCGCGAGGGCGCGACCGTGTTCTCCACCAGCACCCGCAACTTCCCCAACCGCCTGGGCCGCAACACCAACGTGTACCTGGGTTCGGCCGAACTCGCGGCGATCTGCTCGCGCCTGGGCCGGATCCCGACCCGCGAGGAGTACATGGCGGATATCGGCGTGATCAACGCCAACGGCGACAAGATCTACCGCTACATGAACTTCGACCAGATCGCCGACTACAAGCAGGTCGCCGATACCGTCGCGGCCTGAGTCTTCAGGATCGTTCGAAACGAAAAACCCCGGCTCCGGCCGGGGTTTTTTGTTGGCGCCTGGGTTTGGTGCATTGCATCGCCCTGGAGCGGTGCAGGCGCAGTCGTTCGATTGGCGCGGTCGCGGCTTGCGCCGCTCCTACAGGGGGCGGCCGTCGCGACGCAGCGGCATGGAGTTCCTGTAGGAGCGGCGCAAGCCGCGACCGCGAATCCCATGCGCCCGCGCCGGCGCGAAGCGCCCGCGCCCCGCCTCAATCCAGCCGCGCGTCGATCGAATCCACCATCGCCCGCTTGCGCAGGATGAAATCCCAGTAGCTGCCGCCGAGCTGGCGCCACAGCACCGCCGAGCGCACCGCCGCCAGCAGCACCGCGCGCACCTCGGCGACCACGCCGGGCTGGCCGAGGTAGTGCGGATTGCCCTGCACCAGCACGCGCGGGCGCAGGTGGCTGAGGGTGTCGGCGTAGAGCGTGCCGAGCGCGGCGATCACGTCCGGATGGGCGCTGCCCAGGCGTTGGGCGTTGTCGGCCTGCGCGCGGATGCCGCTGAGCACCTTCTCGGTCATCGCGCCGTCCTGGACGAAGCGCCGCTCCAGCTGCAGCACCGCCAGGCCCAGGCGCGGCAGGTGTTCATCCTTGACCCGGCTGCTGAAGTAGTCCTGCGCCAGCATCAGGCCGGGGCGCAGCTGGCCGACACCGCCGTAGACCGCCGAGGGCGAGGAGGCGTCGATGCGGAACACCGAGTCCAGCGCGGTCTGCAGCACGCTCGCGTTGGCCTGGCCGGTGTCGGCGATGCGCCGCACCTGGGCCAGGGCCTGGGCGAGGCCGGCGAGGGCGAGGGTGCGTTCGGAAAGTTCGGCCATCGTTACTGATTCGTCGTCGAAGAAAGAGAAGTCTTGCCCAGGCCCGGCACCGGCGCGTCGGTGGCGGCGATGACCGCGCCGCCGAGGCACTCGTCGCCGGCGTACAGCACCAGCGACTGGCCCGGGGTCACCGCGCGCTGCGGCTGGGCGAAGCGCAGCGACAGGGTACCGTCATCGCCGACCTCGACCTCGCACGACTGGTCGGGCTGGCGGTAGCGGGTCTGCGCGGCGCAGGCGAAGCGGCGCGCGGGCGGGGCGCCGGCGATCCAGTGCGCGGCCTCGGTGGTCAGCGCCTGCGAGCGCAGCCACGGCGTGTCGCTGCCCTGGTCCACGTACAGCACGTTGCCGGCCACGTCCTTGCCGATCACGTACCACGGCGCCTGTTCGAACCCGCGCACGCCGCCGATGTTGAGGCCTTCGCGCTGGCCCAGGGTGAAATAGAACACGCCCGGATGGCGGCCGACGGCGCGCCCGTCCGCAGTGCGGATCTCGCCTTCGCGCGCCGGCAGGTAGCGCGACAGGAATTCGCGGAAATCGCGCTCGCCGATGAAGCAGATGCCGGTGGAGTCCTTCTTGGCCGCGGTCGGCAGCTGCGCGGCGCGGGCCATCTCGCGCACGTCGCGCTTGAGCAGTTCGCCGAGCGGGAAGCGGGTGGCCGCCAACTGGGCCTGGCCGAGCTGGTGCAGGAAGTAGCTCTGGTCCTTGCTCCGGTCCAGCGCCTTGAGCAGGCGGAAGCGGCCGCCGGCCGCGTCGACCCGGGCGTAATGGCCGGTGGCGATGTAGTCGGCGCCCAGTTCGCGCGCGGCGTCGAGGAAATGCTTGAACTTGATCTCGCGGTTGCACAGCACGTCGGGATTGGGCGTGCGCCCGGCCGCGTACTCGGCGACGAAGTGCTCGAACACCCCGGCCCAGTACTCGCCGGAGAAATCGCGGAAGTGGATCGGCAGGCCGAGCCGGCCGGACACCGCCACCGCATCGCGGCGGTCGTCCTCGGCGCGGCAGTCGCCGCTGCCGTCGTCGCCCCAGTTCTGCATGAACAATCCCGACAGCGCCTGCCCGGAATCGCGCAGCAGCAGCGCGGCGACCGAGGAATCGACCCCGCCCGACATGCCCACGATGGTGTCCGCCGACCGGGTCATGACCGTCACGCCGACGCGCCGGCGTCCGCGAAGTGCTGGAGCAGGTCGAGCGAATGGCGGCGCCCGCCGAGGTAGTCGGCGGCGACCTGCCACACCAGCGGGCTGCGGTGCTGCGGCGCGCGCGCCTGCAGCTCGGCCGGGGTCATCCACAGCGCCTGCACGATGCCCTCGTCGAGCGGCCGCGCCGGGTCGTGGCTGACCGGCTCCGCGGCGAAGGCGAAGCGCAGGTAATGGCGCCCGCCGCTGCCGTCGGCGGCGGCCGGCGCCTTCCATTGGTAGGCGCCGACGAAGGCGGTCAGGCGCACCTGCCAGCCGGTTTCCTCCAGGGTCTCGCGCAACGCGGCCTCGACCAGGCTCTCGTCGGGCTCCAGGTGGCCGGCCGGCTGGTTGAGCACCAGGCGCCCGCCGACGGTCTCCTCGACCATCAGCAGGCGGCCGCCGTCGACCACCACGGTGGCCACGGTCACATCGGGTTGCCAGAAGCGGCCTTCGCGATAGCTCACGTCAGAATTCGTCCTGCCCGGGGGTGAGTTCGGCTTCCATCTGGTCGGCGGCGCGCACCGCGTAGTCGATGGCGTCGTCCAGGGTCTGCTGCGAGGCGCCGGCGTCGATCTTGACCACGAACACCGCCACCCCGTCCTGGCTGACCCAGCCGCCGAGCTTGCTCAGCTGGCCATCCTCGAGCAGGCGGTTGGCGATCGCCGCCGGCAGCGCGCCGCCGTCGCCGGTGCGGTAGGCCGGCGACCAGATCTCGCGCACCTTGAGCGAACCGAAGCGCTGGGTGCGCGACAGCACGTAGGCCATCTGGCTGCGCGTCTCGTCGAGGCTGAAGGTGAGGACGAAATCGCCGTCGCTGTCGAGCTGGTACTTGTAGCCCAGCGCGTCGAGCTGGGCGCGGACCTGCGGATCGCCGTCCTTGGAGGCGGCGCGCGCGCCGTCGCCGTCGCCGGGCGGGTCGCTGTGGCGGGCCTTGGCCTGGCCGGCGGCGGGCTTGGCCTCGGCC